>NZ_DASZJJ010000152.1:0-17882 GCF_035948235.1 Paraburkholderia sp. | reverse complement strand
CTTAGTCGAGCGCATCGAAAGTGTCTTTCCAGACCGTGGCGTTCACGCGCGCTTCGTTGCCGCGCGGCTCAAACGGCAGCGTCAACGCCGTTTCGATGCCTTCCATCGTGAGCTGCACGCCTTCCTCCACGAAGGCCGGCACGACGCGCGCCATCGCGGCATATTCACGCTGCGAGACGAATCGGCCCGTTGCGTCCACAACCATCCAGTGCCGATCCCACATCAGCCCTTGCGTTTCGAGCTGCGCGTGATCGAGCGCGATCGCGCCGCACGATTTCACCGGATAGACAAACAAGCCACGAATCACCGCCATGATGCACTCACCCAGGAAAAAGAAAATGGCCTGAAAGAAGGCATTTTATCGCCCGGCGCACAGACGCAAAAAAGCCCGCTTCTGCATCGGCAAAAACGGGCTTTCGAAATCACACGCCAGGCTGCACGCGGCACGCCTGGCGTCGTCCATCACTCCACCGACAGTTGCAGGTGCAGTTGCGAACGCGTGCCGCCGTCCTGTGCATCGCTCGCAGCATCGCGATCCGACTGCGATTGCGGCGCAAGACGCGCGGCCTCGATGTTGTCGAGGTAGGCGCTGGTGATGTCGCCGGTGATGTACTCGCCGTCGAAGCAGGAGGCTTCGAAGTCGCCCAGTTCCGGGTTGATGTCGCGCACGGCCTTCTTGAGCGACTCCACGTCCTGATAGACGAGGTAGTCGGCGCCGATGATGCGCGCGACTTCTTCATCCGTGCGGCCATGCGCCACCAGTTCGCCGCGCGTAGGCATGTCGATGCCGTACACGTTCGGGAATTTCACGGGCGGCGCCGCCGAAGCGAAGATCACCTTGGTCGCGCCTGCGTCGCGCGCCATCTGCACGATTTCCTGCGAGGTGGTGCCGCGCACGATCGAATCGTCGATGATCAGGACGTTCTTGCCCTTGAACTCGATGCCCATGGCGTTGAGCTTCTGGCGCACCGACTTCTTGCGCATCGCCTGGCCCGGCATGATGAAGGTGCGGCCCACATAGCGATTCTTGAAGAAGCCTTCGCGGTATTCCACGCCCAGCTTGTTGGCCACCTGCATCGCCGCGGGACGCGACGAATCGGGAATCGGCATCACCACGTCGATCTTCACGTCGGGCAGTTCGCGCTGGATCTTCTCGGCGAGATAGTCGCCCATGCGCAGACGCGCGTTGTAGACCGGCACGCCGTCGAGCACCGAATCCGGACGCGCGAGGTACACGAGTTCGAAGATACAGGGGTTGAGCTTGGGCGTGACCGCGCATTGTTGCGCGTGGAAGTTACCTTCGAAGTCGATGAACACCGCTTCGCCGGGGCGCACGTCGCGCACGAATTCGAAGCCAATGCCTTCGAGCGCCACCGATTCCGAAGCCAGCATCCATTCCGTGCCTTCCGGCGTTTCCTGCTTGCCGATACACAGCGGACGGATGCCGAACGGGTCGCGGAACGCGAGCAGGCCGTAGCCGGCGATCAGCGAGACGATCGCGTACGAGCCGCGCAGACGGCGATGCACGCCCGAGACAGCCTTGAAGAGCGCAGCCGGGTCGAGTTCAAGGCCGGTGCTGGCGAGCTGCACTTCGTGCGCGAGCACGTTGAGCAGCACTTCGGTGTCGGAACGGGTGTTGATGTGGCGGCGGTCCACACGGAACATCTCTTCCTTCAACTGTTGCCAGTTGGTGAGATTGCCGTTGTGGGCGAGCACGATGCCGAAGGGCGCGTTCACGTAGAACGGCTGGGCTTCTTCTTCGCTCGACGCCGAGCCGGCCGTCGGATAACGCACCTGGCCGATGCCGCTGTTGCCGGGGAGGCTCCGCATGTTGCGCGTGCGGAACACGTCCCGCACCATGCCGTTGGCCTTGTGCATATGGAACGTGCTGCCGTTCGCGGTGGCGATGCCGGCCGCGTCCTGGCCACGATGCTGCAGGAGCAGCAACGCGTCATAGAGGAGCTGGTTGACGGGAGAACGGGAAACTACGCCTACGATGCCGCACATGGCAGGTCCTTCAAAAAAGCGAAATCGGTAACGACGCGGTGACGGCGGCCGGCAGAGCCGGCGCAAAGCGCCGCGAAGGGGCAGTACTTGTCTTCGGGCCGGGCCTGCGTCACGCGATCAGCTTCTGATCAGACGTGAACGTAGGACGCGAGCGTTTCGGGCAACAGCGGTTTCAGCTCGTGCACGCCCTGCTCGGCATAGGGCCGCAGCAGCGCCTTGCGCCAGAAGTCCTGCTGGGGCAGCTCGGTCAGTCCCGCAAGGACGACGAGAATCAGCACCAGCACGACGCCTCGCACGAGGCCAAACAGCATCCCAAGCGAGCGGTCCACACCGGACAATCCGCTCACCTGCACGAGCCGGCTCAGCACGGCGTTACCCACGCCTGCCACCAGCACCACGGCGATCACGATCAACGCGAAGGCGATCAGCCACTGGGTCAGCGCCCCGCCCGGCCAGTTCGCCGGAATGAAGGGCACCACGCGATCCACAAAACGGCATCCCACAATGAACGCCGCGATCCAGCCAATCAACCCGAAAATCTCGCCGATAAAGCCACGCCACGCGCCACGCAGCGCGGACAGACCAATTACCGCCATTACAGCGTAGTCGAATGCCGTGAACATCGACGGCTTATTCGGCGTTGCCGTTCGAACCGGACGCCAGGCCCGCGCCGCGCACCTTCGCGATCGCCTCAGAGGCGGCCGCGCGGTCCGGGAACGGTCCCGCGCGCAACAGGGTGCGTGTGGAGCCGTCGGTTTCCTTGCGCTGTTCGGTATATGCGGGTACGCCCGCAGCTTTCAACTTGGTGACCCAGCGATTGGCGGCGGCGGCGTCCGGGAACGCGCCGAGCTGCACGGCAAAGCGCGCACCCGGCGGAGCGGCTGGCGTGCCAGCGTCGCTGTCGTTCGAGGCTTCGGTCGCAGCCGGCCTGGCAGCGGGCGCTGCGGCCTTCGGCGCCTGGGCGGCTTGAGTCGATTGGGTCGTCGATTGAGTAGCCGGCGTCTGCGCCTGTGCGGCAGGCGCGGGTTTCGACGGCGCGGCCGGCGCGACTTGAGCGGATTTCGTCGCTTGCCCCGCTGGTGCGGATTGCTTGCTCTGGGCAGGCGCATTGGCGCTGCTTGCCGCCGCAAGACCCGACGCACCCAGCGCCGCTTCCGGCGCGGCAGGATTGTCGGGTGCGACACCCGCCTGGGTGTCCTCGTCGTCGCGCGCGGCGTTCTGCGGCGCGGGGTGACTCGGAATGTCGATGGCGATGTCGTCGGTGACGGGCTTCGGATGGGAATCCAGCACCATCGGCAGGATCACGATGGCGGCCAGCACGAGCGCGATCGCGCCCACGAGGCGGCGGCGCGCGCGCTGCTTTTCGGGCAACGTGGGATCGAGGAGCATCGCCTCGGCATCGCGCGTGCGGTCCGGCCGGCGGCTACGCCGCTCCACGCGCGTGTTCTGACTGCTCCGCCGGGTGGTGGAGCCCGCTTCGGCACCGCGTCGGCGGGGCGCGTCGTCTTTCTTGCCGAACGAGAAAATTCCCATGTATGGCTGCTTTTTGCCTGTGCGTGGCGGCTTGCAGGATGCCGCGCGATCAGTGCTGCTGTGACTTCCGCCAGGCCATGACGCCGGCGACTGTCAGAAAACTCCCGAAAACAACGATTCTATCATTTTCGGTAGCCCGTTTTAGCGCTTCTTGAAACGCCTCGGCGGGCGTTTCATAGCGGGTGACGCTGCTGTCGTCGCCGTCTTCGACCCCGGCTTCGCGCAGCACATCCTCCAGTTCCTGCGCCGATGCCGCGCGCGGACCCGGCAGGCCGGTCACGCACCAGTGGTCGACCTCGCCCTTCAGGTGGCCGATCACGCCCGCGATGTCTTTGTCGCGCATGGCGCCAAAAACCGCGTACGTGTACGGAAAATAGCCCATGCTGCCGAGATTTTGCCCGAGCACCGCCGCCGCGTGCGGATTGTGGCCCACGTCGAAAATGATCGCGGGCTTGCCCGGCAGCACCTGGAAGCGGCCCGGCAGTTCGACGTTGGCGAGACCCAGACGAATGTCCTGCGCCGACACCGGCAAACGGTCGCGCATCGACTCCAGCGCCGCCAGCGCCGCCGAGGTATTGATCAGTTGATTCGCGCCGCGCAGCGCCGGATACGCAAGCGCCGAGCGGCGTTGCGTCGGACCAACGTAGCTCCATTGCTGACGCTCGTTGCCGGGCGCGCCTTCATAGCGGAAATCGCGGCCGAAGAGCCACAGTTCAGCGCCGATCGCTTCTGCATGATCGATCAGCGTTTGCGGCGGCAGCGGGTCGGAGCAGATCGCCGGACGGCCCGCGCGGAAGATGCCGGCCTTCTCGAAGGCGATCTTCTCGCGCGTATCGCCGAGGTATTCGGTGTGATCGAGGTCGATGCTGGTCACAATCGCGCAATCGGCATCGAGGATGTTCACCGCGTCCAGACGCCCACCCAGACCCACTTCGAAGATCACGGCGTCGAGCCCGCGCGAGGCGAACAGATGCATGATCGCCAGCGTCGTGAATTCGAAATACGTGAGCGACACCGGCGTGGCCAGCGAGTTACGCGCGGCCTCCACGGCTTCGAAATGCGGCAGCAGATCGGCGTCGCTGGCCTGCTGGCCGTCGATGCGTGCGCGCTCGTTGAACGACAGCAGGTGCGGCGACGTATGACAGCCGACGTGATAGCCGGCCTTCAGCAGAATCGTTTCCAGAATCGCGCAGGTCGAGCCCTTCCCGTTGGTGCCGCCGACCGTGAAGATCGGACAGGCGAACTTCAGGTTCAGCGCGTCCTTGACCTGGCTGATGCGGCCAAGGCCCATGTCGATGCCAACCGGATGCGCGGTTTCGAGATGCGTGAGCCACGCGTCGAGGGTGGGAAAGGTACTCATCGGGACGATTTCGGGATTATCGGACAGTGCAGCGCGAGTGGATCAATGCGGCGTAGCCGACGAGTCAGCTACGAAAACACGGCATTATCGCGGAAATGACAACGCGCCGCTTGCTTTCGCTCGCGGCGCGTCTGACACGGCGCGGAATCATGAAGTTCCGCGCGTTCCATCCTGATCGGCTCAGGCCACCGCGTCGGCGGGCTGGCGTTGCATGATTGCCATCAGCTGGGCGATTTCCTCGCGCAGCTTGCGGCGGTCGACGATCATGTCGATCGCGCCCTTCTGCAGCAGGAATTCCGAACGCTGGAAGCCTTCCGGCAGCTTCTCGCGCACCGTCTGCTCGATCACGCGCGGGCCGGCGAAGCCGATCAGCGCCTTCGGCTCGGCGATCACCACGTCGCCCAGGAACGCGAAGCTCGCCGACACGCCACCCATGGTCGGGTCGGTCAGCACGGAGATGAACGGCAGCTTGGCTTCCGAGAGCTTGGTCAGCATGGCCGTGGTCTTGGCCATCTGCATGAGCGACAGCAGGCTTTCCTGCATGCGCGCGCCGCCCGAAGCGGTGAAGCAGATGAACGGCACTTGTTGCTCGAGCGCGTTCTGCGCGCCGCGTGCGAAACGCTCGCCGACCACCGAACCCATCGAGCCGCCCATGAACGAGAACTCGAAGCAGGCGACCACGCAAGGCAGCGTGTGGATCGCGCCGCCCATGACGACCATGGCGTCGGTTTCGCCGGTGTCGTCCATCGCTTCCTTGATACGGTCCGGGTACTTGCGGCTGTCCTTGAACTTCAGCGCGTCGACCGGCACGATCTCCTGGCCGATTTCATAGCGGCCTTCCGGATCGAGCAGACCGTCCAGACGTTCACGCGCGTTGATGCGCATGTGGTGGTCGCACTTCGGGCAGACGTGGAGGTTTGCTTCCACGTCGTTGCGGTACAGCACCGCTTCGCACGAGGGGCACTTGATCCACAGACCTTCCGGAATGCTCTTGCGGCTTTTCGGATCGGTTTGCTTGATCTTGGGCGGCAGCAGTTTATCGAGCCAGCTCATGTTGTTTCTTCCTTCAATCGTGATGCGCGGGCGCGGCGGCCGGTTCTATACGGCTGTCATTTCGACCGGGTTCTGACCCCGACCGCGCATGGCGAAAACTGGATTTTACAGCAGTCTTATTTCTCGCTCACCTGCCTTTGTCCGAAACCGCGTCGAGCGCGGTCCGAATGTCGGCGATAAATTGCGTAAGCGAATCTGCTGCGGTGTCGGGCGCGGCCTGCTGGAGCAGCTGCACGATGCGGCTGCCGATCACCACGGCGTCGGACACTTCAGCCACCGCGGCGGCGGTCTGCGCGTCGCGAATACCGAAGCCCACGCCAACGGGCAGCGGCACGCGCGCCTTGATCGCCGGGATTTTACTCGCGATGCTCGCCACGTCCAGATTCGCGGCGCCCGTCACGCCCTTGAGCGACACGTAATAGACGTAGCCACTGGCCATGCGGCCAACTTCCGCGATGCGCTCGTCGGTCGAGGTGGGCGCGAGCAGGAAGATCGGGTCGATGTCGGCGGCCTTCATCTTCGCGGCGAACTCCACCGATTCCTCGGGCGGATAGTCCACCACCAGCACGCCGTCCACGCCTGCTTCCTGCGCGGCAGCGGCGAAGGCTTCAGCGCCCATGCGTTCGATCGGGTTGGCGTAGCCCATCAGCACGACGGGCGTGGCGTTATCGGTTTCGCGGAAGCGCTTGACGTCGGCCAGCACGCTCTTGAGCGTGACGCCCTTGGCGAGCGCGCGCTCCGACGACTGCTGGATCACCGGGCCGTCGGCCATCGGATCGGAAAACGGCACACCCAGTTCGATCACGTCGGCGCCGCCGGCGGCGAGCGCATGCATGAACTCGACGGTGCGGGCCGGATCGGGGTCGCCTGCCGTCATGAACGGGATCAGGCCTTTCTTGCCGGAGGCGGCGAGCGCCTCGAATTTGCTCTTGATGCGGGACATTTCAGGGTCCTCAGATTCGGTGATACTGCGCGGCGCGAACGCCGACGGCGCGCTTCAGGCGCTCGCCGCAACGGTCGCGGGCGCAACGGACGCGGGGGCCGCAACAGCGGCCAGACTCACGCGTTCGCGCGCGATCGCGCAGTAACTTTCATTGATTTCATAGCCGACGAATTCGCGCTTCTGACGCGCGCAGGCGACTGCCGTGGTGCCGCTGCCCATGAACGGGTCCAGCACGCGGCCACCCGGCGGGCAGCTCGCGAGCACCATGCGCTCGACAATTTCCAGAGGCTTCTGGGTCGGGTGATCGACGCGTTCCGCGTGCTGGCGATGCAGCCGCGAAACGGACCAGACGTCTTTGGGGTTATAGCCAAGCTCCAGCCACTTGCTGCCTTCGAACAACTTGCGCGAACGCGCCTTCTTCGTGGCGGCATCGTACGGGATGCGGACGGGATCGAGATCGAAGTAGTAATCCTTCGATACCGCGAAGAAACCGATGTTGTCATGCACCGAGGTAAAGCGGCGAGTCGTGCCGCCCATGCTGGGAACGCGACGATCCCAGACGATCTCGTTAATCATCGTCATTTTCGACTTCAGATAGACGAAGATCTCGGGCGCGTACTGCCAGGTGCAAAACACGTAAAGCGAGCCGCTGGGCTTGAGCTTGGGGATAGCCAGGTCCAGCCACTCATAGGTCCAGGAGAGGAAGTCCTCGCCCGAACGCATGTCGGAGTCGTTCCCGTAGTCCTTGCCGAGCCCGTAAGGCGGATCGGCGACGATCAGGTCGATCGAGGCATCGGGCAGGTTCGCCGCATCGGTCAGAAAATCGCGGTTCAGGAGCCGGATTGTGTCGGGCACCGTGGGCAAGGCGAGCGGCTGCGCCGCCACTTCTTCGGCGGCGGGATTGCTCATCACTTCACTCACGGGCGCCGGCATTTCCGGCTCGTCGAACTCGTCACGCATCGGTCGTATCGCTCCGGGCGCTCAGAACTGAATGCCCGATCGCTCAGCGACCGTGTGCATGTCCTTGTCGCCGCGGCCCGACAGGTTCACCAGCAGAACCTTGTCCTTGGGCAGCGTCGGCGCGAGCTTCGCCGCGTACGCGAGCGCGTGGCTCGATTCGAGCGCCGGGATGATGCCTTCAATGCGGCAGCAGTCGTGGAATGCCTTGAGCGCTTCCTCGTCGTCGACGGTCACGTACTGCGCGCGGACGCTGTCCTTGAGCCACGCGTGCTCGGGACCGACGCCCGGGTAGTCGAGGCCCGCCGAAACCGAATGCGTTTCGATGATCTGGCCGTTCTCGTCCTGCAGCAGGTAGGTACGGTTGCCGTGCAGCACGCCCGGCGTGCCAGCTGCCAGCGACGCGGCGTGACGGCCCGTTTCCATGCCGTCGCCGGCCGGTTCCACGCCAATCAACTGCACCGAACTATCGTCGATATACGGGTAAAAGATCCCCATCGCATTCGATCCGCCGCCCACGCAGGCGATCACGGCGTCGGGCTGGCGCCCCGTCATTTCGGGCATCTGCACGCGGCATTCGTCGCCGATCACGCGCTGGAAGTCGCGCACCATCATCGGGTACGGGTGCGGCCCCGCCACGGTGCCGATGATGTAGAAGGTGTTTTCGACGTTGGTGACCCAGTCGCGCATCGCTTCGTTGAGCGCGTCCTTGAGCGTGCGCGAGCCGGATTCGACCGGCACGACTGTCGCGCCCAGCAGCTTCATGCGGTAGACGTTGGCGGCCTGGCGGCGCACGTCTTCCGCGCCCATGTAGACCACGCATTCCATGCCGAAGCGCGCCGCGATGGTAGCCGTGGCCACGCCGTGCTGGCCCGCGCCGGTTTCGGCGATCACGCGCGGCTTGCCCATGCGGCGAGCCAGCAGCGCCTGGCCGATCACGTTGTTCACCTTGTGGGCGCCGGTGTGGTTCAGGTCTTCGCGCTTGAGATAGATCTGCGCGCCGCCAACCAGCTCGCTCCAGCGTTGCGCGTGATAGATCGGCGATGGCCGGCCGACAAAATGCTTCAACTCGCGCTGATATTCAGCAACAAAGTCGGGATCGTCCTTGAACTTCGCGTAAGCCACGCGCAGTTCCTCGATCGCCTGCATCAGGGTTTCGGCAGCGAACACGCCGCCATATTGGCCGAAATGGCCGCGTTCATCGGGCAAATTGTACATAAGTCACTCGCTCCGCCAACCGGGGCGCCTTGCGTTGCGCAAGGGCTGGCTGGCCAAAGAAATTATCCCGCGTCCGCTTCGCGCACTGCGCGCACGAACGCCGCCATGCGGGCGTGATCCTTCACGCCCTTCGCGCCCTCGACCTCGATGCCACTGGAGACATCGACGGCGAACGGACGCACCTGGCGAATCGCATCACCGACGTTTTGCGCGTTCAAGCCACCACTCAAAACGGCCCGACGCGCGAGCCCTGCGGGGATAAGTGACCAATCGAAAACCTTCCCGCCGCCGCCGTAGCCATCGACATGAGTGTCGAAAAGCAGGCCGCTGGCTGATGAATAACTATTCGCCGATTCTATCAAATCGGCCGGTTGAGTATCCGCCGCCACTCGCAGCGCCCGCAACCAGGGCAAACCGGCAACGGCCGCCAGCGCCTCGCACTGGCGCGGCGTTTCGTCGCCGTGGAACTGCAGGAGCGTGAGCGAGACGTTGCTCGCCACTTCGCTGATCCACTGCGGCGTGGCGTTCACAAACAGCCCCACCACCGAAACAAACGGCGGAATATCGTGCGTCAGTTCGACCGCCTGCGCCACGCTCACCGAACGCGCGCTGGGCGGATAGAACACGAGACCGATGGCGTCGGCGCCAAGGTCGATGGCGTGCGCGACCGCTTCGGGCGTCGAAAGCCCACAGAGCTTGATGCGGGTACGATGCCCGGCGACGGTTGGCTCGACTGACGTCATGACTGGTGGCTCGAAATTATCGTATTGATTGACGGTGGAATCGGCGAATATGAATGCAAGATGCGGGCAATTGACCGCAACGCACGGCCAATCACACCGCGTCGCTCCACACCGTGCTCCACGGCACGCTGGCCGTGTGCGCAGCAGGAACGCCGAACTCGTCAGGATAACCTACCTGAGCGAGATACAGGCCGTCGGGCATGAAGGTCGGCGCGGCCTTGCCGCGATCGAGCCCCGCCAGCACCTCGGCCATCCAGGACGGCGGATAGCGACCGCGCCCCACCGCCACGAGGCAACCCATCAGGTTGCGCACCATGTGATGCAGGAAGGCGTTAGCGCGAAAGCGGAAGTGGATGAAGTCTCCCTGCGGCCGGATATCGATCTGATAGAGATGCTTGACCGGCGTTTTCGACTGGCACTCCGACGAGCGGAACGCCGAAAAATCATGCTGGCCGATCAGGCATTGGGCCGCTTCGCGCATCGCATCGACGTCGAGCGGCGTGTGGATCCAGCCCGCGCGCGCCGCCAGCATCGGCGAGCGCACCGCGTTCACGTAAAGCGCGTAGTAGTAGGTGCGCTCGAAGGCCGCGAAGCGCGCGTGGAAAGTGTCGGGCATCGGCTTCGCCCATTGCACCGCCACGGTCGAGGGCAGGAACGCGTTGGTGCCGCGCACCCACGAGAACGGCGTGCGGTCGAGTTCCGTGTCGAAGTGAACGACCTGGCCGAGACCATGCACACCCGTATCCGTGCGGCCCGCGACCACCGTGGACAGCGGCACGCAGGCGAACTCACGCAGGGCGCGTTCGAGCGCGTCCTGCACGGTCTTGCCGTGCGGCTGCGATTGCCAGCCGCAGAACGCGGCCCCGTCGTACTGGATTCCAAGCGCGATACGCATACGGCAGGCGGCGCTCAGGACAGCGGCGAGAGCGTGGACAACAGCGCCTGCGCGTCGGCGCGCGTGGCGTGGTCGTTCGACTCGATCACTTCGTTGATGAGCGCGCGTGCGCCGGCGAGGTCGCCCAGCTCGATGTATTCGTGCGCGAGATCCAGCTTGTTGCGAGCGATGCGGCCGAGTTGCTCCGGCGTAAAGACCGGCAGCGGCTCGGCGGAATCAGGCGGCAGGTTCAGGTCGAAGTCGAGCGAGAGCGCGCCAAAGCGCGGCGCGCCCGTCGGCGGCGCACCGACCGGCGACGTGCCCATGGCAGCGCCCAGGCCGGCGATCGAGCCAAAGCCGGCCGTGCCGGCTTCGATGGCCTGGCCGACCGGCGGTGCGGGCGGTTCGGCGAACGGCAGCGACTGACGCGCGATCGTCTCGGGCGTGGCGACCGGCTCGCTGCCCAGCGAGAAGCTGGGCAAGCCGCCGGACGGGAATTCGGGGACATCGACGCGCGGCGGCAGCGGCATGTCGAGGCTGCCAAGCGCGTCTACTGCGGACTTCGGAAACTCTTTCGGTACTTCCAGTTGGGCCATTTCTTGTTCTACGGAAACTGCGGGGACTACGGGTTCGACATGCTGCGTTTCGGCGACCGGCTCTGCACTCGCGTGCGATTCGGGTTCGTGGAGCGCGGGTGTGGTTTCGTCGCCCGGCATCGTCAGCTCGATCGGGCGCACTTCAGCGCCGGTCGTGGAATGCGGGGCCGTGGGCAGTTGTGGTTCGTCGCTTGCCGGTTCGGCGCTGGCTTCTGCTTCGGTCCCGGCTGCTTCGGCTTCGCGCGCCAGTTCTTCCGCTTCGCCGGTCGTGCGTACGCCGGTGACGCTTTCGGACGGCAATGCCTCTGCGCCCAGTTCGGCCGCGGCAGCAAAACTCACGGCGTCCGTCGCGTCAGCCAGCGATTGTGGCTCGCCCGGCTCGACGCCGTGCGGGTGGGTGCCGTGCTCGGTGCGCTCGGCGTGGAGCTCGGCCGGACCGTCCGTGGTTTCGGCGTGCGGCGCTTCGAAGAGCGTCGGCGGGAGAGCCTCCGCGCCGAGTTCGGCGGCAGCCGACAGGCTCGCCGCATCAGCGGCGTGGTCGAGTTCGGCGTCGGGCTGCGGGTTGTGCGCCTGCGACTCGGCCTCGGGGTGCTCCGTGACAGAGTGGGTCAGCGGGGTTGCTTCGTGCGTCGCTTCTTCGTGTGCTTCATGCTCTTGCGCTACGGCGTACGCAGCGGGCGCGAGCGGTTGCTCGACCGGCGCGTCCGCGACGGGCACGGCCTTGCGGCGCTTGCGCGTGAGCAGACGCACGATCAGCGCGACAAAGGCCAGCAGGACCGCCGCGACGACGGCCCACGTGATCGGCAACACTTCGGGCTGCGCGTCGTTCGCGCCAGCCGCGCCACCAGCAGCCGCGCCACCTGGCACGCCCGCCGAAGCGCCGCTGGCACTACCGGCGACCTGCGCCGGCTTGCCGTGGTGCTGTAGCGCCATCAGCACGCGATTCTTGAGCGCGAGAAGTTGCTGAAGGCTGGAAACCTTGACGGGCGGCGTTGCGGCAACCGCGCTGGACGGCGCGACCTGTACCGCGCCGCTCCACGAATGCGCGTCGCTGGACGGCGCAGCCGCAGCGGGCGCGCTAGCTGTGGCCGACGCAGCCGAAGCCGCGGGAGCGATGGCCTCGCTGGCCGCACTCGAAGCCGCCTCAGGCGCGGATGCGTTCGCCACAGCCACAGCCGATGCGGCAGCCGTGCTGGCCGTTGCAACCGAAGCGGAAGCCGCCGCCGAGGCGCTGGCCTCCGGCGCAGAAGCCGCCGTCACGCCCGACGCCCCGCTCGCCATATCCGGCGTACCCGGCACGTCGAGCGTCGCCCCCACCTTCAGGCGGCTCGGATCATGCTTCATGAACGCGTTGGGATTGGCGTCGAACAGCGCCTGGCTCGCACGCGCGAGCGTCGTCTTGTCGTGCGACTGCGTGACGTCGACGGCTACGTCATGCAGCGACTGGCCCGGATGCACGGTGTAGTGGCCGATCACCGGCAGCGCAGGCGCAGCCTCGGAAGCGCCCGAAGCGGCAGCGGGGACAGCAGCGGCGGCGCTCGTGGCCTGAGCGGGCGCGGCGCTGGCCGGCGTCGCGGCATGCGCCGCACCGGCAAGCGCCAGCACGGCCGTGGTCACGGCAGCCTGCATGGCGCGTCGCGCCTGGGTGTTTTGGGTGCCCCGATCAGCGGGAACAGAGTCAAGTCGAACGGTCATCAGAGGCCCTGGCACGCCGCTCGCGCGGCGGTCGATCAAACGGGAATTCATGGGGTCGGGCTCGCTGGCCATGCGCCGAGGCCGCGAAAAATAAAAAAGCGCCGCGACTGGCGCGGCGCTTTTTGCCTGGCTACGCGTCATTAGCCGCGTAGTTTAATTCATTCACTTGTCCAGCAGAATCCGCAGCATGCGACGCAGCGGTTCAGCCGCGCCCCACAGCAGCTGATCGCCGACCGTAAACGCCGACAGATACTCGCCGCCCATCGCCAGCTTGCGCAGGCGACCGACCGGCACCGACAGCGTGCCCGTCACCTGTGCCGGCGACAGATCGCGCATCGACGCTTCACGTTCGTTCGGCACGACCTTGACCCAGTCGTTGGCCGAAGCGAGGATGCCGTTGATCTCGTCGAGCGGCACGTCCTTCTTCAGCTTGATCGTGAGCGCCTGCGAGTGGCAGCGCATCGCGCCGATACGCACGCACAGACCGTCGACCGGGATCGAACCCGGCTGGCCCATCGCGGGCTTGCCGAGGATCTTGTTGGTTTCCGCGCCGCCCTTCCATTCTTCCTTCGACATGCCGTTGCCGAGATCCTTGTCGATCCACGGAATCAGCGAGCCGGCCAGCGGCACGCCGAATTGGCTCGTGGGCATCGCGTCGCTGTTCATGGTGGCCAGCACCTTGCGGTCGATGTCGAGAATCGCCGACGACGGGTTCGCCAGATCGGTCGCAACCGCCGCGTTGAGCGCGCCCATCTGCGAGAGCAGTTCGCGCATGTTCTGCGCGCCCGCGCCCGAAGCGGCCTGGTAGGTCATGGCCGTCATCCAGTCGACGAGGTTTTCGCGGAACAGGCCGCCCAGCGCCATCAGCATCAGGCTGACCGTGCAGTTGCCGCCCACGAAGTCCTTCTGGCCCTTGACCAGCGCGTCCTTGATGACGTCCAGGTTGACCGGGTCGAGGATGATGACCGCGTCGTCCTTCATGCGCAGCGACGAAGCCGCGTCGATCCAGTAGCCGGTCCAGCCCGCCGCGCGCAGCTTCGGATACACCTCGTTGGTGTAGTCGCCGCCCTGGCAGGTGATGATGACGTCACACTTCTTCAGCTCGTCGACGCTGTTCGCGTCCTTGAGCTTCGTCTCGTTTTTGGCGAACGACGGAGCCGCGCCGCCTGCGTTGCTGGTGCTGAAAAACACCGGTTCGATCAGGTCGAAATCACGTTCTTCCTGCATGCGCTGCATCAGCACGCTGCCGACCATGCCGCGCCAACCTACGAGACCTACGTTCATGACTTACCCTTGATATGGACACTTCCCCGCTTCGCTCGCCCGGCGTGGCCGCGCGGGGAAGATGAGCGGGCACACGACGAGCGATCAACGAATGGTGATCGTTTTGGTAATCGCTTTCGTTGCTTTAGTGGTGATGGCGAGCGAAATCACACGGGCAGTTTTTTCGCCGTGGATGTTCGTAACAGTCGTGATCGGGGAGATCGTCGCCATCGAAGCAATATACACGAAACAGTTAATTTGCGCGGCAAAAACCGCACTTGCCGCTATGTTCGGCGCACGTTTCAAAGACCCGAAACCTGCGCGCCGAATAAAAAAGGGCACGCCTTCGACGGCATGCCCTTTCGTCCTGCTTTACAGCGCCGCAACCACGGCGTCGCCCATCTCCACCGTGCCCACCTTCTTGCAGTCCGGCGTGACGATGTCGCCCGTGCGGTAGCCCTGTTCGAGCACCTTCTTCACGGCGTTTTCAATGCGCTCTGCCTGCTCTTCGCGGCCCAGCGAATAACGCAGCATCATCGCCGCCGAGAGGATCGTCGCGAGCGGATTGGCAATGCCCTTGCCCGCGATGTCCGGCGCCGAACCGTGCGACGGCTCGTACAGACCCTTGTTGTTCTTGTCGAGCGAGGCCGACGGCAGCATGCCGATCGAGCCCGTGAGCATTGCGGCTTCGTCCGAAAGAATGTCGCCGAACATATTGCCCGTGACCACCACGTCGAACGCCTTGGGCGCCTTCACCAGTTGCATCGCCGCGTTATCGACGTACATGTGCGACAGCTCGACGTCCGCATATTCCTTCGAGACATCGATCATGATGTCGCGCCAGAACTGCGACGTTTCCAGCACGTTGGCCTTATCCACCGACGTCAGCTTCTTCTGGCGCTTTTGCGCGGCCTGGAACGCGACGTGGGCGATACGGCGCACTTCGGGTTCCGAATAGCGCATCGTGTCGAAACCTTCGCGCGCGCCCTTGAACAGGCCGTCCGGCGCTTCGCGCGTGCCGCGCGGCTGGCCGAAGTAAATGTCGCCGTTCAGTTCGCGCACGATCAGGATGTCGAGGCCCGAAACGATTTCCGGCTTGAGCGACGATGCGCCCGTCAGTTGCGGATAGCAGATCGCCGGGCGGAAGTTCGCGAACAGTTCCAGGTGCTTGCGCAGGCCCAGAATCGCCTGCTCAGGACGCAGCGCGCGTTCTAGCGAGTCGTACTTCCAGTCGCCCACGGCGCCGAACAGGATCGCATCGGCGGCCTTCGCAAGCGCCAGCGTCGCTTCGGGCAGCGGATGGCCGCTGGCCTCGTAACCCGCGCCGCCAACCGGCGCTTCTTCCAGCTCGAACTTTTCGTCGAGCGCGTTCAGCACCTTGACGGCTTCCTTGACGATCTCGGGACCGATGCCGTCGCCCGGCAGCACTGCAATCTTCATCCTGGTGTTCCTCGCTGAATGGGTACTTAGATAACGCGGTTGTTCAGCCACGGCTGGCGCGCGATGCGCTCGGCTTCGTACTGACGGATCTTGTCGGCGTGACGCAGCGTGAGGCCGATATCGTCGAAGCCGTTCAAGAGGCAGTAACGACGGAACGCGGCGACTTCGAACGGATACGTTTTCGATCCGTCCGTTGTGCGCACAACCTGTTGATCCAGATCGATCGTCAGTTCGAAACCGTTGAAGGCATACGTTTCGTTGAACAGATGATCGACATCCGCTTCGGACAGCACGATAGGCAGCAGGCCGTTCTTGAAGCAATTGTTATAGAAGATGTCCGCGAAGCTCGGCGCGATGATCGCGCGGAAGCCGTACTGGTCGAGCGCCCACGGTGCGTGTTCGCGCGAGCTGCCGCAGCCGAAGTTCTTGCGCGTGAGCAGCACCGAAGCGCCCTGATAGCGCGGCTGGTTCAGCACGAAGTCCGGGTTCAACGGGCGCTTCGAGTTGTCCTGACCCGGCTCGCCGTGGTCGAGGTAACGCCATTCGTCGAAAGCGTTCGGGCCGAAGCCGGTGCGCTTGATCGACTTGAGGAACTGCTTCGGAATGATCGCGTCCGTGTCCACGTTCTCGCGATCGAGCGGCGCAACGAGGCCGGTGTGTACGACAAATTTTTCCATGATTCGTGGCCTTAACCGATTAACCGAGCTTGCGAATATCGACGAAATGGCCTTCGATGGCCGCTGCGGCCGCCATGGCCGGGCTCACCAGGTGCGTGCGTCCGCCCGCGCCCTGACGGCCCTCGAAATTGCGGTTCGAGGTGGAGGCGCAGCGCTCGCCCGGCTCGAGGCGGTCGGCGTTCATCGCCAGACACATCGAGCAGCCCGGCTCGCGCCATTCGAAGCCCGCATCCGTGAACACCTTGTCGAGACCTTCGCGTTCGGCCTGCGCCTTCACTAGACCCGAACCCGGCACGACCATCGCCAGACGCACGTTCGCAGCCACGCGGCGACCGAGCTTCTTCACGACGTAAGCGGCCGAGCGCAGATCTTCGATACGCGCGTTGGTGCACGAACCGATAAAAATCTTGTCCGGCTTGATCGACTCGATCGGCATGTTGGGTTCGAGCGCCATGTACTGCAGCGCGCGTTCCATCGCGTCGCGCTTGACCGGGTCTTTTTCGCGCTCGGGGTCCGGCACGCGGCCGTCGATCGACACGACCATTTCCGGCGAGGTGCCCCACGTCACTTGCGGAACGATGTCGGCGGCCGACAGTTCAACCACGCGGTCGAAATGCGCGCCATCGTCCGTGCGGAACTGCTTCCAGTATTCGACGGCCTGATCCCACTCCGCGCCTTGCGGCGAGTACGGGCGGTTCTTGAGGTATTCGATCGTGGTGTCGTCCACGGCGACCATGCCGGCGCGCGCGCCGCCTTCGATCGCCATGTTGCAGACCGTCATGCGGCCTTCCATGGTGAGACCGCGGATCATCGAACCGCCGAACTCCATGGCATAACCCGTGCCGCCCGCCGTACCGATCTTGCCGATGATGGCCAGCACGATGTCCTTGGCGGTGCAGCCGCGCGGCAGCGTGCCTTCCACCTTGATGAGCATGTTCTTGCTCTTCTTTTGCAGCAGCGTCTGCGTGGCCAGCACGTGCTCGACTTCCGAGGTGCCGATGCCGTGCGCGAGCGCGCCAAACGCGCCGTGCGTGGACGTGTGCGAGTCGCCGCAGACGATCGTCATGCCCGGCAGCGTCGCGCCCTGTTCCGGACCGACGATGTGCACGATGCCCTGACGCTGGTCGCTCATCTTGAATTGCGTGATGCCAAAGGCGTCGCAGTTCGAATCGAGCGTATCCACCTGCAGCTTCGAAACCGGGTCGGCGATACCGTGGCTGCGATCCGTCGTGGGCACGTTGTGGTCGGAGACCGCCAGGTTCGCGCTGATGCGCCACACCGGACGCTCGTGCAGCTTCAGACCTTCAAAAGCCTGCGGGCTGGTGACTTCATGCAGCAGATGACGGTCGATATAAAGGATCGTCGTACCGTCGTCTTCCGTGTGGACCACATGGGTGTCCCACAATTTGTCGTAGAGCGTCTTTGCCATGATATGCGGGGATAAATTGGACTGCGGGGTGGCTTGCGTTGTGAATTGATTATGCCACGCAAAAACCGCATCCCACACCCCGTCCGGCCAAAAA
>NZ_DASZJJ010000151.1:0-15733 GCF_035948235.1 Paraburkholderia sp. | reverse complement strand
GCATCTGTTCGTCGCAGTGCACCACCGTCGTGAGGCTATAGCGGTCGATGACATCGATGTCGGTCGGGCGGAAAAATCCCTCGAGCAGCAGGATTGGCCCGGCCCAACCGAGCTCGCGCAGTTTCACCGCTTCTTCGAGGTCGAGCAGACCAAAACCGTCGGTTGCGCGCAGCCCGGGAAAAGCGCGCGCAAGCCCGTGCCCGTAGGCGTTGGCCTTGACCACGGCCCAGATTTTCGACTTCGGCGCGTATTTTCTGACTACGGCGAGATTATTGGCGAGAGCGGTGGTATGGATCGTGGCTGAGAGGGGGCGCGGCATGGGAGTTTTTTCGCAAAGACGCTTTCGAATCAGGAGCTTACAGGGTGTTTTCAGCGCCCGGCAGGCCCGCCAGGTGGGCGGTCAAGGAATGTGCTAGTCCGAATACAGCTATTTTCGTGATATAAAGCCCTGCGCACAACCCATTTCGAACGTAATAAGCCCGGATGCCTCCACCCGTCCGGGGCGGACGGACCGCAGCGAGGACAGCATCGCATCAGATGAAAAAAGGCTTTTACACCATCATGGCCGCGCAGTTTTTTTCGTCGTTGGCCGACAATGCGCTCCTCATCGCTGCGATAGCACTGCTGAAAGACCTCCACGCTCCGAACTGGATGACGCCGCTGCTCAAGCTGTTCTTCGTCCTGTCCTACGTCGTTCTTGCCGCCTTCGTCGGCGCCTTCGCCGATTCGCGCCCCAAAGGGCGCGTCATGTTCATCACCAATACGATCAAGGTTGTCGGCTGCGCCATGATGCTGGCGGGCACCCATCCGCTATTGGCCTATGGCGTGGTGGGTTTTGGCGCGGCGGCGTATTCGCCGGCCAAATACGGCATTCTCACTGAACTGTTGCCGCCCGAGCGCCTCGTCGCCGCCAATGGCTGGATCGAGGGCACGACGGTCGGTTCGATCATTCTGGGCACCGTGCTGGGCGGCGCGCTGATCAGTCCGCATATCGCCGCGCATGTGATCCGCCACACGCCCGCTTCGATCAACACGCCCGCCGAAGCCGCGATGCTCGTGATCATGGCCATCTACGTGATTGCCGCCCTCTTCAATCTGCGCATTCCCGATACCGGCGCGCGCTATCCGCGCCAGGAACACGGGCCGATCCGCCTCATCACCGATTTCGCCGACTGTTTCAACACGCTCTGGCACGACAAGCTCGGCCAGATCTCGCTGGCTGTCACGACGCTGTTCTGGGGCGCGGGCGCGACGCTGCAATTTATCGTGCTCAAGTGGGCCGAAGTGTCGCTGGGCATGTCGCTATCCGAAGGCGCGGTGCTGCAAGCCGTGGTGGCCGTGGGCGTCGCTGCGGGCGCAATGATCGCCGCCGCGCGCATTCCGCTCAAGAAGTCGCTGTCGGTACTGCCGGTGGGCATCATGATGGGCATCGCCGTGATGCTGATGGCGTTCTACACGCGCAACCTGTTTCCGCCGCATTGGGGTCTGCATATCGGCCATATGCGCCTGCCCGGCTATCTGCTGTTTGCGTATCTGTTCCTGATGGTAGTGGGCGCGCTCTCCGGTTTCTTCGTCGTGCCGATGAACGCCCTGCTCCAGCATCGCGGCCACGTGCTGCTCTCCGCCGGTCACTCGATCGCCGTGCAGAATTTCAACGAGAACCTCTCGGTGCTCGTGATGCTGTGTCTTTATGCCGTGCTCGTCTGGCTCGACGTGCCGGTCGCCATCGTGATCGTGTTGTTCGGCACCTTCGTCTGCCTGATGATGTGGCTCGTGATGCGCCGCCATCAGGCCAATCAACGCGCGTTCGACTCGGTCGCGCTGATCGGCGAAAATCACCGGCATTGAAGGCGGCGCGCGCGTGATCGCGCGGCTGCATCATTCAACGTATCCCTCGTATCGACTCTTTCCAGCGCCAGCGCCTGTGCGGCTTCGACTGCGAAGCCCCGCGCGCGGCGCGGCACGCGAAGCTGACATGACTGCTCCGATTTCCAACGTCCTCACGATCGCCGGCTCCGACTCCGGCGGCGGCGCAGGCATCCAGGCCGACCTCAAGGCATTCTCCGCGCTCGGCGCGTATGGCGCGAGCGTCATCACGGCGCTCACCGCGCAGAACACGCGCGGCGTCACCGCGATCCACGCGCCGGATCCGGCTTTCATTACGGCGCAGCTCGACGCCGTGTTCGACGATATCCGCATCGATGCCGTGAAGATCGGCATGCTTGCCAACGCGCCGATCGTGCGTGCGGTCGCCGATGCGCTGCGCCGCCACAAGCCAACGCGCGTCGTGCTCGACACGGTGATGATTTCGAAGAGCAATCACGCGTTGCTCGCGCCGGAAGCGGTCGCCGCGCTGCGCGAGGAACTGCTGCCGCTCGCGGGTATCGTCACGCCGAATCTGCCTGAAGCGGCGGCGCTGCTCGGCGTCGCGCCGGCCACGGACGAAGCCACGATGGTTGAACAAGGCGCGGCGCTGCGCGCGCTCGGCGCTCAAGCGGTGCTGATGAAAGGCGGCCATCTGGGCAGCACGGACAGCCCGGACTGGCTGATCGAAGCCACGGGAACGCTGCGTCTGGGCGGCCCGCGCGTGCCGGTGACAAACACGCATGGCACGGGCTGCACGCTGTCTTCGGCGATTGCCGCGCTGTGGCCGCAGCACCCGACGCTTGCGGATGCGGTCGCGCAGGCCAAGACGTATCTGACGGGTGCGCTCGAAGCCAGCGATCGCCTCGACGTGGGTCATGGCGTTGGGCCGGTGCATCACTTCTGGCGCTGGTGGTAAGCCGCGAGCCCTGTTGCGGCGCTACGGCCGTGCGTAAGCCAGGGCGCGCGCCGGCCAGTCGTCGGGGACGATGAAACCGCGCGAGCGCTCCACATAGCCGCCTGCCCCATCGTCGATAAAGGCCGCGACCATCGTCGGTTCGTGTGGACGCGCGAGGTTCGCGAAAAGCGTCGCGGGATCGGTCGGCGCATCGACCTTCTCAAGCGCCCTGCGCGACGATCTGGCGGCTGCATCGCAGCCGTCTGCATTGGGCTCGCTGACTTGGCTGTTAGTTGCGATGTTGCTTGCAATATCAGACGACGAAGTGAGATGACGCGGTGCGAGCCAGGCCAGCCTCGGCAAGACGCTCCAGCCACCGGCGGCCGTTTTTTGCGCAAAGGCCATCGAGTCGGCGTGCGTCACCCACCAGCCCCGGTTGTGCTCCCGCGCCAGCTCCGGCGCATCGGCGACCTGCTCGTCCGCGCGGTAGAACAGCCAGCCTTTGATGAACATCTGCGCGCGCCACGGCCCTTCGAACCCGAGCGATGCGAACTCGGGCCGCTCGCTCAAACGCAGTTGATGATCGCGCAAATGCGCGAACTTCAGATCGAGACGATCGCGCAGATTCGGCCCGACGTAATCCGCCAGACGCGAGCCGCTTTCGCCTGCTGTCCCGGCGTGCAGAAAGCACTTCACCGCCAGTTCCCAATGCAACCGCTGCCCCGCAGGCGTTTCGACGAGAAAATCGCACTCGCCTAGCGTTCTGCCTTCGCCGCGCAGTGGCACATTGGCGGCAACCAGGCGCGGCTCGGGGCCATTTCCCAGATACCACGCGAGCAAGGTTTCGGCGTAACGGCCCAGGCGCGTGATGCGCGCGCCGTCGAGCGCAGCGTGCAGACTGGAAGGATCGAGATCGAGGCGAGCGAGCCACGCGAGGGCGCGGCCCATCGCCTCGTCATCCGGCCAGGGCTGGGCGAGCGGCATGTGAGCTTGCGCGCGCAACAGATCGGCGCTGGACAACAGCCATACGAGATCGCGCACGGCTGGATCGGTGAAGCGATCGAACAGCGATTCCACTCGCGGCCCGCCTTCGTTGTCCGGCACGGGCCGCACGGCGCTCATTGGCCGCCGCCCGCCTGGCGCCACGTCTCGCGCGCGAGGCACAGATCGGTCCACGCCTTCGACTTGTCCTGCAGGCTGCGCAGCAGATACGCCGGGTGATACGTGACGATCACCGGCACGCCTTCGTACTCGTGCACGCGCCCGCGCAGAGACGCGATGCTGTCGCCGGTCTTGAGCAGGCTTTGCGCGGCGAAGCGTCCCATCGCGACGATGATCTTCGGCTTGACCAGCGCCACCTGGCGCTGCAGATACGGCTCGCAACGCGCAACCTCGTCCGGCTCCGGATTGCGGTTGCCGGGCGGGCGGCACTTGATGACGTTGGCGATATAGACGTTCTGGGTGCGCGCGAGTGTGAGCGAACGCAGCATATTGTCGAGCAGCTTGCCCGCCTGCCCGACAAACGGTTCGCCCTGGCGATCTTCGTTTTCGCCCGGCGCTTCGCCGATCAGCATCCAGTCCGCCTCGCGATCGCCCACGCCGAACACGGTATTCGTGCGCTTCTCGCACAGGCGGCAGCGCTCGCACGATGCGACACGTTCGGCCAGCGCGTCCCAGTCGAGCGTGGCGACGTCATCGCGCGGCGCGCGCACGGGCTCGATGTCGTGCGGCAATGCCGGTTCGGGCATCGCATCGAACCAGGCGAAATCTTCTTCGGTGAGCGGGGGCGGTTCTTCGATCGAAGGCTGCGTCGGCCTTGCGGGTGCGACGCGTTGCGGCTGGACTGGCGAGACGTCTTCCGCGGCAAAGGCATCGTCGGCGCGGGGCCCGGGAGGGTTTGCGCGCTTTGTGACAGGCTCAAGCGCAGGCGCAGGCGCCGCAGCTTCGCGAACGGCGGCGGCCCGTGGCGCCTGGATTGCAACGTCAATCGCGACTTCGGCCACGACTTCCACCGCAGCGCTCGCAACAGGCCCCGCTTGCGGCGCCATGATCGTCACGCCCTTACGCACCCAGCGGGGCGCGAGGCCCAATTCTTCCAGCGCGATCTCATCGAGCGGCATCCGCGCCCCCTTCCAGTGCAAAAGAAAAACGCATCACGATCGCGTCCTCGCGGCTGTGATGACGGGCCGGATAGTAATTCTTGCGGCGCCCGATCGTGACGAAGCCGAACTGCTCATAAAGCCGGATCGCCCGGTAATTGGACGGCCGCACTTCGAGCAGCAGCCCTTCGAGTCCCTGCACGCGCGCGATGCGCACGCCTTCGCGCAGCAGCGCAAGGCCCGCACCCACGCCCTGCGCCTGAGGCGCAACGCACAGATTCAGCAGATGCATCTCGTCGACCACGGGCATCAACACGCAATAGCCCAGCAGCGTGCCCGTCACATGACGCATGCAGATGCCGTAGTAGCCGTTGCGCAGCGAGTCTTCGAAATTGCCGCGCGACCACGGGAATTCATAGGCGGACTTCTCGATGACGACGACCTCGTCGAGATCGCTTTCCGTCATCTGCGAGAGATAGCGGTCGGTCATCAACACGCCGCTCATCGGCTTCCCTCCGGGGCGTCGCCACGGGCGTCTTTTTCGGCTTTTTCCGCCTTCGCCGCCATGCGCTCGGCGGTGGTCTGCGCGACCTTGTTGCGCACGTACTCGGGCGCGGCCTGGTCGGCGGGCACGGTGCGCCCCGCGCGGAACGCGCGCAGCGCGGCATGGGCAAGCGGCACGGCATGCGGCAGCGCTTCGGCGTCGATCGTGCGCGCGGAGCTGGCGGGCGCCAGTCGCGCGCCGAATGCCGCCGCCGCGTTGCCCGCCAGCGTGAACGGCGCGTCGGGCGCGACGATCGCTTCCGGCGCGTCGAGCGAGGCCGCCTGCAACGTGCGCCAGTCGCCAGCGTCACCCGCCGTGACATCCCACGCGTAATCGGCCCAGTACGCCTCGTCCATGCGCGCATCGAGCGCCGCCAGCACGCGCGCGGTCGAAGGATCGCGCAGACGCGCACTTTCCGCGCAGACGAGCAGCGTGCTCACCGGCACCACGGGAATATCGAGGCCGAACGCGAGGCCTTGTGCCACGCCCGTCGCTGTGCGCAGCCCCGTGAAAGAGCCTGGACCGGAGCCGAAGGCGATCGCATCGCAATCGGCCAGCGTGAGGCCCGCTTCGGCAAGCAGTTCGCCGATGGCGGGCAACAGGCGCGTGCTGGAGACGGCGCCGGTGGCTTCGTGGCGCACCCAGACGCGCGGTTCGGGTTGAACGGCGTCACCAGCGGCGTGAGAGGCTTCGGCGGCCGTGGCGGCGCGAAGCAGCGCGACCGAGCAATATTCGGTCGAAGTATCGAGGGCAAGCAGGACGGTTTCAGTCATGACCGCTATTGTAATGCGCCGCTCCCGCGCAGTCGCCGCCTGGGCATGAGTCATGCACCCGCCCGCACGCTGACGGCGTGTGCCTGACTAGAGTGGAGGAATCGTTCCAGCCCCATGCAGGATGAGCGCGCTGGCACGCTGGTAGGATCGATAGGCTGAATCGATATCCCAGTGGAGGAAAAAACTATGAGCGATGTAAACGCCCAATTCGCGCAAGCCCAGCAGGACGTCCAGCAACTGACGGAGCGCCCGGGCAATCTGACGCTGCTGCGTCTGTACGCCCTGTTCAAGCAGGCCACCGAAGGCGACGTGCACGGCGACAAGCCCGGTTTCACCGACATCGTCGGCAAGTACAAGTACGATGCCTGGGCTGCACTGCAAGGCACCGCCGAAGACACTGCAAAGTCGCAGTATGTTGAACTGGTCGAGTCGCTCAAGAGCGGCGCGACCAGCTAGGCACATAATCCAGCCCTATTTCTGTCGGAATCTTTCGATCAGACTGACGGCAACGCAGCACCCGCCCTCGCCCCTTGCGTCAGGCTGTCGCAGGGCGCGAGGCGCACTATGCGCTGGCGCGGCGCAACAAAAAGAGATACAATGCCTGCTGCGTTGCGCTCCGGTCGCCTTTGCGATCAGCAATACGCCTCGTAGCGTTAAGCTCCAATCCAGTTTAGAACCTGTCCCCCCCTGCCGTGGCCCAGTTATCGGGCCGTCAAGATTCAGGCTGGCGACTGGCCAATCCCGGCTAGAGTCGCACCCAAAACAGCTTCTAACGAAAAAATCCGCCCTTTCGTGGTGCGGATTGCCCCCGTTTTTCGATTTGTTCGCAAAATCAGACGACTTGGGTATGCCGATTGGCGCCGACGTTCTATTTCCTGTGTACCAAGGATTTTCATGACTTCGAGCAATACCCAAAGCCCCCTCGACGCGATCGCTAACGACGCCCTCGGTCTCGACGCTGCTGTTGCCGCCGCTTCCACGCAAGCCCCCGCGCAAGCCGCCGAAGTACCCGCAGGTCCGACGTTCGAATCGCTCGGTCTGTCGCCGGAGATCGTCTCCGCGCTGATCGCGGCGGGCTATAAGGCTCCGACGCCCGTGCAGGAACGCGCCATTCCTGCCGGCATCGCGGGCCGCGACCTGCTGGTCTCCAGCCCGACCGGTTCGGGCAAGACCGCAGCCTTCATGCTGCCGGCGATCGAGCGCTTCGCGCAGATCCAGAAGGCACAAGCCGCACAACCGCGCGAACCGCGTCCGCAAGGCGCCGAAGGCCAGCAAGGCCGTCATCGCCGTCCGCAACAGCCGGTTGCCCGTCCGGGCCTGCTCGTCCTCACGCCCACGCGTGAACTGGCCATGCAGGTGACCACGGCTGCCGCCACTTACGGCAAGCATCTGCGCCGTCTGCGCACCGTCAGCATTCTGGGCGGCGTGGCGTATGGCCAGCAGCTCATGCTGCTCGCCAAGAACCCCGAGATTCTCGTGGCAACGCCGGGCCGTCTGCTCGACCACCTCGAGCGCGGCCGTATCGACCTGTCCGAACTCAAGATGCTCGTGCTCGACGAAGCCGACCGCATGCTGGACATGGGCTTCATCGACGACATCGACACGATCGTCGCCGCAACGCCGGAAACGCGTCAGACGATGTTGTTCTCGGCTACGCTCGACGGCAAGATCGCGTCCGTCACCGGCCGTCTGCTGAAGGATCCGGAGCGTATCGAGATCGTCCGCAAGGTCGAAGCCGCTTCGAACATCGCCCAGACCGTGCACTACGTGGACGACCGCGATCACAAGGATCGTCTGCTCGACCATCTGCTGCGCGACGAGGGCCTCGACCAGGCTATCGTCTTCACGGCAACCAAGATGGACGCTGACCAACTGGCTGGCCGTCTGGCAGACGCCGGTTTCGAATCGGCTGCCCTGCACGGCGATCTGCCGCAAGGCGCGCGTAACCGCACGATCCGCGCGCTGCGCGAGCGCCGTGTGCGCGTGCTGGTGGCAACCGACGTGGCAGCACGCGGTATCGACATCCCGGGCATCACGCACGTGTTCAACTACGACCTGCCGAAGTTCGCGGAAGACTACGTCCACCGTATCGGCCGTACGGGCCGTGCAGGCCGTTCGGGCACGGCGGTGAGCCTCGTTCACCACGCCGAGCAAGGCGCGCTCAAGCGCATCGAGCGTTTCGTGCGCGGCACGCTGCCGGTCAACGTCGTCGCAGGTTTCGAGCCGCGCAAGTCGCCGCCCGCAAACCGTGGCTTTGGTGGCGGCCGTGGCCGTCCGGGCGGCGGCAACGGCGGTGGCCGTCGCTTCGGCAACGGCGGCGGCAAGCCGGGTGGCTACGGCAACAGCCGTGGCGGCAACGGCGGCGAGCGCAGCTTCGGCAACGGTGGCAACGGCGGCGAACGCAGCTTTGGCGACCGTAACAACAACGGCGGCGATCGCAACGGCAATAGCTGGGGCAACCGTTCGGAAAACTCGCGCGGTGGCTACGGCCAGCGTGAAGGCGGCTACGGCGCATCGCGCCGCGAAGGCAGCGGCGGCGATCGTGGCGGCTACAGCCAGCCGCGCGGCGAAGGCTTCGGCAACCGCTCGCGTGAAGGCTTCAGCGGCGCGCGTCGCAACGACGGCCCGCGTGGCGCACGTCGCGACAGCTAAGCAATGACTGGCGTAGCTCGACGATGCAGGCGGAATGAAGATTCCGCCTGTCTCACCCGAGTCACGATCGGCAGATAAAAAGACCGGTGCCCAGGCACCGGTCTTTTTTTGTTTACACGCCGCATTTCACGATACGGAAAAATTTTTTGCGTGGTAAAAAATCGTGCTGCGTGGCACAACAGGCGCCATTGCAAGATGGAAAACCGCGTTTCTCATCCCAAAACGCATCAAATAAGCACTTGATTTTATTCGAATAAAAAACAAACAATTTCCCTCATGCCCGTCTGTTGCAGGGCGGTCGATACGCCTAGACTCTTATATAAGAGTTTGCGAATCAAAACGCTTCAGCTCAGTAGTTCCGATCAGCGGTTCCTCTATCAGCTAATCAGGTCAACGGTAGGAGCTCACCATGTCGACTCGTCAACAGCAGGCGCAGCAGCTTCAGCAGCAATGGGAAACGGATCCGCGCTGGAAGGGCATCAAGCGCAACTACACGGCAGAAGACGTGGTCCGTCTGCGCGGCTCGATCCAGCCCGAGCACACGCTCGCGAAAAACGGCGCCGAAAAGCTCTGGCATGGCGTGAACAACGAGCCGTTCATCAACGCGCTGGGCGCCCTCACCGGCAACCAGGCGATGCAGCAGGTGAAGGCCGGCCTCAAGGCGATCTATCTGTCGGGCTGGCAGGTCGCGGGCGACGCGAACCTCGCGGGCGAAATGTATCCCGACCAGTCGCTCTACCCTGCCAACTCGGTGCCGCAAGTGGTCAAGCGCATCAACAACACGCTCACGCGCGCCGACCAGATCCAGTGGTCCGAAGGCAAGAATCCCGGCGACGAAGGCTACGTCGACTTCTTCCAGCCGATCGTGGCCGATGCGGAAGCGGGCTTCGGCGGCGTACTCAACGCGTTCGAGCTGATGAAGGCGATGATCGAAGCCGGCGCGGCGGGCGTGCACTTCGAAGATCAGCTTGCGTCGGTGAAAAAATGCGGCCACATGGGCGGCAAGGTGCTGGTGCCGACGCGTGAAAACGTCGCCAAGCTCACCGCCGCGCGCCTGGCCGCCGACGTCTGCGGCGTGCCGACCGTGCTGCTCGCGCGCACCGACGCCGAAGCCGCCGATCTCGTCACCTCCGACATCGACGACAACGACAAGCCGTTCCTGACCGGCGAGCGCACCGTGGAAGGCTTCTTCCGCACGCGCAACGGCCTGGAACAGTCGATCTCGCGTGGTCTCGCCTACGCGCCATACGCCGACATGATCTGGTGCGAAACCGGCAAGCCGGATCTGGAGTTCGCCAAACAATTCGCCGAAGCGATCCACAAGGAATTCCCGGGCAAGCTGCTGTCGTACAACTGCTCGCCGTCGTTCAACTGGAAAAAGAACCTCGACGACGCC
Source organism: Paraburkholderia sp. (assembly GCF_035948235.1). GTDB lineage: Bacteria > Pseudomonadota > Gammaproteobacteria > Burkholderiales > Burkholderiaceae > Paraburkholderia. The sequence continues at coordinate 5,508 of NZ_DASZJJ010000151.1, read as the reverse complement.
ACCATCGCCAAATTCCAGCGCGAGCTGGGCGCGATGGGCTACAAGTTCCAGTTCATCACGCTGGCAGGCTTCCATTCGCTGAACTACTCGATGTTCAACCTCGCGCACGGCTATGCGCGCCAGAACATGAGCGCGTTCGTCGAGTTGCAGCAGGCCGAGTTCGCCGCCGCCGAAAAGGGTTTCACCGCCGTGAAGCATCAGCGCGAGGTGGGCACGGGCTACTTCGACGCCGTGACGCAGACCGTCGAGCGCAATGCGTCGACCACGGCGCTGCACGGTTCGACGGAAGACGAGCAGTTCTTCGAGAGCAAGGACCAGAAGGTCGCGTAATTACGTAGTGGCAATGGCAGTACGACAGTGGCGGCGGCCGGCGTGCGAGTCCTTGGCGGGACGCGCCGGTTGCCGCTGCCGTCACCCGCCAGGCCAGCGCGCCACGGCGTCAGCGATAGACGATCACCGGAATCTTCGTATGGGTCAGCACGCGCTGCGTTTCGCTGCCGATCAGCAGGCTGCCCAGACCGCGGCGCCCGTGCGAGGCCATGAAGATCACGTCGCAGCCGCAGTTTTCGGCGGCTTCGATGATGCCGAGGTACGGCGAGGGATGCACGCTGACGCAGCTATCGCAACTCACGCCGGCAGCGCGCGCGGCCTCCTCCACTTCGTCCAGATGCGCGCGGGCCTCGCGCTCACTGCGCGTCTGGAAATCGCCGGGCAGTTCGATCACCACATCGGCGTAAGGCGAGTACGGATATTGCGGCAGACAGGCGTAGGCGGTCATGCGCGCACCCACCGTGCGCGCCAGGTCGATCGCGCCGTCGATGGCCTTTTGCGACAGGTCCGAACCGTCGGTCGGAACGAGGATGTGCTTGAACATGGCGCCCTCCGTATTCGTCTGGGCTGCGGGCCTGCTTGACGCGAATTTCACGCGATCCTGAATCGATTGTAGTGCGCGAAGAAGCACCGCAAGACGCGCCTACGGGCTTCTCCGCATAGTGGAAACGCGCAAATCAAGACTGCGCATTCACTCCTGCCCCCAGTAACCCGGTTGACCGTAGGTATGTTTGAGATAGTCGAGAAACAGGCGCACGCGCAGCGGCAGATGGCGGCGCTGCGGAAACACGGCATGAATGCCGATGGGCGGCGCGGCGTAAGCGTCGAGCACGCTCGCGAGCCGGCCCGCCGCGATGTCGTCGCCGACTTCCCACCACGAGCGCCACGCCAGTCCGTGGCCTTCGAGACACCATTCGTGCAGGACGGCGCCGTCGGAGCATTCCATCGTGCCGGACACGCGGATCTGCACCACCTTGCCGTCCTCCTGAAAGGTCCAGCCGCGCTGCTGGTTCAGACTCGCGCCAAATGCGAGGCAGTTGTGACGCGCCAGATCGGCGGGCGTGTCGGGTGCGCCGCGCCGCGACAGATAAGCGGGCGACGCCACCACTACGCGCCGGTTTTCGCCGAGCTTGAGCGACACCAGCGACGAATCGGGCAATTCGCCCAGCCGCACCGCGCAATCGAAGCCTTCGTTGACGAGATCGACCAGACGGTCGGACAGATCGAGCGTGATGGTCACGTCCGGATGCGCGCTCGTGAAGTCGGGCACGAGCGGCGCGACGTGACGCCGTCCGAAGCCCGCAGGCGCAGACACGCGCAAATGGCCGCTCGCCTTCACGCCGCCCGCCGAAACACTCGCCTCTGCGTTCTGCAACTCATGGATGATGCGCTGACAGTCCTCCAGAAACGCCGAGCCCTCAAAGGTCAGCGTGAGCCGGCGCGTGGTGCGCACCAGCAGTTTCACGCCCAGCCGCTCCTCCAGCGCGTCGATACGCCGGCCGATGATCGCGGGCGCGACGCCTTCCGCCTGGGCGGCGGCGGAAAGACTGCCCTTCGCGGCGACGGTGGCAAAGGTTTCGATCTGTTTGAAGCGGTCCATGAGCGCGCCTTTAGTCCAATGCGTGGATTCGGCGCACAGATTAGGTGGGTAAAAGTAAAAGATCAAGTGATCATTCCCGACTTTTTCCACCATTGCACTCATGAATACAATGCTCCTCGACCTCTGATGATGGAGTGCAAGGCTATGTCGGCCACAACGACAATCCACAATCCCAAAGCAGTGATCTTCGACGCGTACGGCACGCTTTTCGACGTCCATTCGGTCGTCGCCGCCGCCGAGCAGATGTTCCCCGCTCACGGCGAAGCGCTGTCGCAGCTCTGGCGTCTCAAGCAGATCGAGTACACGCAGTTGCGCACGCTGTCGGACCCGGCGGGCTCGCGCTACAAGCCGTTCTGGGAGATCACGCTCGACGCGCTGCGCTACGCGGCGCGCCGCCTGAACCTGCCGCTTACCGGCGCGGGTGAAAAGCGCCTGATGGACGAATACGCCTGCCTCTCCGCCTTCCCCGACGTGCTGCCGGTCCTGCGCCGGCTGCGCGAGCCGCGTGAAGACGGCACCCGTCCGGGTCTCGCGATCCTCTCGAACGGCAATCCGCAGATGCTCGACATCGCCGTGAAGAGCGCCGGCATGAATGGCCTCTTCGATCACGTCCTGTCGGTCGATGCGGTGCGCGCCTACAAACCGGCAGCCGCGGCCTACGCGCTCGGCACCAACGCCTTCGACGCCGCGCCGCGCGACATCGTCTTCGTGTCGTCGAACGGCTGGGACGCCGCGGGCGCGGGCTGGTTCGGCTACACCACGTTCTGGATCAACCGCCAGCGACTGCCCGCCGAAGAACTCGGCGTGGCGCCGCATGGCACCGGCGGCGGCATGGCCGAACTTGCCGCCTTTATCGCCGCCTTTCCCGTTTCACTTTCCGACACCGCCGCAACCGCCGAACGAAGCCGTCCCCGCCCCAGCCCGGGCGCATGACGGCATCGTTCAGCCAGCACGGTAATAACAACACCCACGCATTCCAATCTGACCGACCAAGGAGTTAGCAAATGGCGAACACGTTGCAACTGCCGCAAGGCATGCAGATCACGGCCGAGATCCAACCCGGCTTCGAACAGATCCTCACGCCCGAGGCGCTCGAACTCGTCGCGAAGCTGCACCGCGCCTTCGAGCCGCGTCGGCAGGAACTGCTGAAGGCGCGCGTCGAGCGCACCCAGCGCCTTGATGCGGGCGAGCGTCCCGACTTCCTCGCAGAAACGAAGTCGATCCGCGAAGGCGACTGGAAAATCGCCGCGCTGCCGAAGGATCTCGAATGCCGCCGCGTCGAAATCACCGGCCCGGTCGAGCGCAAGATGATCATCAACGCGCTGAATTCGGGCGCGGATTCCTACATGACCGACTTCGAGGATTCGAACGCGCCGAACTGGGATAACCAGATCACCGGCCAGATCAACCTCAAGGACGCAGTGCGCCGCACGATCTCGCTCGAACAGAACGGCAAGTCGTACACGCTCAACGACAAGATCGCCACGCTGATCGTGCGCCCGCGCGGCTGGCATCTCGACGAAAAGCACGTGACGGTCGATGGCCAGCGCGTCTCGGGCGGCATCTTCGACTTCGCGCTCTACCTGTTCCACAACGCGAAGGAACTGATTTCGCGCGGCAGCGGCCCGTACTTCTATCTGCCGAAGATGGAAAGCCACCTCGAAGCGCGCCTGTGGAACGACATCTTCGTCGCCGCCCAGGAAGGCGTGGGCATCCCGCGCGGCACGATCCGCGCGACGGTGCTGGTCGAGACGATCCTCGCCGCCTTCGAGATGGACGAAATCCTTTATGAGCTGCGCGAACACAGCTCGGGCCTGAACGCCGGCCGCTGGGACTACATCTTCTCGGCAATCAAGAAGTTCAAGAAGGACGCGGATTTCTGCCTCGCGGACCGTTCGCAGATCACCATGACCGTGCCGTTCATGCGCGCCTACGCGCTCGAACTGCTCAAGACCTGCCACAAGCGCAACGCGCCGGCGATCGGCGGCATGAGCGCGCTGATTCCGATCAAGAACGACGCGACGGCCAACGACAAGGCGATGGGCGGCGTGCGTTCGGACAAGGCGCGCGATGCGGGCGATGGCTACGACGGCGGCTGGGTGGCGCACCCGGGTCTCGTGCCCATCGCGATGGAAGAGTTCGTGAAGGTGCTCGGCGACAAGCCGAACCAGATCGGCAAGCAGCGCCCCGACGTCAACGTGGCGGGCAAGGACCTGCTCGACTTCCGTCCGGAAGCGCCGATCACGGAAGCGGGCCTGCGCAACAACATCAACGTTGGCATTCACTACCTGGGTTCGTGGCTCGCGGGCAATGGCTGCGTGCCGATCCACAACCTGATGGAAGACGCCGCGACCGCGGAAATCTCGCGCTCGCAGGTGTGGCAGTGGATCCGCTCGCCCAAGGGCAAGCTCGACGACGGCCGCAAGGTCACGGCGGAACTGGTGCGCGACCTGATCGGTCAAGAGCTGGACAAGGTGAAGGCGTCGGTAGGCGGCGACACGAAGCCGTACGATCGCGCCGCGCAGATCTTCGAACAGATGTCGACGTCGGAGAATTTCGTCGAATTCCTGACGCTGCCGCTGTACGAAGAGATCTAAGTCTCCTGATCGCTTGATGCGATGAAAAAGGCCCGGCGGATGCGAGTTCGCCGGGCCTTTGTCGTTGATGAGGCTACGTGTTCAGCGCGCGAGCCGGTGCGCGATCCAGTCGCCGCTGTGGATCTGCGGCAGACCAACGACTGCGCGTTCCGCTACCGGATAAAACAGACACTCGATCTGCGCGCCCTGCACTTCCACGCTCACCTGGCGCGCCAGAAACTCCCCTTCGACGCCGGGATAGACTTCCTCGATTTCGTCGAGCACCGGCACAAGCGCTTCGTCGATCTCGTAGACGTCGCCGAGCACCGGCGCCGCCTGCGCATCCACGATCATGCCTGGATATCGCCCGAAGTCGAACAGCCGCCCCGCCACGCTGCTCTGTCCGACCAGACGCGGCTCGCGCAGCGCATGACGCGCCGCCGCCAGATTGATGTCGTTGATTTCGCCGGCGCGCAGCGTGCCGTAGACGAATACGTATTTCATCCCTTCGGTTCCTCTCTGTTGCGTTCCATCCGGGCGCGTGGCCAGAAAATGATCGGCAGCATTATGCGGCCTGACGCCGGCACCGTGGGCGCATTCTGACGAGGCTGTCCGCGCTGCGCCACACACGCCTAAAATGATGCCGACAGAATCGCCCGGACCCGCCATGCCCTCTGCCTCACCATCGTTGCCGCTGGACTCTTTGCCGCCCGCCGAACTCGCCGATATCCCGCGCGAGTTCGAGCCGAACAGCGAGCATCCGATTCGCGTGCGCTCGCGGCCCATGGCGGCGGGCGTGCGCATCGCGCGTCATACGCACGCGTGGGCGCAGCTCGCTTACGCGTCGCGTGGCGTGCTGCGCATGGCCACGCCCGGCACGACCTGGATGGTGCCGCCTTCGCGCGCGATCTGGGTGCCGCCCCACGTCACGCACGAAGTCTCGATCGTCGAGGATGCGTTTTTGCGCACGCTCTATGTGGATGCCTCGGTGATTCCGCCGGG
>NZ_DASZJJ010000150.1:0-50484 GCF_035948235.1 Paraburkholderia sp. | reverse complement strand
CTGGTGGCCTTCTGGCAGCGCGACGCCGCGTTTCTGGCCGCCGTGCGCGCGTTGCCCGATGCGCTCGATCGCGCGGGCGCGCTCGACTGGTCGAAAGCCGTCGACGAATTGCGCGACGTCAAGCAGATGATCGTGATCGGCCGCGGCGCGGGTCTGGCAATCGCCCAGGAAGCGGCGCTCAAGCTCAAGGAAACCTCGGGCATCCAGGCCGAAGCGTTTTCGAGCGCGGAAGTGCGGCACGGCCCGATGGAACTGATCGGCCACGACTATCCGCTGCTGGTGTTCGCACCGCGCGGCCCTGAGCAGGCCGGTCTCGTCGAGCTGGCGCGCGATATGCAAAAGCGCGGTGCGCGCGTGCTGCTCGCCGCACCAGCTGGAGTCGAAGGCGCCACGTTGCCGCTGGTCGAAACCGCCGATGCGGCACTCGATCCGATCGCCGCGATTCTTTCGTTCTACGTGATGGCGGCGGGTCTCGCCGCCGCGCGCGGCCGCAATCCCGACGAGCCGCGCTACCTGAACAAAGTCACCGAAACCCACTAGATTGGAAAGCTGATGGAACGCATCCAGGAGTCTCGCCTGATGAACCCGGAAAATTCCGCCGACCAGGACACCCGCGGCAACATCGCGCTGGTCGCGCCGCTCACCGGCCCGGTCGTGCCGCTCGCAGCGGTGCCCGATCCGGTGTTTTCGGAAGGCCTGTTCGGCGACGGCATCGGCATCGATCCGCTCGCGGGCAAGCTGCTGTCGCCGTGCGACGGCAAGGTCATGCACCTCGCGCGCACTGGCCACGCCGTGACGCTTGAGACTGCCGAAGGCGCGCAGGTGCTCGTGCATATCGGCATCGACACGGTCGAGCTGGGCGGCAAGGGCTTTTCGCCCAAGGTCGAGCAGGGCGCGCAGGTGCGTCGCGGCGACCTGCTGATCGAATTCGATCTCGATGTGGTGGCGTGCGAGGCGCCGAGCCTCGTTTCGGTGATCGCGGTGGCGAACTCCGATGCGTTCGAAGTGATCCAGCGCGCAGGCGCGGGCCATGTGGAAGCGGGCAAAACGCCGCTGCTGGTGCTGCGCGCGCGCGAAGGCGCGGGCCACACGGTGGGCGCGGCCGGCAGCGCGAATCTGGTGATGGACGAAGTGCGCCGCAGCGTGACGCTCACGCACGCGGGCGGTCTGCATGCGCGGCCCGCCGCGCGGGCGCGCGAAGCGGTGCGCGGCATCGAAGCGCGCGTCGAAGTGCGCTTCGGCGAGCGCAAGGCGGCGATCGAAAGCGTGGTCGGACTGCTGGGTCTGGGCGCGGGCGAAGGCGCGACGATCGAACTGGTCGGCATGGGCCGCGAGGCGCAGAAGGCCGTCGATGCGGTCGCCAATGAACTGCTGCGCGCAGCGCCTGGCGAAGGCGGCGAAGCGCCTGCCCGGCAGCTTTCGCCGGCACCGGCTGCGGCTCCTTCAATCGCACCTGTTGCCGCAAACGCTGCAAGCGCAGCGCCGGGCACGCTCATGGGCGTGTGTGCGGCGCCGGGCGTAGCGCTCGGTAAGCTGGTGCGCTGGGACGACGCGGAACTCGTGCCGGCTGAACTCGCGAGCGGCCCGTCGGCGGCGGAAAGCCGTCTGCTCGACAAGGCGGTCGCGGCCGTAGACGCGGAACTCGACACCTCCGTGCGTGCGGCGTCGCAGCGTGGCGCGATCGGCGAAGCGGGCATCTTCCAGATGCATCGCGTGCTGCTGGAAGACCCTACGCTGATCGACGCGGCGCGTGACCTCATCAGCCTCGGCAAGAGCGCGGGTTTTGCGTGGCGCGAGTCGATCCGCGCGCAGATCGTCGTGCTCGGCAAGGTGGACGATCCGCTGCTCGCGGAGCGTGCCGCCGATCTGCGGGATCTCGAAAAGCGTGTGCTGCGCGCGCTCTCGCTCACGAGTGGCGCCACGAACGCCGCGTCGCGCGAACTGCCCGACGAAGCGGTGCTGGCCGCCGACGAATTCACGCCTTCCGACCTTGCAACGCTCGACCGCAAGCGCGTCACCGCGCTCGTGATGGCGCGCGGCGGTGCAACCTCGCACGCGGCGATCATCGCGCGTCAGGCGGGCATTCCGGCGATCGTCGCGCTTGGCGACTCGCTGCACAAGATCGCCGAAGGCACCGAAGTCGTAGTGGACGCAGGCGCGGGGCGTCTGGCCTTCGCGCCGACCGCCCAGGACATCGAACGCGCGCGCGCCGAAAAGCAGCGCCTCGCGGGCGTGCGCGAAGCGAACCGTCTGACCTCGCAGCAAGCCGCCGCCACGCGTGACGGCCACGCGATCGAAGTCGCCGCGAACATTGCGACGCTCGACGATGCGCGCACCGCAGTCGACAACGGCGCGGACGCCGTGGGTCTCTTGCGCACGGAGCTGATGTTCATCCACCGCCAGGCAGCGCCGACGGTCGACGAGCATCGCCAGAGCTATCAGGCGATTGCGCAGGCACTGGAGGGCCGCACGGCGATCATCCGCACGCTCGACGTGGGCGCGGACAAGGAAGTCGATTACCTCACGCTGCCGCCGGAGCCGAATCCCGCGCTGGGTCTGCGCGGCATTCGCCTGGCGCAAGTGCGCCCCGATCTGCTCGACGATCAGTTGCGCGGTCTGCTTGCGGTCGAACCGCTGGGCGCGATCCGCATCCTGTTGCCGATGGTCACCGACGTGGGCGAACTGATCCGCCTGCGCGAGCGCATCGATATGTTCGCGAAGGAAGCAGGCCGCACGGGCCGTGTGGAAGTAGGCGTGATGATCGAAGTGCCGTCCGCCGCGCTGCTGGCCGACCAGCTCGCGCGTCACGCCGATTTCCTCTCGGTGGGCACCAACGATCTGACGCAGTACACGCTCGCAATGGACCGCTGCCAGCCCGACCTGGCAGCGCAGGCCGATGGCCTGCATCCGGCCGTGCTGCGCCTGATCGCCGTGGCGGTTGAAGGTGCGAGCAAGCACGGCAAATGGGTGGGCGTGTGCGGAGCGCTGGCGGGCGATCCGCTCGCGGTGCCGCTGCTGGTTGGGCTGGGGATTACGGAATTGTCGGTCGATCCGGTTTCCGTGCCGTCGATCAAGGCGCGCGTGCGCAATCTCGACTACAACCAGTGCCGCGAACGCGTATTCGACATTCTCGCGCTTGAATCGGCCCAGGCAGTGCGCGCCGCAAGCCGCGCGCACTGGCCGCTCGATTGAGTTTCACCCTCGATCGGCATGTCTGATCGTTAAATATCCTGAATAAAACGTCGTCAACACACCGGCGCGCGCAGCGATCGCGCGCCGGCTTCTCTCACCTCAATACGTCACGCAAGAGACAGGGACTGGAGGCAGTTCAATGGATGGCAATCCGTTTCTCAAGATACAGAGCCTCGGCCGCGCGCTGATGCTCCCGATCGCAGTGCTGCCCGTTGCGGGCATCCTGCTGCGCTTCGGCCAGAGCGACATGCTCAACATCAAGATCATCGCCGATGCGGGCGGCGCGATCTTCGACAACCTTCCGCTGCTGTTCGCGATCGGCATTGCCGTGGGTTTCGCGAAGGACAATAACGGCGTGGCGGCGCTCGCGGGCGCACTCGGCTATCTGGTCGAAATCGCCGTGATGAAGGACATCAACGACAAGCTCAATATGGGCGTGCTGTCGGGCGTGGTGGCCGGGGTGGTTGCGGGCATGCTGTACAACCGCTTCAAGGACATCAAGCTACCCGAGTTCCTGGCGTTCTTCGGCGGTAAACGTTTCGTGCCGATCATTACCGGGCTCGTGTGTTTGTTGCTCGGGGTGATATTTGGTTATGCCTGGGGACCCGTGCAGGCCGTGATCGATTCGGCCGGCCACTGGCTCACCACGGCGGGCGCGATCGGCACTTTCGTTTATGGGCTGCTGAACCGTCTGCTGCTCGTGACGGGCTTGCATCACATCCTCAATTCGCTCGTCTGGTTCGTGTTCGGCACCTTCACGCCGGCAGGCGGCGCACCGGTGACGGGCGACCTGCACCGCTTCTTCGCGGGCGACCCGACGGCGGGCGGCTTCATGGCCGGCTTCTTCCCGGTGATGATGTTCGGTCTGCCGGCCGCGTGTCTGGCGATGCTGCATGAAGCGCCGAAGGAAAAGCGTGCGATGGTCGGCGGCCTGCTGCTGTCGATGGCGCTCACCTCGTTCCTCACGGGCGTGACAGAGCCGATCGAGTTCACCTTCATGTTCCTCGCGCCGGTGCTGTACGGCATCCATGCGGTGCTGACGGGGCTGTCGCTGGCGATCTGTTCGCTGCTGAACATCAAGCTTGGCTTTACGTTCTCGGCGGGCGCGATCGACTACTTCCTGAACTACGGGCTGTCGACGCACGGCTGGGAAGCGATTCCGCTCGGCCTTGTCTACGCGGTCGTGTACTACGGGCTGTTCCGCTTCTTTATCCGCCGCTTCAATCTGCCGACGCCGGGCCGTGAAGCATCGGCGGGCGACACGGAAATCGCTGCGTCGATGTCGGGCGTGGCGGTGGCCGGTGGTGCATCGGCGTCGCGCGCGGCGCGCTATATCGATGCGCTCGGCGGCGCGGCTAACCTCAAGGTGGTCGATGCCTGCACGACGCGTCTGCGTCTGAACGTGGCGGACCCCGCGCGTGTTTCGGAACCGGCGCTCAAGGCGATTGGCGCGCGCGGCGTGCTCAAGCGCGGCGGTGAAAGCGTGCAGGTCATCATCGGGCCGGAAGCCGACATCATCGCCGACGAAATCCGTCGCGAGATCGCCAGCGGTCGTCCGGCTGCGGCGTCGGCGGCTGCGGCAGCGCCGGTTGCGGCTGTGACGGCGCCTGCTGTTGCGCCTGCGGCAAGCGAAGCCGGTCCGCTCGATCCCGATCCTTCGCGCTGGCTGTCGGTGCTGGGCGGTGCGGCGAACGTCGTCTCGCTCGACGCGGTCGCGGCCACGCGCCTGCGCGTGATCGTGCGCGATCCGTCGGTGGTCGATCGTGCGCAACTCGGCACGCTGGATGTGGTGTGGGTCGCGACCGATACGCTGCACATCGTCGTGGGCCACGCGGCGCAACGTTACGCCGACGAACTCTCGCTCCAATCGGCCTGAAATCGGCCTGAGCGTTCACCCCTCAAGAAAAAACCGGCGCCTGGCGCCGGTTTTTTTGTGTCCGCGATCCGCAGCGCTCAGTACAGCGAATTGCGTTTGTCCTCGACAGCTTCGATCGTCACCTTGCCGCGCATGATGCGATACGCCCACGTTGTGTAGGCGAGCACGATCGGCAGAAAGATGATGACGGCGACCAGCATGATTTCGAGCGTCATCTTGCTGGAGGTGGCGTCCCACACGGTGAGGCTCGAACGCGGATCGAGCGAGGACGGCATGATGAACGGAAACATCGAAAATCCCGCCGTCAGAATCACGCCGATGATGAGCAGCGAGGTGGCCAGAAACGCCGTCTTTTCCAGCCGCGACCCGGCCAGCGCGAAAGCGATCACGCCGCCCACGATGCCTGCAATCGGCGCGATCGCCATCCACGGATAAGTCACGTAGTTGCTGATCCATAGCCCCGTGCCGGGCTCGACGCTCTTGAGCAGCGGATTGGCGACGGTGTCGTAGGGCGCGGGGTTGGTGATCGCAAAGCCGCCGATCAGCGTCGCCACCAACGCGCCCGCCACGACGAACAGCAGAACCGCGATGCCTGACATGATGCGCAGCGCCTTCGACGCGCGCGCGGCCACGACGCCATCGCTTTTCATCTTCACGAATGCCGCGCCGTGCGCGGTGAGCATCGTGAGGCTCACGAGGCCGCAGATCAGCGCGAACGGATTGAGCAGCGCCCAGAAGCTGCCGTAGTAAGTCACGCGCAGGTCGGTGTCGTACTGGAACGGCACGCCCTGCAGCAGATTGCCGAACGCCACGCCAAACACCAGCGCGGGCACAAAGCCGCCGATAAAGAGCGCCCAGTCCCATGCGCTGCGCCATTTCGGGTTGTCGCGCTTGCCGCGATAGTCGAAGCCCACGGGCCGGAAAAACAGCGCGAACAGCACCAGCAGCATCGCGAAGTAAAAGCCCGAGAACGACGCCGCATAGACGAGCGGCCAGGCGGCGAACATCGCGCCGCCCGCCGTGATGAGCCAGACCTGATTGCCTTCCCACGTCGCACCGACCGTGTTGATGACGATACGGCGTTCGGCATCGGTCTTGCCGATGAAGGGCAGCAGCACGGCCGCGCCCATGTCGAAGCCGTCGGTGAGTGAAAAGCCGATCAGAAGCACGCCGATCAGCACCCACCAGATCACTTTGAGCGTTGCGTAGTCCATGGTGTGGTTCCTTGTTTGGCGTTGGCGTGCGTTACGCGACGCGGTTGTCGCTCGACACCGTCGCCGCCTGCTCGTGGAAGTAGCGGCCCGTATGCAGCGCGGAAGGCCCCAGGCGCGCGTACTTGAACATCAGCGTGATTTCGATGATGAAGAGCGCCGTGTAGAACACCACGAAACCGGCCAGACTCAGCCAGACATCGCCGGGCTGGAGGCTCGACGCGGACAGATGCGTCGGCAGCACCTCGGCGATGGTCCACGGCTGGCGGCCCACTTCGGCAACCACCCAGCCGAATTCGGCGGCGAGCCACGGCAGCGGGATCGCCCACACCACCCAGGTGAGGAACCAGCGGCGGTTTTCCTTGAGCAGCGAGCGCTGCGCGCAGAACCAGAACGCCAGCACGAAGGTGAGCAGGAACAGCATCCCCAGGCCCACCATCACGCGGAACGACCAGAACACGGGCGCGACGGGCGGAATCGAATGTTTCGCGGCGGTCTTGATCTGCTCGGGCGTCGCATCGACCACGTTGGGCGCGAACTGTTTCACCAGCAGGCCGTAGCCCAGATCGGCCTTGTGCGCTTCGAAGACTGCGCGCGTGTCGTTATCGGCATCGCCTTGTTTCATTTTCTGCAGCGCGGCGTAGGCGAGCATGCCGTTCTGGATGCGCACTTCGGCGCGGCCCATCAGATCGCGCAGGCCGATCACCGGCTCGTCGATCGAACGCGTCGCGATGATGCCCATGAGATAGGGAATGCGGATCGCGTAGTCGGTGCGCTCTTCCTGCTGGTTAGGAATGCCGAACAGCGTGAAGGGTGCGGGAGCGGGGGCAGTGTCCCATTCGGCTTCGATCGCGGCGAGCTTGATCTGCTGCACTTCGCCCGTGCGATAGCCCGATTCGTCGCCCAGCACGATCACGCAGAGCGTGGAGGCGAGGCCAAAGCCCGCGGCGATGGCGAACGAGCGCAGCGCGAATTCAGTGTCGCGGCGGCGCAGCAAATACCACGAGGAAATGCCGAGCACGAACATCGACGCCGTGACATAGCCCGCTGACACCGTATGCACGAACTTGACCTGTGCGACGGGATTGAAGATCACCTGGAACAGGCTCGTCAGTTCCATGCGCATGGTTTCGTAGTTGAACGAAGCGCCCACGGGGTTCTGCATCCAGCCATTGGCGATCAGAATCCACAGCGCCGACAGATTCGAGCCGAGCGCGACGAAGAACGTGGTGATCAGATGACCGCCCTTCGTCATGCGGTTCCAGCCGAAGAAGAACAGGCCTACGAAGGTCGATTCGAGGAAGAAGGCGGCCAGCCCCTCCACGGCGAGCGGCACGCCGAAGATATCCCCCACATAGTGCGAGTAGTAGGACCAGTTGGTGCCGAACTGGAACTCCATGGTCAGGCCTGTGGTGACGCCCATCACGAAGTTGATCGCGAAGAGCTTGCCCCAGAACTGTGTCATGTCCTTGTAGATCTGCTTGCCGGTCATCACGTAGACCGATTCCATGATGACGAGCAGCCACGACAGCCCGAGCGTGAGCGGCACGAACAGGAAATGGTAGAGCGCAGTCACGCCGAATTGCAGGCGCGAAAGATCGACGGTTTCGCTAATGGGCATGGTGGTCCCCTTGTTCAGCGTTCGGCGCGGTTGCGGTCCCGCTCTTGTTCGCAGTCGTAGTCCTGGTCGCGGCGGGCACGGACAGGATGGCCTGGGCGACGTCGGCGGGCCGCATCGACATGTTTTCGGCTTGCGGGTGACTGAAGAACGCGTATTTCAGCGCCATCAGCAGCACGAGCTTGAAGGCGAGGACTAGCGTGATGTCGCGGGCGAACGTGGGACCGCGCGCCCATCGAAGGATGCGCGCGCCGGGCAGGGCGTAGGCGCGTCGGGGCTGGCCGGAGGTGGAAAGCATGGCGACGGGTGACTCCTTGCTGTGTCCTGTTTCCGGGGCTGCGCCTCTGCTTGCGTCAGATTGCGCGTGCCCGCCTCTCCCTGTCTTTTTATGATGTCGGCGCGACTAAAAGTCTCGCGACCCTAATGTTATAGGTCAGATTGACTGCTGGAATGTCAGGAAGCGTGGCGCGCCGTGGCGCTAAGGGCGGCATCATCCTGAAAATATCTTATGAGGGAACGGGAATCGGCGGCGCGAGAATGTACGCGAGGTGTACGCGATGTGCAGTGCCCAAAAGAAAAAGCCCCGCTCGGTGGGAGCGGGGCTTTGCGGTGACGCTTGAAGCCGTCAGTGCGTCAGGCGCGCATCAGGCATATTCGGCCAGCGCGGTGCGCATCTTCTTCATCGCGCTTGCTTCGATCTGGCGGATGCGCTCGGCGGACACGCCGAATTCGTCGGCCAGTTCGTGCAGCGTCGAGCCGCCCGATCCGTCGTCGGCGACGTTCAGCCAGCGCGCCTCGATAATGCGGCGGCTGCGCGCGTCGAGCGCTTCGAGCGCGCTGGCGATGCCGTCGGATTGCAGACGGTCGCGCGAACGCGCGGCCAGCACGGCGCTCGGCTCGTTATGCGAGTCGGCCAGCCAGGCGATCGGCGCGAACGATTCTTCACCGTCGTCGTTCTGGCTTTCGAGCGCGATGTCGGCACCCGACAGACGCGTTTCCATCTCGACGACTTCTTCGCGCTTGACGTTCAGTTCCTGCGCGAGGCCTTCGATCTCTTCGGGCGTGAACGACTGCAGGCCCTGCTTGTGGCTGCGCAGGTTGAAGAACAGCTTGCGCTGCGCCTTGGTCGTCGCGACCTTCACCATGCGCCAGTTGCGCAGGATGTATTCGTGGATTTCGGCCTTGATCCAGTGCATGGCGTACGACACGAGACGTACGTTCTGCTCCGGGTCGAAGCGCTTCACGGCCTTCATCAGGCCGATGTTGCCTTCCTGGATCAGGTCGGCATGCGGCAGGCCGTAGCCCAGGTAATTGCGCGCAATCGAGACGACGAGACGCAGGTGCGACAGCACCAGGCGGCGCGCGCCTTCAAGATTGTTTTGCTCGCGGAACTCGGTCGCGAACTGGCGCTCCTCTTGCGGCGTCAACATCGGGATCCGGTTCACGGCCTGAATGTAGGCGTCGATGTTGCCCAGTTGGCCGGGCAGCATGGAAGCGTTCGCGAGCGCCAGTACACCCGAACCCCCGGCCTTGGCCGACGACGGGCTAAGCGTATTCGGAAGGGTCATGGTCATTGCGTTGCTCACGTAGCGAACTCCTCAGGAATCTTGCAAAAGTCAGACTGCGACTCCACGGTGGATGTTAGCACTCTGAAACAGTGAGTGCTAATACTTGGAGTCTGTAGGGGCTTCATGGTTCCGTTCATCCTATCGAAAATTTGTTTCAATAGGTTTCGGCGAAATCCCAGCAGGCAAGCTGGGCGGGGCTTGCGCCCGGGACGGGCCTGCACACACCGGCAGGCCGAAGAAATACTCTAGAGCGAGGCCGCTTCCTGCAGGGAAGCGATGAAGAAAAAGGGCTGGAATAGCTGCACTTTGAAGTGATGATTGCCACGGTGCTTATCGTAGCAATGCGGTCTTAATCTGGACTTAAAGGCGCGGGACTTAAAAGCGCGAGACTTAAAGACGCGGGAATTAAGGCCGCGACTTAAATCAGGCCCGATTTTTTACATCGAAGTGTATTGAATAGACATCGGAGCTGTCTGAAAGTGCGAGACCGCGACATTCAGGCGCGCTTTCATCCTGCGCGTGTGCGCTCGCGTACGGATATGGGGGCGCTCGCTTTGATCGCAAGTATCCTTGCGCGAATTCCTGGTATAGATTTCAGCGAGGCGCGTGCGGTAAATCTTCGGTGCGAGTCGGCGGGATGACGCGAACTCGCGCGCAAGGGAGCTTGAGCAATGGCGGCAAAAGTAATCGATGCGATTCGCGGGCTGGAGCGAGAGCGGTTCCGCGCGATGGTGGACGGCGACGGTTCGTCGCTGGACCAGCTTCTTTCCGATAGCGCCACGTTCGTGCACACGAACGGCAAGCGCGAGACCAAGCAGCAGTTTATCGATGCAATCACGGCGGGGCGCCGCCGCTACCGCCAGATCGAGATCCAGTCGCAGGACGTGTTGCCCGTCGGCCGCGAGACCTGCCTGATCTCGGGCCGCGCGCTGATCGAAATGGAAGCGAACAGCGGCGCGCTGCTCTATCCCATTGCCTACACGGCAATCCAGACCCAGGAGGATGGCCACTGGCGTCTGGTTGCGTGGCAGGCGACGCGTTGCGCAATCGAGTGATGACCGGTAAGTCCACTCGCCGATCCCGCCAGTTAAGCGGATCGGGCGCACGCCAGCGGCCCGTTATGCCGCCGGCGCTCAACGGCGCCGCCTCCTTTACTGCCTTTCCTGCTACTTCAAACCTGCGAGCGGATCTGACGTCGATCAGGCCGCTACACGGCGATCGATCTGCGTCCACGCCGCGCGATTGACCGCGCTAACCACGGCCGCGACGACTGCCGCAGCGGCATCGTCCGCGACGCCTACGCCGTGGCGCAGCGCCTGGCCGCCCACACGGGCGCCGACAAACACGGCCGTGCCGCCTTGCGCCGTGCGCGCGGTCTCAAACGACGTGATCTCGATACTTTCGTCCGCCGTTGCGGCAAGTGCTGTCGCCACCGCTTGCGCATGCGTTTCGTCGATGTCGGCGGCTGCAGGCATGGCTACGTCGCGGCCCTCGAAGCGCACGCGGCCTGCGCCAATCTGCTCAGCCGGACCCTGCGTTTCGAAGTACTCGCTCGCGAACAGCGCGCAGATCGCCTCGCCGGTGATTTCCTCGCCGGAGGTGTCCGTCACCGTCTGCACGGCGTGGCTGAACTCGATCTGAACGCGGCGCGGCGGCGTGAAGCCCATGCCGCGTTCGAGCAGATAGGTCGCGCCGCCCTTGCCCGACTGGCTGTTCACGCGGATCACCGCGTCGTAGCTGCGGCCGAGATCGGCGGGATCGATCGGCAGATACGGCACTTCCCACACGGCGTCCGGCTGTTGCACGGCGAGGCCCTTGCGGATCGCGTCCTGGTGCGAGCCGGAGAACGCGGTGAACACGAGATCGCCCGCATACGGGTGACGCGGATGCACGGGGAGCTGGTTGCAGCGCTCGACCATGCGGCGCACGGCGTCGATATCGGAAAAGTCGAGGCCCGGATCGATGCCCTGGGTGTAGAGGTTCATCGCGAGCGTGACGAGATCGACGTTGCCGGTGCGCTCGCCGTTGCCGAACAGGCAGCCTTCGATGCGATCCGCGCCTGCAAGCAACGCCATTTCGGCGGCGGCCACGGCGGTGCCGCGGTCGTTATGCGGATGCACCGAAAGCACGATGCTGTCGCGATACGCGAGGTTGCGGTCCATCCACTCGATCTGGTCGGCGTAGACGTTGGGCATTGCCGCTTCGACGGTCGCCGGGAGATTCACGATCATTTTGTGATCGCGAGTGGGGCGCCACGTCTGAGCCACGGCGTCGCAGACTTCGCGCGCGAAAGTCAGTTCGGTCATGCTGAAAGTTTCGGGCGAGTACTGGTAGATCCAGTGCGTTTGCGGGTTTTTGTCAGCGTGTTCGCGGATGATGCGTGTACCTTCGACCGCGAGCGCCTTTACTTCGTCCTTCGATTGGCCGAACACGATCTTGCGGAATGACGGGCAGATCGCGTTGTAGAGGTGGACGATGGCGCGCGGCACGCCTTCAAGCGCCTCGAAGGTGCGCGCGATCAGTTCTTCACGCGACTGGACGAGCACTTCGATGGTGACATCGTCGGGAATGCGCTTTTCTTCGATCAGCTTGCGCACGAAGTCGAAGTCGGTCTGCGAAGCGGACGGAAAGCCAACTTCGATTTCCTTGAAGCCGATCGCGACGAGCATCTCGAAAAACTCGGTCTTCTGCTCGATGCTCATCGGCTCGATCAGCGACTGGTTGCCGTCGCGCAGGTCGGTGCTCATCCAGATCGGCGCGCGCTCGACGGTGCGCGTCGGCCATTTGCGGCCGTTCAAGCGGATGGCGGGGAAGGGGCGGTACTTCTCGGCGGGATTACGCAACATGACGAGCCTCGTTCTTCATGGTGTCGTTTGCGATGGCGGTCGGCAGCGGGCGGCTGGCAGGCTGACGACGGAGCACGATGCGCGAAACTTCACGCGTACGGGCGGCAACCTCGGACGCGAAGAAGACGGCCACGGTGACGGCGGTAGCCGGCGCGGCGAAAGCGGACGTGAACGATGCCCATGCAACGTGCATTTTGACCTCGCGACTCGTCCGAACGATAAGCGGACGAATGCAGACGACAGGTTGTAGAGATACAGCGGATTTGGGGTACTGCGAGAACTGCTTTGGGAGGACCGCGGTGACCGGAGAGGTGGTCGTTGCGGCGCTACACCAGCTTTAGGCTAGGCGTAGCGATAGGGCCGATAGTAGGCCGTGGGCAATGCGGAGGGTGTTCGGGAAGGAACGCATTCGTCCAATGTAAATCAGGGCACTTGCGCGTGTCAACAGGGAATTTGCAGATTGCCCGCGCGAAAATGCCTGAAGATGGCCGACGAAGCGCGCCGATGTGATTTTGCGTATCGGCGCGCGCGGCCCGCCCCGCGCGGCTTTCGGCGAAATGGGCGGGCTATTTCTGGCCTCGCGGCTAGCGCTTCGCGATGCGCTTGATCGTCTCGATCTGACGCGCGATGGCGTTGGGTACCGGCGCTTCGCCGCGCAGCACCGCTTCGATCCACGCGGCTGTGGTGGCCGCGTCACGGCCTTCCGGAAGATCCACTTCGGGCGCGTCGGGCGATGAACGCTCCGGCTCGATCAGCGTTTCGCAGATGCCATCGTGCAGCCAGTCGACCTGTACCTGGCGGCGCGTGTCGGCGACCGCTTCGCCTTCGGTGCCGCGCGCGAGCAATGCGCCGCCGATCGCCGCGTCCGGGTGCGCGGCGAACAGTGCGCTCAGACTGTCGCGATAAGGCGGATGCGTGTAATTCACGAGCCGCAGGCCCGGCTGCGCGAACGGCTGAAGCAGTTTCACCAGCGTATGCGTGGAGTTGCGCACGCCCATCCGACGGCGCAGAGAGAGCAGCCGCGCGAGTTGCGGCGCGAGCGTTTCGATCGGCGCGAACGCCACGTTGCGCTCGGCCAGTTGCGCCTCGATTTCCGCGTGGTCGTGCACGGCGGGACGGTTGAGCGCGGCGAAGATTTCGGCGCTAGTCACGCGTCCCGGATCGGTGACCACGCCGTGCACCAGCGTCGGCACGCCTTCGCGCGCGAGCAGCAGCGCGAGCAGCGGTACGAGGTTGGGCTGCTTGCGCGCGCCGTTGTAGCTCGGAATCGACACCGGCCGGTACGCGCCCTCGGCCACCACGAGCGGCGCGAACGACGCGTGCGCGGCGGCGAGCATCGCGGCCAGTTCCTCGGCGGTTTCGCCCTTGAGACGGTAAGCGAGCAGCACCGCGCCCAGTTCGAGTTCAGCGACCCGGCCGTCGAGCATGGCCGCATAGAGCGCGTGCGTGTCTTCGGACGACAGCGAGCGTGCGCCGTGCGGTCCGCGGCCGATTTCCTTGATGAAGCGGGCGCAGGAGAAGATCTCGGTCGATTCGGTGGAAGCGGGGGCGTTCATGGCGGCGTTAGTGCGGAGCCGGCGGTGCGCGCCGCTCCGTTCAATGTGGGATGTAGGGGATCGAGGAAGTATCGCACGAGCCGCCTGGCCCGGCCCGACGCAGTGGGGGCGGGAACGATCGCAGCAGCGTCCACGTTGTGATGCGCTCTTGTCATGCGCTGTCATCCGCATTGCCGTCCCGTGTTGCCGCCCTTGCGCCGCTGCGCGTTAAACTCGTGCGCTACGCCTTGCCGCTCGCGTGATTGTCTCGGGCGTGAGGGCATCTTCAAGAAGACGGAGATTTCGATGACTTACGTATTCGATCCGGCGCCGCTCGCCGCCGTGCCGGTCGCCGGCAGCGACGCGCGCTTCCCGGTGCGCCGCATCTACTGTGTTGGCCGCAATTACGAGGCACATGCGCGCGAGATGGGCCACGATCCGAACCGCGAACCGCCATTCTTCTTCGCCAAGCCCGCCGATGCGGTGCTGTACGTCGCGCCCGGCGCCACGGCCGACTTCCCGTATCCGGATCAATCGCAGAACGTGCACTTCGAGATGGAACTTGTCGCGGCGATCGGCAAGGGCGGCAAGAACATTCCTGTCGAAAGCGCGCTTGATCATGTGTTCGGCTACGCGCTCGGCCTCGACATGACGCGCCGCGATCTGCAGGCCGAAGCGAAGAAACTCGGCCGCCCGTGGGACACGGCGAAGGGTTTCGACCACTCGGCGCCTATCGGCCCGATTCATCCGGTCGCGCAGGTGGGGCAGATCGCGAAGGGCGCGATCTGGCTGGAAGTGAACGGAGAAGAAAAACAACGCTCGGATATTTCGCAGCTGATCTGGCCGGTAGCCGACACGATCGCGTTTCTTTCGACGCTGTTCGAGTTGAAGGCCGGCGATTTGATCTACACGGGAACACCGGAAGGCGTAGGCGCGGTGAAGCGCGGCGACGTGATGACGGGCGGCGTGGACGGCCTGGGCGAATTTGCCGTGCGCGTGGTCTAAAAATACCCAGCAAGGAGCGTGAGAGGAGCATGAAGCTTTACAGCTATTTCCGCAGTTCGGCGTCGTATCGCGTGCGTATCGCGCTGAATCTGAAGAATCTGCCCTACGAGTATGTGCCGGTGCATCTGGTGCGCGAGGGCGGCGAACAACTGAAGCCCGAGTACCGCAAGATCAATCCCGACGCGATCGTGCCGACGCTCATCGACGACGAGAACCACGCGATCCAGCAGTCGCTCGCGATCATCGAGTACCTTGAGGAGACACATCCCGAGCCGCCCCTGCTGCCGAAGTCGCCCGCCGACCGCGCGCATGTGCGCTCGCTGGCGCTTCAGGTCGCGTGCGAAATCCATCCGCTCGACAATCTGCGCGTGCTGAAGTACCTCAAGCACACGCTGGGCGTGGACGAGGCGGCCAAGGACGCGTGGTATCGCCACTGGATCGAAAGCGGCTTCGCGACGCTGGAGGAGCGGCTTGCGAACGACCCGCGTACCGGCAAGCTCTGCTTTGGCGACACGCCGACGCTTGCGGATCTGTGCCTCGTGCCGCAGGTGTTCAACGCGAACCGCTTCAAGATCGACACGATGCGCTATCCGACGATCCAGCGCATCTGCGACTACGCGGCGCAACTGGATGCCTTCGCGCGCGCGGCGCCGGGCGCGCAGCCTGACGCGGAATAAGCTGTAATTCGCGTGAGATCGATGTAAAAAGGGCGCCGTTCGCGAGAACGGCGCCCTTACTTTTGAGCAATGCGGATTAGTTGCCGAGCAACGCGTCCGCGAATTCCTCAGCGACGAACGGTTGCAGATCCTCGACCTTCTCGCCCACGCCGATGAAATACACCGGCACCGGACGCTGACGTGCGATCGCCGCCAGAATGCCGCCCTTGGCCGTGCCGTCGAGCTTGGTGACGATCAGACCCGTGAGGCCCAGCGCGTCGTCGAAAACCTTCACCTGGGTCAGTGCGTTCTGGCCCGTGTTGGCGTCGATCACTAGCAGCACTTCGTGCGGCGCGCCGTCGAAGGCCTTGCCGATCACGCGCTTGACCTTCTTCAGTTCGTCCATCAGGTGCAACTGCGTCGGCAGACGGCCGGCGGTGTCGGCCATCACCACGTTGATGCCGCGTGCGCGGGCCGCGTTCACGGCGTCGAAAATCACCGCGGCCGGGTCGCCGCTTTCCTGCTGCACGACCGTCACGTTGTTGCGCTCGCCCCAGATCGTCAACTGCTCGCGCGCGGCGGCGCGGAAGGTGTCGCCGGCGGCCAGCAGTACGCTCTGGTCGAAGCTCTGCAGATGCTTGGCGAGCTTGCCGATGCTGGTGGTCTTGCCCGCGCCGTTGACGCCCGCGATCATCATCACAAGCGGTTGCGCGCGGCCCAGCATGAGCGAGCGCTCCAGCGGCTGGAGCAGGTCGATCAGCAACTGGCGCAGCGCGGTTTTGACCTGTTGCGCTTCGGTCAGGCGCTCGGCGCGCACTTTCTGGCGCAGCGCCTCAAGCAGATATTCGGTGGCGTCCACGCCGGCGTCGGACATCAGCAGCGCGGTTTCGAGCTCTTCATAGAGATCGTCGTCGATCTTCGCGTTGACGAAGATGCTCTGGATGTTCGAACCCGTTTTCGACAGGCCCGAACGCAGGCGCGACAGCCAGGACTGCTTGGCGCTCGCGTCGGGGACGGGCGGCGGGACGATTTCGACGGTATCGAATTCGACTTCGTCACGGGTGTCGGCTTCGTCTGCCTGCGGCGCGGCGGTGCGTACCGGTGCGTCCGGCTCGACGGTTGCTGCGGGCGCGTGCGGCGTTTCGAGCGCCTCATTGGCGTCGTGCGCTTCGTCCTGCGCGGCGTCGGCGGCGTCGTTCCCGGCGCCCTTCGAGCCCCGGAGTCGTTTGAAGAAACTGAACATGATCTGGTGTGGTGGGGTGGCGTTGCGGGTCTGACCGAGGCACGGTCATCGACGTCGAAGATGCGGGCAACGCTCAGAAAACACAGCATTTTATCAGGCGGCCCCGGGCGCGTCGCAGCGGCGCTCGCGAAGCGTGCGCCGCTCGTCGGGCATTCAAGGCGCGAGCGGCGCTGCGGTGTTCGCGTTGCCCTGTGGTAACGTTCGCGCAAAGGCGCAAACGCGCGCCGAAATGCACGCGTCGCACTCATCGCACTCATTCATTCAGTACACACCGCATGGCCCGTTCATCTTCCCCGCGCCCACAAGGCGCCCGCCCGGCACACGGTGCGAAACCCGCAGCGAAATCCGCTGCCGGTGGTGCACACACGATCCGCATCATCGGCGGCGACTGGAAGCGCACGCCGCTGCCGGTGCTCAACCTCGACGGCCTGCGCCCCACGCCCGATCGCGTGCGCGAGACGCTGTTCAACTGGCTCGGCCAGAGTCTGGACGGCCTGCGCTGTCTGGATCTGTTCGCAGGTAGCGGCGCGCTTGGCTTCGAGGCCGCTTCGCGTGGCGCCGCGCGCGTCGTGATGGTCGAGCGCAGCGCGAAAGCGGTCGCGCAATTGCGCGCCAACCAGACGCGCCTGGGCGCGCGCATGATCGAAATCGCCGAAGCCGACGCGCTGCGCCTCGCCGCGAACCTCGCGCCCGGCTCGTTCGACGTGGTGTTTCTCGATCCGCCGTTTGGCGATGAGGCGCTGCTCGCACGCTCGCTCGAACTGGCCGCGGCGCTCGTCGCGCCCGATGGCTGGCTGTACGTGGAATCCGGCGAAGCGGTGGATCCGGCCACGCAGCCCGCGCTGGCAGGCTGGAGCGTGGTGCGCGAGGGCAAGGCCGGGGCCGTTCGCTATCATTTGCTGCAGCGCGAAAATGAGGAATAATGCGCGTTCGATAACGAAGCACTCGGGCGTCATCCGGCGTCACGCAGGCACTCGCGCATGCCGTAACCAGGCGTGGCAATGCGCCCCATTTCTGTTGAGAGGAGAAGCCTCATGGTAGTCGCCGTGTACCCCGGTACGTTCGATCCGCTCACGCGCGGTCACGAAGATCTCGTGCGGCGCGCATCGAGCATTTTCGACACGCTGGTGGTCGGCGTGGCCGACAGTCGCAACAAGAAGCCGTTCTTCACGCTCGACGAACGGCTCGAAATTGCCCACGAGGTGCTCGGTCATTATCCGAACGTGCAGGTGATGAGTTTCAAGGGGCTGCTAAAGGATTTTGTGCGCAGCAACAACGCGCGCGTCATAGTGCGCGGCCTGCGTGCGGTCTCGGATTTCGAGTACGAGTTTCAGATGGCGGGCATGAACCGCTACTTGCTGCCGGACGTCGAGACCATGTTCATGACGCCGTCGGATCAATACCAGTTCATCTCGGGCACGATCGTTCGCGAAATTGCCC
Organism: Paraburkholderia sp.; assembly: GCF_035948235.1. Taxonomy (GTDB): domain Bacteria; phylum Pseudomonadota; class Gammaproteobacteria; order Burkholderiales; family Burkholderiaceae; genus Paraburkholderia. The sequence continues at coordinate 32,294 of NZ_DASZJJ010000150.1, read as the reverse complement.
AGTTGGGCGGCGATGTCAGCAAGTTCGTGTTTCCTTCGGTGGAAAAGCGCCTGCAGGACAAGGTTTCGGCGCTCAACAGCGCAGCGAAGCCCTGACGCTTTCGCGGGTCGGCAGACGCGGGACCGCAGGGCTATAATGTATTGTTTTTGAAGGGAAAAGCGAGAGAAGTATGGCCCTGATGATTACCGACGAGTGCATCAATTGCGACGTCTGCGAGCCGGAGTGCCCGAACGACGCGATCTCGATGGGCCCGGAAATCTACGTGATCGACCCGAACAAGTGCACGGAGTGCGTCGGCCATTTCGACGAGCCGCAGTGCATCCAGGTGTGTCCGGTGGAGTGCATCCCGAAGAATCCCGAGCACCTCGAATCGCAAGAGCAACTGATGCAGAAGTACGAGACGCTGACGGCGGCGAAGAACGCCTGATAGCAGCGGTACTGCAAACGAAAAACGCGCCCGAGGGCGCGTTTTTTTATGGCCTCACGCGAATCAAGCTCACCGTCAGCCGACGATCGCCTTGAGCGCGGTGACGAGCGTGTCGCATTCCGCGTCGGTGCCGATCGAGATGCGCAGATGCTGGTTGATGCGCGGCGCGTTGAAGTGGCGCACGAAGATTTCCTGTGCGCGCAGCTTCGCGGAAATGTCCGCCGCGTCGTACGCCGGATGCTTCGCGAACACGAAGTTGGCCGCCGAAGGCACGACTTCGAAGCCCAGCGCTTCAAGTGCCGCCGTCAGGCGCGTGCGGCTGGCGATCACGCGCGCGCAGGTCGCTTCGAAATAGTCGACATCGAGGTACGCGGCGGCGGCCGCAGCCTGCGCGAGACGGTCGAGCGGATACGAGTTGAAGCTGTCCTTCACGCGGTTGAGCGCCTGGATCAGATCGGCGTGGCCGAATGCGAAGCCCACGCGCATGCCCGCGAGCGAGCGCGACTTCGAGGTCGTATGCACGACCAGCAGGTTCGGATAGCGGTCGATCAGCGCAATGGCCGACTGCGCGCCGAAATCCACATACGCTTCGTCGACGATCACGACCGAATCCGGATTGCCCGCGATCAGGCGCTCGACTTCCGCAAGCGGCAGCACGTGGCCGGTGGGGGCGTTCGGGTTCGGGAAGATCACGCCGCCGTTCGGAGTGTTCTGCGCGAGGTAGTCGTCCACGCGGATCTCGAAGCGCTCGTCGAGCGGCACCGTGTTGAACTCGACTTCGTACAGACGCGCGTAGGTCGGATAGAAGCTGTAGCTGATATCGGGGAAGAGAATCGGCTTGTCGTGCTTGAGCAGCGCCTGGAAGGCGTGCGCGAGTACTTCGTCGGAACCGTTGCCCACGAACACCTGATCCGGGCGCAGGCCGTGATGCGCGGCCACCGTGGCGCGCAGGGCCTTGGCGAGTGGATCGGGGTAGCGGCGCAGCGATTCGCCGGAGCCGTCGGCTCCCGCCAGTTCCGCACGGATCGCGTCGAGTACGCGCGGCGAGGGCGGGTAAGGGTTCTCGTTGGTGTTCAGTTTCACCGGATGCGCGAGCGCCGGCTGTTCGCCGGGCACATAGGGCACGAGACGGTGGACGATGTCACTCCAGAAACGACTCAAGACGCTCTCCTTGCTTCGATATCACCTGCGGCGCGCGGCCGCCTGGCTGGCCGTGCCGCGCGCGGAAATCAGCCGTTGCGATGCAGCAGCATCACGGCGCGTTCGGTTTCGCCCTTCACGAAGGTGGGCATGATGGCGAGCGCGCGCTCGATCGACGCGTCGATCACGTCCTGCTCTTCGCGGCGCGGCGGCTTGAGCACGAAGTTCGCCACGTCCGGCTTGGCGCCGGCGCGTGCGCCTTCGGGAATCAGGTCGCGCGGATGGCCGATGCCGATGCGCAAACGCCAGTAATTCTGCGTCGACAGATGCGCGGAAATGTCTTTCAGGCCGTTGTGGCCGCCGCTGCCGCCGCCGAGCTTGAGCTTGACGGTGCCGGGCGACAGATCGAGTTCGTCATGCGCAACGAGAATCTCGTCGGGCAGGATCTTGAAGAAGTTCGCGAGCGCGACAACTGATTGGCCCGAGCGGTTCATGTACGTCTGCGGTTCGAGCAGATGGACTTCCTCGCCGTAGAGGCGCGCCTTCGCGTAGTGGCCGTGGAAGCGGCGCTCGTCGCGCAGAGTGGTGCCGGCTTCGCGCGCGAGCTGGTCCACGAGCCAGAAGCCCGCGTTGTGGCGCGTCGCCGTGTATTCGGCGCCCGGATTGCCGAGCCCGACGATCAACCTGATCATGTGTGGTGTTCCGCCTGCATTAATCGCTAACCAATCCGCAAGTGTACGGAAGAGTCGGCGAAAGACTCGAAAAGCGTGCGAAAAAAAACCCGCCGGGCAGAACCGCGGCGGGTCACGTCGTTCCGTTTTATTCAAACGGATCGAGAGGATCGGCTGTTGCCGGCAGCTTACTCGGCTGCAGCTTCGCCTTCAGCAGCGGCTTGCGCGCCAGCCGGAACCGGTGCCGAAGCGACGACCGGGTTTTCGGCTTCAACGTGCTGAACCAGCGTCACGCCTGCGGGCAGGGTGATGTCCTTGGCGTGCAGCGATTGGCCGGCTTCGATCTTCGCGAGGTCGACTTCGAGGAACTCAGGCAGTGCCGACGGCAGGCACTCGATTTCGATTTCGTTGATGACGTGCGAGATCACCGCGCCCGACTGCTTCACTGCCGGGTTGGTTTCCTGGTTCATGAAGTGCAGCGGCACCTTGGTGTGCAGCTTCTTCTTCGCGTCGACACGTTGGAAGTCCACGTGCAGCACGAGCTGACGGAACGGGTGGTATTGCACGTCGCGCAGCAGAACCTGTTGCGACTTGCCTGCCACTTCGAGCTCGAGGATCGACGAGTGGAAGGCTTCTTTCTTCAGGGCGTGCCACAGCGCGTTGTGATCGACTTCGATCAGTTGCGGCTCAGCGCCGACACCGTAAACGATGCCAGGGGTCTTGCCAGCGATGCGCAGGCGGCGGCTCGCACCCGTACCTTGCAGGTTACGCTCGAAAGCGATGACTTTCATGGTGTTCTCTTTTTTCAATGCACTGCCCGCGACCAGGCAGTAAATAAAACGGGGTCCTTACGGCAATTTATTTGCCAGAAGGCCCCCGACGATACAGCGCAGACCTTCGTCCGCCTGCGCTGATTACACACAAGGCGCGGCATCCTTGCGAATGCCGCGCCTTGTGCGCGAATCTCTTTAGCTTTCCGCGAACAGCGACATCACCGAGTCGCCGCGACGGATACGCGAGAACGTTTCTGCCAGCAGACCGGCGCTCGTGAGCGAGCGGATCTTCGGGCACGCGCGGGCTTCTGCACCCAGCGGGATCGTGTCGGTCACGACCAGTTCGTCCAGAGCGGAAGCGGCAATACGCTCGCCTGCGCCACCCGAGAGAACCGGGTGCGTGGCGTAAGCGAAGACCTGCTTCGCGCCGCGTTCCTTCAGCACTTGCGCTGCCTTGCAGAGCGTGCCGGCGGTGTCGACCATGTCGTCCATGATCACGCAGGTGCGGCCTTCGACTTCACCGATGATGTTCATCACTTCGGCGACGTTCGCCTTCGGACGACGCTTGTCGATGATCGCGAGATCGCAGCCGAGTTGCTTGGCGAGCGCACGGGCGCGCACCACGCCGCCAACGTCCGGCGAAACGACCAGCAGGTTCTCGTAGTTCTGCTTGCGCAGATCGCCGAGCAGCACGGGCGTAGCGTAGATGTTGTCGACGGGAATATCGAAGAAGCCCTGGATCTGGTCAGCGTGCAGATCCATCGTAATGATCCGCTCGACGCCCGCGATTTCCAGCATGTTCGCAATGACCTTCGCCGAGATGGCGACGCGCGCCGAACGGGGGCGGCGGTCTTGACGGGCATAGCCGAAATAGGGGATGGCTGCGGTGATCCGGCCGGCTGATGCGCGCTTGAGCGCATCGACCATGATCATCAGTTCCATCAGGTTGTCGTTGGTCGGTGCGCAAGTCGACTGAAGGACGAAGACGTCCTTACCGCGCACGTTTTCCTGGATTTCGACCTGGATTTCACCGTCGGAGAAGCGGCTAACCATAGCCTTACCGAGGGGAATACCGAGGATCTTGACGACTTCCTGTGCAAGCGCGGGATTGGCGTTGCCAGTAAAAACCATCAGGCCGTCATGGCTGCTCATCATGCACCTGCTGCGGACTTTGGGGGGCGAGAGGAACTACTTGGGCGAACTACTTTGGAATTTTTGGCAGGGGAGGAAGGACTCGAACCCTCGCATGCCGGAATCAAAATCCGGTGCCTTAACCAACTTGGCGACTCCCCTACACTCAACTTCGTGCCTGACTGACCGGCAGAGCGATCAACCACGCAAAACTATGACGCGAAAGCGAAGAGTGGATGCTTATCCAGACTCGAGGTGACGGCACTTCGCCAGTTCGGTTGCTCCGCAAGCAGTTTGGCCTGAGCCGCATCTGCTTCGTTCCGACTGGTGAATGCTGCGAAAACGCTTGCACCCGATCCGGTCATCCGCGCCGGCGCGACACTGTTTGAAACATCTTCAAACCATCGCAGCACCTGCGCTACTTCCGCGTATTTTCCTGCGACAACCGCTTGCATATCGTTATGACCGAAACTATCTGGCCATCCCTGCTGCGTTGCTTGCTGTGCAAGAAAGAATGCTATTGTGCAGTGCTGTGTGTCCCTTGTCAACAGCTTTTCTGAAAAAATCTCAGCGGTAGGGACATGAGCCTGCGGCGTCACCACCAGAAAGTGGCGCGCCGGCAATTCTACTGCTTGCAGCGCTTCGCCAACACCCTCGGCAAATGCATTTTTCCCGAACACAAAGAAGGGCACATCCGCGCCCAGTTTGAGCGCCAGCGCCTGCAGTTCTTCGCGCTTCAGATTGAGCTTCCACAGGCGGTTGAGCGCGAGCAGCGTGGTCGCCGCGTCCGAGCTGCCGCCGCCCAGACCGGCGCCCATCGGAAGGCGCTTTTCGATATCGATCTCCACGCCTTCCTGCGTGCCGGTATGTTGCTTGAGCAACGTTGCGGCGCGCACGGTGAGATCGTGTTCGGCGGGAACGCCGTCGACTTCGGTCGTGCGCGTGATGCGGCCATCCTGGCGACGCGTGAAATGCAGCGTGTCGCCCCAGTCGAGCAACTGGAACACCGTCTGCAGATTGTGATAGCCATCGGGCCGGCGGCCCGTGATGTGGAGGAAGAGATTGAGTTTCGCGGGCGCGAGGCAGCCGCGCAGCGAGTCTTGAGTTTCGGTCATGTTGCGTGGCGCCCGGCGGGGCGTTCGTCGATGCCGGCGCCGCATGAGCGCGAACGGAATGCGACGCGCGCCGGGCGCTATCCCTTGATTGCTGGGTTACTGGTCGAGCACGAGCTTGATCTGCAGCGGCGGATCTTCGCGCGTGAGGTTCACGCGTTTGACGCCGGTGGCCGGCGCGTCCGCGTAAGCGAGATAGTCGATATCCCAGCCGTCCTGCTCGATCTTCGAGAGGCGCTGCGGATTTTGCGGGTCGAACGTCGTCTTGGCGCGCGAGTCCGGCGCCGCCGACGGTTGCAGCCAGTAGCGCAGCCCTTCGACCGGCAGTGCGAAGCCCATCGCCTGCTGCATCAGCGTATTGACGTTGTCGGCGGTGAGCGGCGGCTTGTTCGGCAGTTCGAGCGTGGCCTGGCCCGGCGCCGATGTCACGATGGCGAGCGTCTGCCCGAGCGGATTGAGCAGTTGCAGCGTCACGGCCGAGTCGGTCTGGCGCAGATCGAAATTGCCGTAGGCGTTGCGCTGCTGGCCGTTCTGGTCGTTGTACTGGATCGAGAAGCGGCCGTGATACGCGCGACTCGTCTGTGTGGTCAGCGAGGTCGTGGCGCGCGCGGTGGACGGCTCGTGCGGCGTCTGCGTCGCGCAGCCCGCGAGTGCGAGCAGCGCGGCGGCCGCCACGCCCAGCGCCGGACGCCGGATAAGGCGAGCGGCCAGCGTTTGGGCGCGATTTTGCGAGCGGTTCGGCAAGTGAAGTTCAGCCATCAGATATCGATCAAAGATCGTTGACCTGGAAACGCTTGAGCGTCTTCAGGAGCGTGTCGTTGTCGGGTTCGAGCTTGCGCGCTTCGCGCCAGGCATCGCGCGCGCCGTTCTGGTCGCCGTTCTTCCACAGCACTTCGCCCAGATGCGCGCCGATTTCCGCGTTCGGCTGCAGGCTGTAGGCCTTGCGCAGCAGCTTGATGGCATCGGCGTTGTCGCCCATGCGGTACTTGACCCAGCCCACGCTGTCCATGATGAACGCGTCGTCCGGTGCGAGCGACGAGGCCTTTTCGACCAGCCTGTCTGCTTCCGGCAGGCGCTGGTTGCGGTCTGCAAGCGAATAGCCGAGGGCGTTATAGGCCTGCGGATTGTCCGGTTGCGTTTTGATCAGCTTGCGCAGCTGCGCTTCCATGATTTCGTAATGGCCGTTCTTTTCGGCGGCCATCGAGTAGTCATAGGTGAGGTCGGGGTCGTCGGGGAAATCGGCGGTGGCCTTGGCCAGACGCGCTTCCGCTTCCGGGTAGCGCTTCGCGTCGAACAGGATTGCGGCGTCCGTGCGGGCGATCAGCGCCTGGTCGCGCGGGTCGTCGCTCTGGATGCTGGCCAGTTGACGGCGTGCATCGTCGATCTTGCCCTGACGGTCGAGCATCTGTGCGCGCGTGATCTGTGCGGGCACGTACTGCTGGCTACTCGGGCCGATCTTGCTGAGCCAGGCCTGTGCGCCTGCATCGTCTTTCTGCTCGACCGCAAGTTGCGCGAGGTAGATGTAGGCCTGGCCGGCGTCCGCGCCCGGCGTCTTTTCGGCCTGTTGCGCGTACAACTGCAGATACTTCTTCGCGTCGTCGTACTTCTTCTGCTGCACGTCGATGAGCGAGAGCGCCATCAGCGGCATCAGGTCTTTCGCATCGTTCTTGTGCAGGATCTCGAACTGCTTCTGCGCGTCGTCCAGACGATCGGAAGCCAGATAGGTCTGCGCAAGCGCGAGACGTCCGTCACGCGACTTCGGATTGGCCTGCACGAATTTTTCGATCGCGGCGATGCCTTCCTTGCGCTCTTCCGGGCCCATTTGCGCCAGCATCAGCGCGGCGGGCAGGAAGTCGGGCTTGATCGCCAGCGCCTGTTCGAAGGACTTGCGCGCGCCGGGCACATCGTCGGCCAGCAGTTGCTGACGGCCGATTGCGAGCTGCGCCTCGGGGCGGTTCATGTCGTTGGAGAGCAGCGACTTGAGCACGTCGAGGCCGCCCGAGCGGTTCGGGCCGCGCGAGAGCAGGAGTTGCAGCGAGAGGATTGCCTGGCCGCGGCTGTCGGCGGGCACGCGGGCCAGTTCGCGCGCGAGCAGCGGCTGCGCGTCGGCGGGCTTGCCGCCGAGCACGAGCAGCGACGCGTCGAGCTGGGCCGCGCGCTCCGAATCGGGCGCGTACTGCTGCCAAAGCTGTACGGCGGTCAGCGCGTCAGTCGGGCTTTGCGCGGCGAGGGCGATCTCGGTCGCACGCTGCGCCATGCGCGGATCGTGCGTATCGCGCGCAAGCGCGAGATAGGTCTGATAGGCGGGCGCCGGCTGGTCGCGTTGCAACGCGACTTCGGCGGCGAGCACCTGGAAGACGATCTGGCTGGAGAGCGCGACGTTCGGCAGATCCTTCTGCTCGTCCGCGCTCGCGGGGCCGAAGGCGTCCGGCATCGTGACGGAGGTGTCGTCCGTGTCGGGGGACGGATCCTGCGCGTACGCGCTCGAAGTGGTCAATGCCCAGGCCGCAAGAACGGCGGCGCCAAGCAGGCGACGGGGTCCGAACGCACGCAGTGCCGAGGTGTTGCCCATACGCGGCGCTGCTCCAGGCAGGCGCTTCGCAAACAGCTTTACGAAAGACAGTTCCATGGAATTCCGTCGAATGTTTCGGTCGATTGTAACGCGCTGGCTACAATACGCGCACGACGATGACGCAAGTTGCAGACCAGCCCCGGGTCGTTCACTCATCGTACCCGGATCGTCCCCCAATCGTTTCAGTTCAAACTCAGCAGCCGCCAGTCATGCCAGAACTGCCAGAAGTCGAAGTCACCCGCAGAGGCATCGAGCCATGGGTCGCGGGCCGCCGTGTCGAGCGCGTGGACGTGCGCAATGCGTCGCTGCGCTGGCCTGTGCCCGCTACGCTCGCCCGTACGCTACGTGGTCGCACGATTCGTTCCGTGGGCCGGCGCGGCAAATATCTGCTGTTCGAAGTCGATGAGGGCTGGTTCATCGTGCATCTTGGCATGACTGGGACCTTGCGGGTGTTACGTAATTTTCCAAAGCCGCCGGCCGCCGAAAAGCACGATCACGTTGACTGGCTGTTCGACGATTTCACGCTGCGCTATCGCGATCCGCGCCGCTTTGGCGCCGTGCTCTGGCACCCGCGTGAAGCCGGCGACGTGCTCGGCCATCCGCTGCTCGCGGGTCTGGGGATCGAGCCGTTCACGCCCGCGTTCGACGGCGCGCTGCTGTTTCGCGAGACGCGCGGGCGCAAGGTCGCCGTCAAGCAGGCGCTGCTCGCGGGCGATATCGTGGTGGGCGTTGGCAATATCTACGCGTCGGAAAGTCTTTTTCGCGCGGGTATCCGGCCGACCACACCGGCGGGCCGCGTTTCGCTGGCGCGCTATGAGTTGCTCGCGGACGCCGTGCGCGCGGTGCTCGCCTCGGCGATCGAGAAGGGCGGCAGCACCTTGCGCGACTTCGTCGGCAGCAACGGCGAGAGCGGCTATTTCCAGCTCGAATATTTTGTCTACGACCGCGCGGGCCAGCCTTGCCGCGTCTGCGGCACGCCGATCAAACAGATCGTGCAGGGCCAGCGTTCCACCTATTTCTGTCCGCGCTGCCAGCGCTGACGGGCAAGCTTCTTCATGTATCTCTCGACCGCATCCAACGACACGCTCACGAGCGCCGCGCGCCAGGCCGCGCTCAAAGCCACCTATTCCGTGCAACTGCTGGCGAGCTTCGCGCCGCGCCTGATCGCCTGGCAGCGCGAGCATGGCCGCCACGATCTGCCCTGGCAGAACACGCGCGACGCCTACCGCATCTGGCTATCGGAAATCATGCTGCAGCAGACGCAGGTGTCCACCGTGATTCCGTACTACGCGCGTTTTCTCGAACGCTTTCCGACTGTCGAGGCGCTCGCAACCGCGCCCGTCGATGATGTGATGGCACTGTGGGCGGGCCTCGGTTACTACACGCGCGCACGCAATCTGTATCGCTGCGCGCAGGTGGTCACCGAGCAGCACGGCGGCCAGTTTCCGTGCTCGGTCGAAGGACTCGCGGAACTGCCCGGCATCGGCCGCTCGACGGCGGCGGCGATTGCGTCGTTCGCGTTTGGCGCGCGCGAGACGATTTTGGACGGCAACGTGAAGCGCGTGCTTGCGCGTGTGTTCGGCGTAGAAGGCTTTCCCGGCGAAAAACGCGTGGAAAACGGCATGTGGACGCTTGCGGAATCGCTGGTGCCGGACGCATCGGCAACGGACGCCGACGTCAGCGCCTACACGCAAGGCCTGATGGACCTGGGCGCGACGCTCTGCACGCGTGGCAAGCCCGACTGCGAGCGTTGCCCGTTCGCCGACGATTGCGTCGCGAAGACGACCAACCGTCAGCGCCAGTTGCCCGCTTCGCGCCCGAAAAAGGCCGTGCCGACGCGGCGCACGTGGATGCTCGTGCTGATGGACGGTGACGCGGTGATGCTGGAAAAGCGCCCGCCTTCGGGCATCTGGGGCGGCCTGTGGAGCCTGCCCGAAGCTGCCGATGAAGCGGCACTCGCGGCGCGCGCCGAAGGTTTTGGCGCCGATGTGTCCACGGTGTCGGCGCTTGCACCGCTGGCGCATACCTTCACGCACTTCAAGCTCGACATCGAGCCGCGCGTGGTTGAGCTCGGGCGCAAGGGCGCGTTGGTGGCGCAGGAGGCCGATACGGTCTGGGTGCCGCTGCGCGAGATCGACGCGTACGGCGTGCCGGCGCCCGTGCGCAAGCTGCTCGACGGTATGCGCGGGTCGCTGATCTGACGCGTGTTTAATGCGGCCGCGTCAGAGCAACTGATGCTGCTGCATGTAGTGATGGACGATGTCGATACGCGCGCCGGCGTCGTTCAGCTCCATGAGCTTTTGACGCGCGCGCATCGCGATCGGCAGTACTTCCGCGAGGCGATTCGAGACCCAGGTGGGATCGTCGAAGCGGAACGGCTCCGCGAAAGGGACGCTGGCCGCATCGCGCTCGCGGATCGTCGCAATGATCCGCTCAAGCACTTCGGCACATGCGCCGAATCGCGCCAACGGCTCGCTGCCTTCTAGCGGAATGTCGTCGGGCAGCGGCTCGGCCATGCCGACCAGCAAACCGTCGGGCTGCGTGCGATGCGACAGCAGCCTGAAGCGCCGCGTGCCCTGCGCGCGGATCAGCAGCATGCCGAAGGCTTCCACATCGCATTGATCGATTTCGGCGAGACAGCCGATGGCTTCGGGTACTGAGGGATCGTCGGGTTGCGCGACTTCGCCGCCGCTCTTGAGCAGGCACACGCCGAACGGCGTCTTTTCGCGCAGACATTCGCGCGCCATGTCCAGATAACGCGCTTCGAAGATCTTCAGCGGCAACAGGCCGCCGGGGAAGAGCACCGTATGCAGCGGAAAGAGCGGCAAATCGGCGAGCACGGCAGGAGTCGAGGACATGGCGCAACGCTTTCGGTTAAGGCCGCGCGCACGCGGCACGTTAGGCGATCAGCCGGGACGATTCTCCAACGTCGAGGGGTGCATCGCGATGACGCACGATCACGTTCGACTCGCCCGCAAAGCGCGTGGCGAGTGTCTGGGCGATAAAGACCGAGCGATGCTGGCCGCCGGTGCAGCCAATCGCGACGGTCAGATAGCTGCGGTTATCGGCGCGAAAATGCGGCAGCCACTTGGCCACGAACGCATAGACGTCGTCGATCATTTCATGCACGGCCGGCTGCGCCTTGAGAAAGTCGATCACGGGCTGATCCAGGCCGGTGAGCGGACGCAGGCGGGCGTCGTAATGCGGATTGGGCAGTGTGCGCACGTCGAACACGAGGTCCGCGTCGAGCGGCACGCCGCGCTTGAAGCCGAACGATTCGAAGGTGAGCATCAGCGAGCCGCGCTCGCCTTCGACGAATACCTTGACCCACTGGCGCAGCGCGTTGGAACTCAGATTGCTGGTATCGACCTGATGGCCGAATTCGGCGAGATTGGCGACCAGTTCGCGCTCGTGCTCGATCGCCTCTTCCAGCGACTTGAGCATGCCGACGTTGGCGTCGTGCGCGGCCGAGCCTGACAGCGGATGGCGGCGGCGCGTTTCCGAGAAGCGCTGGATCAGCGACTGGGTGCTGGCGTTGAGGAACAGCACGCGCACGTCGTGTTCGGGCGCGAGACCGCGGATCATCTCCGGCATGTCTTCGAACGAGGAACTCGAGCGCGCATCGATCGCAACCGCGAGACGCTCGTAACCGTCTTCGGAGAGATATTTCGCGAGTTGTGGCAGAAAACGCGGCGGCAGATTGTCGACGCAAAAGTAGCCGACGTCTTCGAGCGCGTTCAGCGCCACTGACTTGCCGGAACCCGAGATGCCGGTGATCAGGATGATACGCATGGGAAAGTCGATGAACCCGATTGGGTCATCATAGCATCCGATCTGCGCCCTCGCGATGACAGGAGGGCGCAGCGCCGCGCATTGCCGCGACTCTGGATCGGCTTAGATCAGCTTGCCGGGGAACTGGCTGTCGGGGTCCTGCATGGCCAGGCGCTGGCGGTCCATGAAGTCGCGCAGCGTGTCGATGCCGCGCAGTTGCAGGATCGTGTTGCGCACGGCGGCTTCGACCAGTACCGCCAGGTTGCGGCCCGCCGCCACCTGGATGGTGACCTTGCTGATGGGCAGGCCCAGCACGTCGACGGTCTGGCTTTCCAGCGGCAGGCGCTGGAATTCGCCGTCGGGGCGGCGCACCAGTTGCACGATGAGCTTGAGCTTCATCTTCCGGCGCACAGCCGTTTCACCGAAGATCGTCTTGATGTCGAGCAGCCCGAGGCCGCGTACTTCCAGCAGATTTTGCAGCAGCGGCGGGCAGCGCCCTTCGACGAAATCGGGGCCGAGGCGCACGAAATCCACCGCATCATCGGCGACCAGACCGTGGCCGCGGCTGATCAGTTCGAGGCCGAGTTCGCTCTTGCCCAGACCCGAATCGCCCGTGAGCAGCACGCCCATGCCGAGGATGTCGAGGAACACGCCGTGCAGCGTCGCGCGCGGCGCGAGGATGCGCGACATGTAGAGCCGCAGGCTGTCAATGACCGTGGCCGCCGACATCGGCGTGGTGAAAAGCGGCGTGGACGAGCGCGTGCAGCGCAGGACCAGTTCGGGCGGCGCGGTCATGCCGTCCGCGACGACGAGGAAGGGCGGCTCCAGCGCGATGAGTTCGGCCATGTGGCGCGAGCGGTCTTCGTCGGTTTGACGCTGGTAGTAGTGCACCTCGGCGTCGCCGAGCACCTGAATGCGGTTCGGGTGAATCAGGTTCAAGTGGCCGACGAGGTCGGCGCTGGCCGTGGCCGTAGCGACCGTTTCGGCCGAAAAGCCGCGTTCCCAGCCTTCGTGCCCCGTCAGCCAGCTGAGCTTCAGCGTGGTGGCGTTGTCGTCGAAGATGCTTTGGGCGTTGATGCTGGACGTGTCCATGAGTCGGTGACTCCGCAGTGACTCGCTTGACTACTTCTTCAGTACTTCCACCGTATTAACGGTTACCGGTCTTGCCTGGTTGTCCCGTGTTTTCACCGATGAGCCGTGCACGCGCACAGGTACACGCAGCGCTCGCCGGGCATCGAGCCAGGCGGAGGCGCTCATGCGCATGCACGCACTACATCAAGGTTGCCACTGGGTGAGCAGGCGATGCAACGTCTCGCGATCCTCTTCCGTATGCAGGCGCTCGCGCGTTTCGCGATCCGACAGCAGTTGGGCGATCTCGGACAGAATTTCAAGATGCTGCTGCGTGGCCTGTTCGGGCACGAGCAGAAAGATGAGGAGCGAGACGGGCTGGCCGTCCGGCGCTTCGAAGGCGATCGGTTCGGCAAGACGCACGAAAGCGGCGAGCGGCTGCTTCAGGCCCTTGATGCGGCCGTGCGGAATCGCCACGCCCTCACCGAGACCGGTGGAGCCGAGGCGCTCGCGCGCGAACAGATTGTCGGTAACCGTGCTGCGGGCAATGCCGTTCTGGTTTTCGAAGATCAGGCCAGCTTGTTCGAAGACGCGTTTCTTGCTGGTAACGGACAGGCCGACGACGACGTTCTCGATGGGAAGTATTTTGGCTAAACGATTCATGTTGGCAGGCGAAAACGTGGCCTGAAATGCTCCTCACCCCGGCAAACGATGCGAAGGATGCGCGAGGCATACATGCCTTTGCGCACCTGACGATACGTGCGCGGCCGGCGCCTTGTGTGGCACAACCTGCGCGGAGCCGGGACCGTGGGGACGTGTTACCCCGAAAGCGACCAGTCCATTATAGATCAAGCGTACTGGCCGATGGTGCGATGCGCCAGGCATTGGCGCAACCATTGTTGCGCGGTTGCACCTGAGCGCACCGTTCGATGCCGAACGCGCGTAGAGAGCTTCCATTAAAAAAGCCGCCCTGCGGGCGGCTGCGCTGGTGCGTTGGCTCAGGCATTCGAATCAAGCTTGAATCGGGGCCGCATCTGGATTTCATCCGGCCTGCGGCTCCGCAACGCTATTGCACCAACATCTTCATCGCATCATTGCGGCGGTAGTTCGATCTGAACCTGCGGCTGATGCTTGAGCGCTTCGTGCTGATGTCCCTGCACGCGGTCCTTGTGACGCACGACCTGGCGATCGAGCTTGTCGACCACGAGATCGATGGCGGCATACATGTCGCCATTGCAGCTCTCAACGAAGATGTCCTTGCCTTTCAGATGAAGGTTCACTTCAACCTTCTGTCTCTTGTCCTTTTCCTTGTGGTTGTCGACCGAGAGGACCACATTGCCATCGATGACCTGATCGAAATGCCTTAGCACCCTGTCCAGTTTGGTGATCACATATTCTCGCAACGCTGGCGTTACTTCGAGATGGTGTCCACTGATCTTCAGATTCATAGTGCTTCTCCAGGCTGATGGCCGCGTGACGCGTGAAGCGCGGCTGTGCCGGTCGACTGACTTGCCGATGCGTGCGGCTCCCCGAAAGGCCTGCTACGAACGACTAGCGCGGCCGGCCATTTCCGCCAACTGGCGTTGCGGCCGGAAAACGCCTGCTCCGTAAAGGCCGGAACAGGCTCAAAGAGACTTGCGCAAATTGACCGCTGGAATCCTCAGCGCTTCGCGATACTTCGCGACGGTGCGTCGCGCAACCACGAAACCCTGTTCAGCCAGCAGTTCGGCTATGCGGCTGTCCGAAAGTGGGGATTTGGTGTTCTCGGCTCCTATGAGTTGCTTGATGAGCGCGCGGATCGCGGTAGACGATGCTGCGCCTCCCGTGTCCGTCGATACATGCGATCCGAAGAAGTACTTAAATTCAAGTGTCCCGAACGGAGTCAGCATGTATTTACCGGTTGTCACACGCGAGACAGTTGATTCGTGTAGGCCCAGCGTATCAGCAATCTCCCGCAAAACCAAGGGGCGCATGGCGATCTCGCCGTGGACGAAAAAGTTCTTCTGACGCTCGACGATAGCCTGCGCCACGCGCAGGATGGTTTCGAAGCGCTGCTGGATGTTCTTGATGAGCCAGCGCGCTTCCTGCAACTGCTGACGCAGCGAGCCGCTGCCCGGGTCGCCGCGGTTGTTGCGCAGAATATTCGCGTACAGATGATTGATGCGCAGCTTGGGCACCACTTCGGGATTCAGTTCTGCGAACCAGTTCTGACCCGTCTTCTTCACCATGATGTCCGGCACCACGTAGTCGGCTTCGGCCTTGCCGTATGCCGCGCCCGGGAACGGTTCGAGCGAGCGGATCAGCGTATGCGCGTCGCGCAGTTCGTCGTCGCCGGTCTTCAGTTGCTTGCGCAAGCGCGTGAAATCGCGTGCCGCGAGCAATTCCAGATGGTTCGACACGATCTCGAGCGCGAGCGTGCGAGTAGGCGACGAATTGACGCGCAGCAATTGCAGCTTGAGACATTCGGAGGCCGAACGCGCGCCTACGCCCGCCGGGTCGAAACTGTGCAGCAACGCGAGTGCCGCATTCAGTTCGTCACCGTCGACGTCGAGTTCTTCGGGGATATCGGCAAGAATTTCTTCGCACGTCGTGCTCAGATAGCCGTCTTCGTCGAGCGATTCGATCAGGAACGTAATGAGCGCACGATCGCGCAGACTTGCGTTCGTTTCGCGCAGCTGCGCCATCAGGTGGTCGCGCAGCGTGGTGGTGGATTCGTGGATCTGCAGCGGCGGCAGGTCGTCGTCGTCGGAGGCGCTGCCGGAGCGGCCGTAATCGTCGAGATTCCATTGGCTGGAGTCGCCGTTGGCGTCGCCGCCGAGGCCGTTGTAGTCATCCACGCCGCGCGGCTCGCCGTCGTTGCTGTCGCCGTCGCTGCTTGACGAGCTTGAGCCATTGCTTGCGCCCTGCATCGGTTCCGGGGCCGACGATTGCGGCGGCTGGGCGATCAGCGAGCCATCCGAGGCCACGCGCAGCGGGCTTGCGATCCAGTCGTCGTCGTTCTCGAGCAGCGGGTTCTGCGAGATCGCCGTGGCGACCTCCTGCTGCAGTTCGAGCGTCGACAGCTGTAGCAGCCGGATGGACTGCTGCAGTTGTGGAGTGAGCGCAAGATGCTGCGAGAGGCGGAGTTGGAGGCTGGCTTTCATGGCAATGTGCGATTCATTGTAAAGAGTTTGCCACGCTCGCGATACCACGCGACATTCGCGAAAACGCGCGTGCCCCGTGATGGTGCCGTCGGGGCTGCAGGGGCGAATATGGTGCGCAAACAGTTGCGCAAACAGCAGCGCGCGAGCGTCGTAGCCGACGCGGCGCGCGTTCGCCGCGCCCACACGATAGCGCATCGCGCTCACACGCAACGGCGGGCGGACAAAACGGAAAACTCAGGGGAAGCGCAGGGCGCGAGGCAGGCGCCCGGGGGACGACAAGCCGGGTCCGGGCGCGTGCTGCGCCCGGATGGCTGTGTTACATGCGGAAGTGTTCGCCGAGATAGACGCGGCGCACGCTTTCGTTTTCGATGATTTCGCCGGGCGCGCCGGCTGCGAGCACGGTGCCGTCGCTGATGATGTAGGCGTGATCGCAGATGCCAAGCGTTTCACGCACGTTGTGGTCCGTAATCAGCACGCCGATGTTGCGCTGCTTCAGGAACTTCACGATCTTCTGGATTTCCAGCACGGCGATCGGGTCCACGCCCGCGAACGGTTCGTCGAGCAGAATGAAGCTCGGATCGGTCGCCAGCGCGCGCGCGATTTCCACGCGGCGGCGCTCGCCGCCCGACAGCGACAGCGCCGGGTTTTCGCGCAGATGCGCAATCTGCAACTCGTCGAGCAGGGCTTCGGCGCGCGTCGTGATGGCGTCCTTCGACAGGCGCTTGCCGTTCTCGTCCTTTTGCAGTTCGAGCACCGCGCGGATGTTCTCTTCGACGGTGAGCTTGCGGAACACCGACGCTTCCTGCGGCAGATACGACAGGCCCAGCGCCGCGCGCTTGTGGATCGGCAGCAGGCTGATGGACTGGCCGTCCAGGTCGATCTCGCCCGCGTCGAGCGGCACAAGGCCCACGATCATGTAGAACGAGGTGGTCTTGCCCGCGCCGTTCGGCCCGAGCAAGCCGACCACTTCGCCGCTTTTCACGTCGAGCGAGACGTCCTTGACCACGGTGCGCGAGCCATAGCGCTTCTTGAGGTTGCGCACGACGAGCGAACTCGTCTTGCCCGCGGCCGGGCGCTGATGGATAGGTGAGGCGGTGGCGATGTTCACTGTTGCGGCGCTTCCTGAAGCTTCGTGGAGGGCGCGAGCGTGGCCGAGGCGCCCGTGAGCGGCTGTGCGCCGCCGTTGCGCGGCGACAGCATGGCGCGCACGCGGCCCTTCGGATTGCCCGGACCCGCGACGTCCGAACCCGACTTCGCCGTGTAGAAGTCGTTCTGGCCGTCATAGGTCACGACGCTGCCGTGCACCTGATCCATCACCGTGGACAGGCCCTGCAGGCGGCGCACCGTGGCGCGCGTCGTGAGCGTGGTGAGGTCCTGCTTGCCGTCGTAGTCGATGCGTTCGGCCGTGCCGTCGACGTATTCGTCGATACCTTCGCGCTTCTGGCGGAAGTAGGCGAGGTTGGCGTCGGGCGTGCCCGGCGCGACCGTGCCGGTGGCGTACTGGTAACCCTGCGGATCCTGCGTGACGACGAGCTTGTCGGCCTTGATCAGGATCGTGCCCTTGGTGGCGACCACGTGACCGGTGAAGATGGTCTGCTGCTTGAGGTCGTCATAGGTCATGTTATCCGCTTCGATGTTGAGCGGCTTGTCCTTGTCGGCGCGTTCGGCGTGCGCGGCCGGCGCGAAGCCCGCGAGCGGAAGCGCGAGGGCCAGCGCGCCCAGCGTGGCGAACGCGGCGCGGCGCCAGCGCTCGGCGCGCGGCAAACCGGACAAGAGACGGGGAAGCGAATCGTTCATGCAATCATGCCTTGCGTGGACGGCCCGGGGGATCAGGACGAGCCGCCGGAATCAGCCGGGGCGATCGCGCCGCGGACGTTGCCGTAGAGCTGGATGACCCGGGTGACGTTGTTGTAGTTCATGCCGTTGGTGGCCGTCATGACCGACAGGCCGCGACGAAGTTTAACCGGCTTTTCGGTCAGGATCACATCGTCGTTCACCAGCACGCGGAAATGCTCGGAATCAGCCTGCATCTCGGGATCGCCATAACCGGCCGCGCGCAGGATACGCGCGTTGTCGTACAGATTGACGATGGAAGCGTCCGAGTTGACCGTGCCGCGCTTGCCGGTGGCCGTGACGACCGGCTTGCCGGGCTGGAACGCACGCACTGCGGGCATCGTGAGGTCGCTATCCTGATCGTCCTCGTAATGCACCATGTGGGTGGCGGTCAGGCGGTACTGGGTCGCACCCGACTGGTCGAGTTCCGAAACCGAGAAGTTGTCGGCGAAGTAATCGGGCGTATGCGTGAGCGGACGCGGCGCAGCCTCGTTCTCATGCGGCTTCACGGCCTGGAACAGCCACCAGGTGAAACCGGCGAGAAATGCCACGCAGACGATCGGAATCAGCGAGGTGAGGCGGAACTTCTGGTTCATCGATGCGCCCCGGCGTCGGGCCCCTTGACCGCGCTGGCTGCGCAGGCGGCCGCGAGCATTGCGTCATAGTGGCCCTGGGCGCGCAGGATCAGATCGGTGACTTCGCGCACGGCGCCGTGGCCGCCGGTGCGGTCGGTGACCCAATGCGCGCGCGCGAGCACTTCCGTATGCGCGTTGGCCGGCGCTGCGCCAAAGCCGCACTGGAGCATCACTGCGAGGTCGGGCCAGTCGTCGCCCATGTAGCCGCATTGCTCGGGCGTGACGCCGGTTTCGGCGAGCAACTGCTTGAACGCGACGCGTTTATCTTCGACGCCCTGATACAGATGCGTGATGCGCAGTTCCTTCGCGCGCACGGCGACGATCTCGGACTTGCGCCCAGTGATGATGGCCGTGTCGATGCCGGCTTCGCGCAGGAGCTTCGCGCCGTGGCCGTCGAGCGAGTTGAAATCCTTCATCGTGTCGCCCGCGCCCGTAAACAGCAGGCCGCCGTCGGTCAGTACGCCGTCGACGTCGAAAATCATTAGTCGCACGCGCGCCGCGCGCGCCTTCGCATCAAGCTCGGAAGCCGCCATCAGATCACCTTCTTGGAGAACAGGTCGTGCATGTTGAGTGCGCCGATGAGTGCGCCTTCGGCGTCCACCACCAGCATCTGATTGATGCGATGGCGCTCCATCAGTTCCACGGCTTCGACAGCAAGTTGATCGGGCCCGATCGAGCGCGGGCCGCGCGTCATCACTTCGGTGATCGGCAGATCGCGGAAATCGCCCACGCGTTCGAGCACGCGGCGCAGGTCGCCGTCGGTGAAGATGCCGGCCACGTGGTCTTCGGCGGTGACGATCGCCGTCATGCCCATGCGCTTGGCGGTCAACTGGAAGAGCGCGTCGCGCACCGAGGCGTCGTCGCGCACCTTCGGCACCGCGTCGCCGGTGCGCATCACGTCACGCACGTAAGTGAGCAGGCGTCGGCCGAGCGCGCCGCCCGGATGCGAGCGCGCGAAGTCGTCGGCGCCGAAGCCGCGCGCGTCAAGCACCGCGACCGCGAGCGCGTCGGACAGCGCGAGCGCCGCCGTGGTGCTGGCGGTCGGTGCGAGATTGAGCGGACAGGCTTCTTTTTCGACGCCGGCGTCCAGATGGATGTCCGAGAGCTTGCCGAGCGTCGATTGCGGGCGGTTGCCCGTCATGCCGATCAGCTTCGCGCCGATGCGCTTGACGAGCGGCAGGATCGCCACGAGTTCTTCGGACTCGCCGGAATTGGACAGGCCGATGAAGACGTCGTCGGCGGTCACCATGCCGAGGTCGCCGTGGCTCGCTTCGGCGGGATGCACGAAGAAGGCCGGCGTGCCGGTGGATGCCAGCGTGGCCGCGAGCTTGCGGGCAATGTGGCCCGATTTGCCGATGCCGGAAACGACCACGCGTCCGCGGCAACTGAGGATGAGATCGACCGCGCCGACGAAGTTGTCGTCAAGCCGGTCGCGAAGCCCGCGCACGGCGTCAGCTTCGATGTCGAGCACGTCGCGAGCGAGCTTCAGCGCCCGGTCGCCATTGATTTTCGCTATCATCCGGGGAGTATAGCAAAGGCGTATGCGCGCCGCGCCAGCGCCCCCAGCGCGCGTGGCCTCCGGTAACAGCCCGCGTGGTCCGCCTGGCGGCGCTCGCCGCCCGCTTTGCATTTCCCGCAGTCCCTCGCAGCACTTCCCAATTCGCATCGTTTGCGCCGATCATGGACCCGACCGGCGCGGGCATAGATTTCCATCGTCGGCCCTGCGCGTTTCGAGATGCGCTTCCGGCAACGCATAAAAGAACGAGGACGCTTCATACGATGATCTCCCCGCTGGAAATGACGTTGTTTCTGCTGCTCGCTTCGGTGGTGGGCGTCGTGCTGTTCCGTTACCTGAACCTGCCGCCGATGCTGGGCTATCTGACGGTCGGCATTCTGGTCGGCCCGCGCGCGCTCGGTATCGTGCCGGACACGCACGGTGCGCAGAATCTGGCGGAATTCGGCGTCGTGTTCCTGATGTTCTCGATCGGGCTGGAGTTTTCGCTCTCCAAGCTGCGCGCGATGCGGCGCGCGGTGTTTGGCCTCGGGCTGTCGCAGGTCGTGGGGACGATCGCGGTGGCGCTGCTGGTGGGGCTGGCGCTGGAGCCGTGGGTGCATATCACCTGGCAGGCCTGCGTGGCGCTGGGCGGGGCGCTGGCCATGTCGTCCACGGCCATCGTCAGCAAGATGCTGGCGGAGCGCTTGGAGATCGAATCGGAACATGGTCGCAACATCCTCGGCGTGCTGTTGTTCCAGGATCTGGCCGTGGTGCCGCTGCTGATCGTGATTGCGGCGTTCGGCGGCTCGTCGAAGTCGTTGATCGAATCGCTCGGCATGGCCGCCATCAAGATCGTGCTTGCGCTCGGCATTTTGCTGTTCGTCGGCCAGAAGTTCATGACGCGCTGGTTTACGGTGGTCGCGCGGCGCCGCTCGCAGGAGCTGTTCGTGCTGAACGTGCTGCTCGTCACGCTGGGCGCGGCCTTCATCACCGATAAATTCGGCCTGTCGCTGGCGCTGGGCGCGTTCATCGCAGGCATGCTGATCGCCGAAACGCCCTACAAGCATCAGGTGGAAGAGGACATCAAGCCGTTTCGCGACGTGCTGCTGGGCTTGTTTTTCGTCACCACGGGCATGCTGCTCAACCCGCATGTGATCTGGCAGCACCCGGTGATGGTGGGCGCGTTCCTGATCGCGCCGATCGTGCTCAAGGCGGTGCTCATCACGGCGCTCACGCGGCTTTTTGGCGCGTCGCCGGGCGTGGCCATGCGCACGGGCCTGGGTCTCGCGCAGGCCGGCGAATTCGGCTTCGTGCTGCTGAATCTGATTCTGGACAAGCATCTGGTCGATCCCACCCTGCTGCAGGCGATTCTCGCGGCGATGCTGCTGTCGATGCTGGCGGCGCCGTTCCTGATCCAGAACGCCGATCGCATCGTGCTGCGCCTGTCCTCGACCGAATGGATGCAGCAGTCGCTGATGATGACGCGCATCGCCACGCAGAGCATCAAGCAAAGCGGCCACGTGATCGTCTGCGGCTATGGCCGTGCGGGGCAGAACCTGGCGCGCATGCTTGAATACGAGGGGCTCTCGTATGTCGCGCTCGACCTCGACCCGGACCGTGTCGCGGCGGCGGCGGCGGCGGGCGAATCGGTGGTGTTCGGCGATGCGGCGCGGCGCGAGTCGCTGGTCGCGGCGGGCATCCACCGCGCGGCGGCGGTGGCGATCACCTATGCGAACACGCAGTCGGCGTTTCGCGTGCTGCACCACGTCCACGAACTGGAGCCGACGCTGCCCGTGATCGTGCGCACCGTCGACGACGCCGATCTCGAACGCCTGCTCGCCGCGGGCGCGACCGAAGTGATTCCGGAGATTGTGGAGGGTAGCCTGATGCTGGCTTCGCACATGCTGGTGCTGATGGGCGTGCCGATGCGCCGGGTGGTGCGCCGCGTGGAAGAACTGCGCGACGAGCGCTACAGCCTGCTGCGCGGCTATTTCCACGGCACCGACGATGCCGGCGACGACGGCCACGAGCAGGTGCGGCTACAATCCGTACCGGTCGATCCGCGCGCCGATGCCGTGGGCCGCACGCTGGACGATCTGGGGCTGTTCGACCTTGGTGTGGAAGTCACGGCGATCCGCCGCCACGGCATTCGCGGCGTGGAACCGGACCCCTCGACCAAGCTGCGCGAAGCCGACATCGTCGTGCTGCGCGGCCTGCCCGAGCAGCTCGCTCTGGCCGAGGAACGCCTGTCGCGTCACCGCAAGGCGGGCGCCGCGGCTTGACGTGCAGACGGGGTCCAGCCCCGTTTTGCCCCGTTTGTCTGCGCCGATCTAATTTCTGCTTTAACTCTTGCTACTACCCGGAGAAATCATGTCCAACGCACCTGCGAACGCGAGCGCCGATCCTGCGCAGTTCGTACACAGCCTGATCCGCACGGTGCCCGACTGGCCTCAGCCGGGAGTGCAATTCCGCGACATCACGCCACTGATCGGCGACCCGAAAGGCCTGCGCGTGCTCATCGACCTGCTGGTCGAGCGTTATGTGGGCATGAAGCTCGACTGCATCGCGGGGCTGGACGCGCGCGGCTTCATCATCGGGCCGATCGTCGCGTATGAACTGAACGTGGGCTTCGTGCCGATCCGCAAGATCGGCAAGCTGCCGTACAAGACCGTGTCGGAAACCTACAAGCTCGAATACGGCGAATCGACCGTCGAGATCCACGAAGATGCCGTCGGCCAGGGCGACCGCGTCGTGATCGTCGACGACCTGATCGCTACGGGCGGCACCATGCTCGCGGGCAAGCGCCTGCTTGAGCGGCTGGGCGCAACGGTGGTAGAGGGCGCGGCGATTATCGACCTGCCGGATCTTGGCGGCTCGAAGCTGCTGACCGAAGCGGGCCTGCCGCTTTACACCATCACCTCGTTCGGCGGACATTGATCCACGGAGGCCCTGAGGCCATGCCCAACTTCGCGCTCTTTCTCGCCACCTCGCTTGCCATCACCTTCGCACCGGGCCCGGACAATCTCCAGGTGCTCGCGCGCGGCATTTCGCAAGGCCGCGCCGCCGGACTCGTTTCCGCGCTTGGGTTTGCGGCGGGCGTGACGTTTCACACGACGCTGGCGGCGCTGGGCATTGCCGCGCTGCTGCGCTCGTCGCCGCTCGCGTTCCAGATCCTCAAGCTCGCGGGCGCCGCGTATCTGATCTGGATCGGCGTGAAGGCGTTGCGCAGCCAGGGACTCGCCGCAGCGGGCGAGCGCCCGCGCCAGCCGCTCTCGACGATCTTTCGCCAGAGCGTGCTGGGCAACGTGATGAATCCGAAGGTGACGCTGTTCTTCGTGGTGTTCCTGCCGCAGTTTGTCGATACGCATGGGGCGCAAAGCGTGACGCTGCAGATGCTCGAACTGGGTGTGGTGTTCATGCTGCAGACGGTTGTGGTGTTCTCGGTGTTCGGGCTGTGCGCGGGCACCATCGGCGGCTGGCTCAAGCGCCGTCCGCGCGCGGGCGTGTGGCTGGACCGCCTCGCGGGCCTGACCTTCATCGCCATCGGCATGCGCATTGCACTGCGCGACTGACGCCCCACCGATCGACCGGAGTTCCACCCGATGAGCTTGCCTTGCATCACCGACGCGCGCCGCTTCGACGCGAGCGCGCATCTGCCGTTTTATTTCGGCGCCGAACGCGTGGGCTGGATTCGCCGCGCCGAAGTCGCGCTGCTCGCGCGCTGGCCCGACGTGTTCAGGATCGTCGATGCCGGACCGGATGCGCGCGTGGCGCTGGCCGAACAGTTCGACAATGTGACGGCGCGCAGCGCGGCGCTCGGATCGGTGATCGGGGCGCTGGCCGCCGAGGGCCGCATTCCGGGCTGGCGCAACGAAACCTACGCGATCCGCAACGCCTTCGACGCGCCGCCGCTCGCCTATATCGAGCGCGCCGCCTCGCGTTTCTTCGGCACCATGACCTACGCGGTGCATCTGAACGGCGTCGTAGAATATGCGGCCAGTGCGCCGCAGCTCTGGATCGCACGCCGCAGCGACACCAAGGCCACCGACCCCGGCATGCTCGACAACGTCGTGGCGGGCGGGATCGGCTGGGGACTGGGCGTCGAGGCGACGCTCGCGAAGGAGTGCTGGGAAGAGGCGGGCATCGCCGCGGAGCTTGCCGCGCGCGCCACGCCTGGCCGCACGGTGCACGTCCTGCAGTCGCTGCCCGAGGGCACCCAGGCCGAGCAGATCTTCGTCTACGACCTCGCGCTGCCTGAGGATTTCGTGCCGCACAATCAGGACGGCGAAGTGGGCGAGCACCGCCTCGCGCGCATCGAAGAAGCCGCGCGCTGGATCGAGGAAGGCCGCATGACGGTCGATGCGAGCCTTGCGACGCTCGACCTGATGCTGCGCCGCCAATGGATCGACGAAGACGCGTGCGAGGGCATTGCCGCGATCTTCGAACCACCGACGCTGTGAAAGGGCGCCGGATTTTTTACTAGCCTCAAGCCCTTTTGAATTACCAGGAAATGACGGGAGTTACCAGGGTCATGTCGACCGATCACAGCTTTATTCTCAACCTGTCTTGCGCCGACCGGCCGGGCATCGTGCATGCCGTGTCGGGTTTTCTGTTCGAGCGCGGCAGCAATATTCTCGATTCGGCCCAGTTCGGCGACAGCCACACGGGTGAGTTCTTCATGCGCGTGCACTTCCAGCAGGTGGGCGGCGACCAGGGCCTGGACGGTCTGCGCGCCGCGTTCGCACCGCTGGCCGACGAGTTCAACATGCGCTGGGAATTGCAGGACGCGAATGTGAAGCCGCGCGTGGTGATCATGGTGTCGAAGATCGGCCACTGCCTGAACGACCTGCTGTTCCGCTACCGCACCGGCCAGTTGCCGATTGAAATCCCCGCGATCATCTCGAATCACAAGGACTTCTATCAGCTGGCGGCAAGCTACAACATTCCGTTCCATCACTTCCCGCTGCTCGGCGGCACGGCAGCAGACAAGGCCGCGCAGGAAGCGCGCGTGCTGGAAGTGGTGAACAACGAACGCGCCGATCTGGTGGTGCTCGCGCGTTACATGCAGATTCTGTCGCCGCAACTGTGCGATGCGCTGGCTGGCCGCGCGATCAATATTCACCACTCGTTTCTGCCTAGCTTCAAGGGCGCGAAGCCGTACTACCAGGCATTCGACCGCGGCGTGAAGCTGATTGGCGCGACGGCGCACTATGTCACGTCGGATCTCGACGAAGGCCCGATCATCGAGCAGGAAGTCGAGCGCGTGGATCACAACATGACGCCGGATCAACTCACGGCAATTGGCCGTGACGTGGAGTGCGTGACGCTTGCGCGCGCCGTGAAGTGGCATGTGGAGCACCGCATTTTGCTGAATGGGCATAAGACGGTGGTGTTCCGCTGATCTGAGCGCTGATCTGGGCGCTGAGCGGTAACGAAACAATGGCCCCAAATGGGGCCATTGTCTTTTGTCAGAACATCGCCTAATAATGACTTGTTCACATAGTCATTTTACGCATAGCATGAGCGATTCCGACAAACGCGCGAAGAGGGCACCCATGGAAGCGCATCAGGTTTCCAAGACTGAATTCAAGGCGAAGGCGCTCGAATTCTTTCGTCAGGTGGAGGCTTCCGGCGAAAGCGTGGTTGTGACCGATCACGGCCGGCCGACGCTGGAGTTGCGGCCTTTCCGCAATCTCGAGCGCGACCCGCTCGAGGTGCTGCGCGGTTCGGTCGTGCGTTATGACGGGCCGACAGATCCCATCGAGGTCGATTGGGATGCGGCGCAGTGATCGTCCTGGACACGCACGCGCTCGTCTGGTGGGCCACTGGAGATAAAGAGTTGAGCCGCAAGGCTCGCGCAATGATCGAGCGCGAACTGGATGGCGGCCAAATCGTCATTTCGGCGATTTCCGGTTGGGAAATTGCGATGCTCGTGCAGCGCGAAAGGCTCGTGCTGACGATGGATGTCGCAACCTGGCTTGCGACCGTCGAGCAAATCGAGGCCGTGCATTTCGTGCCCGTCGATGTGGAGGTCGGACTGAAATCGGTCGACTTGCCGGGCGAGTTTCACAAAGATCCGGCAGACCGCATGATCGTCGCGACGGCTCGCAAGCTGGCCGCGCCGCTCGTGACGCGCGACGAGAAAATCCGCGCCTACGCGCATGTCAAAACCATCTGGTGACAATCTCGCCAGATGAAAAAAATGGCCCCAATCGGGGCCATTTTTTATTGCGGTACGCGTTTTCCAGATCTAGACCAGCCGCAGATAAATCAGCTCGCGCTTGATATACGCATAAAAGATCGGCGCGGCGATCACTCCCTGGATGCCGAACGCCGCTTCCATCACCAGCATCGCCGTCAGCAGTTCCCACGTGCGCGCCTCGATCTGGCCGCCCACGATGCGTGCGTTCAGGAAGTATTCGAGCTTGTGGATCACGATCAGAAACGCCAGCGCCGTCACGGCAGCGGGCAGGCTGACCGTGAGCGCGATGGCCACAATCAGCGTGTTCGAAATCAAATTGCCGATCACCGGCAACAGGCCCACCACGAAAGTGACCACCACCAGCATTTTCGCGAGCGGCAGCGGCGCGTGAAACACCGGCAGCGCGAGCAGCAGGAACAAACCCGTGAAGACCGTGTTGATGGCCGAAATCTTCACCTGCGCGAACACGATGCGGCGAAACGCGTCCGCGAAGCGCGACACGCGGGCGACAAAAGCCGTCGACAGCGGCAGCCGCGTGGCGTTCTTCTGTGCGCCGATGGCGATGATCGCGCCAATGATCATGCCGATCACGATATGCCCCAGGATGCGCGCAGCGTTCTTGCCGCCCTGGCCGAGTTGCGTGGCGTGCTCGTGCATCAGCGCGAGCGCCTTGAGCTTCATCTGCGCGACGTCGACGGGTAGATAGGAGGCGATGGCGTCGGGAATGCGCGCGCGCGCCTGATCGACGAAGGTCATCATCTGCGCCATGACCTTCTGCACGCTAGGCACGTCGTTCTCGAACTGCTCGATCACGCCCACCGTCAGGCCCGTGAGCACACCCACTATCACGATCGACACCAGCACGACCGACAGCCAGCGCGCGCGGCTGCTCGACATGCGCCGCTCGATCAGCGGCGAAATCGTGTGCACGAGTTGATAGACGAGCATCCCGGCGAGCAGGGCGCCCAGCAGGTTCAGATGCAGCACGGCCAGCATGCCGCCGAGCGCCGCCAGATAGCTGCCGATCTCCACCGCCGATAGCTTCGGCAGGCTCATGTCGCTCGTGAGCCTGACGGGCCGTGGCCGCAGGTCGCGCACCTGCTGCTTGTCGTCCCGCGTGTCGGTCGCTTCGTTGCGCTTGGCCATGTTGCGTGTATTCCGTCCCCAAGACCCTGGGAGCGCGCGGCCCCCATCCTGTTGTGTGCGCAGATAGATGAAGAACTGCGCTGCTTATTTGCCCAACTACGTGCCCGACGCCGTATCGAGCGCCGCGATCTTGCCGTTGGCGCGCTTGAGCAGCGGCGCGAGATAGCGGCCCGTGAAACTCGCCTTCGACTTCGCCACCTGCTCCGGCGTGCCTTGCGCGACGATCTGGCCGCCGCCCGCGCCACCTTCGGGACCCATGTCCACGACCCAGTCGGCGGTTTTGATTACATCGAGATTATGCTCGATGATCACGACCGTATTGCCCTGATCGCGAAGTCGATGAATCACTTCGAGCAACAGCGCAATATCGTGGAAGTGCAGACCGGTGGTCGGCTCGTCGAGGATGTAGAGCGTGCGGCCCGTGTCGCGCTTGGAAAGTTCCAGCGAAAGCTTCACGCGCTGCGCCTCGCCGCCCGAGAGCGTGGTGGCCGACTGGCCTAGGCGGATATAGCCCAGACCCACGTCCAGCAAGGTCTTGAGCTTGCGCGCCACCACCGGCACGGCCTTGAAGAACTCGTAGGCGGATTCCACCGTCATGTCGAGCACTTCGCTGATGTTCCGGCCCTTGTACTGGATCTCCAGCGTTTCGCGGTTGTAGCGCTTGCCGTGGCAGACGTCGCAGGGCACGTAGACATCGGGTAGAAAGTGCATTTCCACCTTCAGCACGCCGTCGCCCTGGCAGCTTTCGCAGCGGCCGCCCTTGACGTTGAACGAGAAGCGGCCCGACTCGTAGCCGCGTTCCTTGGCCGCCGGCACGCCCGCGAACAGCTCGCGGATGGGCGTGAACAGGCCCGTGTAGGTGGCCGGATTCGAGCGCGGCGTGCGGCCGATCGGCGACTGGTCGACGTTGATGACCTTGTCGAAGTGATCCAGCCCCTCGATCGCCTCGAACGGCGCCGGTTCCGCCGACGATCCATACAGATGCTGTGAGACCGCGTGGTAGAGCGTGTCGTTGAT
The DNA here is from genome assembly GCF_035948235.1 of Paraburkholderia sp. GTDB lineage: Bacteria > Pseudomonadota > Gammaproteobacteria > Burkholderiales > Burkholderiaceae > Paraburkholderia. The sequence goes on along the minus strand of NZ_DASZJJ010000150.1, from coordinate 4,158 downwards.
GAGCGTGGACTTGCCCGAGCCCGACACGCCCGTCACGCAGGTCAGCAGCCCAACCGGCAGGTCGAGGGTGACGTGCTTGAGGTTGTTGCCGTAAGCCTCGACGATGCGCAGGCGCCGTTCGTCGGGATCCTTGCGCTCGTCCGGATAGTCGATGCGGCGCGCGCCCGACAGATACTGACCGGTCATCGAAGCCGGATCGTTCTCGACTTCCTTGGGCGTGCCTTCCGAAATCACCATGCCGCCATGCACGCCCGCGCCCGGCCCCATATCGACGACGTAATCGGCCATGCGGATCATGTCCTCGTCGTGCTCCACGACGATTACCGAATTGCCGAGGTCGCGCAGATGCTTGAGCGTGGAAATGAGGCGGTCGTTGTCGCGCTGGTGCAGGCCGATCGACGGCTCGTCGAGCACGTACATCACGCCCGTGAGCCCCGAGCCGATCTGCGAGGCCAGACGGATACGCTGCGCCTCACCGCCCGAGAGCGTTTCGGCGCTACGGTCGAGCGAGAGGTAATCGAGCCCGACGTTATTCAGGAACATCAGCCGCGCGACGATTTCCTTGACCACCTTGTCGGCGATCTCGCGCTTGGCGCCTTCGAGGCGCAGCGTCTGGAAATAGCCCAGCGAGTCGCGCAGCGGCCAGCCGCTCACCTCGTAGATGGCGCGCGCGTCTTCGCCTGCTCCAATGCGCACGAAGCGCGCTTCGCGGCGCAGACGCGTGCCTTCGCAGTGCGGGCAGGCCTGGTTGTTCTGGTATTTCGAGAGTTCTTCGCGCACCGCGGCCGAATCGGTCTCGCGGTAGCGGCGTTCCAGGTTCGGAATGATCCCTTCGAACACGTGTTCGCGCACCGAGGTGCGGCCGCGCTCGTTGATGTAGGAGAACGGGATTTCCTGCTTGCCCGATCCATACAGCAGGATCTTGCGCACCTTCTCCGGCAGGTCTTCGAACGCGGTGTCGATGTCGAACTCGTAGAACACCGCCAGGCTTTGCAGCATCTGGAAGTAGAACTGGTTGCGCCGGTCCCAGCCTTTCACGGCGCCCGCCGCGAGCGACAGCGACGGATGCGCGACCACACGCTTCGGATCGAAGAAGGTGATCTGGCCCAGGCCGTCGCACTCCGGGCACGCGCCCATCGGGTTGTTGAACGAGAACAGGCGCGGTTCCAGCTCCGGCAGCGAGTACGAGCAGATCGGGCAGGCGAACTTCGAGCTGTACAGATGCTCCTTGTCCGTATCCATTTCGAGCGCGATGGCGCGGCCTTCGGCCAGCCGCAGCGCGGTCTCGAACGATTCCGCGAGGCGCTGCTTCATGTCCGGGCGCACCTTCAGGCGGTCCACCACCACGTCGATGCTGTGGCGCTCGCTCTTCTTGAGCTTGGGCAGCGACTCGACTTCGTAGATCTTCGCTTCGCCCTCGTTGGCCGTCCCGCCGCCCGAACGCACGCGAAAACGCACGAAACCCTGCGCCTGCATGTCGTCGAACAGTTCGGCGTGCTCGCCCTTGCGGTCCACGATCACGGGCGCGAGGATCATCAGCCGGGTCTCTTCGGGCAGCGCCAGCGCCGCGTCCACCATCTGCGAGACGCTTTGCGATTCCAGCGCGATCTCGTGATCCGGGCAGAAAGGCGTGCCGACGCGTGCGTAAAGAAGTCGCAGGTAGTCGTGGATTTCGGTGACCGTGCCGACCGTCGAACGCGGATTATGCGAGGTGGCTTTCTGCTCGATGGAAATCGCCGGCGACAGACCCTCGATCAGGTCGACATCGGGCTTCTCCATCAGCTGCAGGAACTGGCGCGCGTAGGCCGACAGGCTTTCCACGTAACGGCGCTGGCCTTCCGCGTAAAGCGTGTCGAAGGCCAGCGAGGACTTGCCCGAGCCCGACAGCCCGGTGATCACCACGAGCTTGTGGCGCGGCAGGTCCAGATTGACGTTCTTGAGGTTGTGGGTTCGGGCCCCACGGATACGGATCTGTTCCATGAACCTGCGGGAGAGAGGGAGGCTAAACCTGCTACTATAACGACTTTTCCAGACCGCCGTTACGGCTTGCTGACGGTCTTTGAAAGGGTCCTGACGTGCGCCTGACGCATCTCACGGGGGCCCTGCAAGCGAATCGACAGCTCTTGCATGCGACCCGGGCCAGTGAGCCGGGCCACGGTCGGCGCCAACTGCGCGTACGACCGGCGGGCAGCGGCGGCCTAATCACAATACGCTCCGATGTCCTCCAACTCTCCCGCTACATCATCACGCATGAGCGCGCCCGAAATGCGCGCGACCGTGTCGCTTGCCGCGATCTTCGCGCTGCGCATGCTCGGCCTGTTCATGATCATGCCGGTGTTTTCGGTCTACGCGAAAACCATTCCCGGCGGCGACAACGTGCTGCTGGTCGGCATCGCGCTGGGCGCCTATGGCGTGACGCAGTCGCTCCTGTACATCTTCTACGGCTGGATCTCCGACAAGATTGGGCGCAAGCCCGTGATCGCCGCGGGCCTTGTGATCTTCGCGATCGGCAGCTTTGTGGCGGCCGGCGCGCACGATATGACATGGATTATCGTCGGCCGGGTGATCCAGGGCATGGGCGCGGTGTCGTCCGCCGTGCTCGCCTTTATCGCCGATCTGACCTCCGAGCAGAACCGCACCAAGGCCATGGCGATGGTGGGCGGCTCGATCGGCCTGTCCTTCGCGGTGGCGATCGTGGGTGCGCCGGTCGTGTTCCACTGGCTTGGCATGAGCGGCCTGTTCACGCTGGTGGGCGTGTTCTCGATCATCGCCGTGGGCGTGGTGCTGTGGGTGGTGCCCGATGCGCCCAAGCCCGTGCATGTGCGCGCGCCGTTCTCGGAAGTCCTGCACAACGTGGAATTGCTGCGCCTGAACTTCGGCGTGCTGGTGCTGCATGCCACGCAGACGGCGCTGTTCCTGGTCGTGCCGCGCCTGCTGGTGGATGCGGGGCTGCCGGTCGCATCGCACTGGAAGATTTATCTGCCGGTCATGGGCCTGTCTTTCGTGCTGATGGTGCCTGCCATCATCGCGGCAGAGAAGAAGGGCAAGATGAAGGCGGTAGTGGTATCGGCCATTGGGCTTATCCTGATCGGCCAGCTTCTTCTTGGCTCGCTTGCGCATACCATTGCAATCGTGGCGGGCGTGCTGTTCGTGTACTTCCTGGGCTTCAATATTCTGGAGGCGTCGCAGCCTTCGCTGGTGTCGAAGCTCGCGCCCGGCACCCGCAAGGGCGCGGCCACGGGCGTGTACAACACCACGCAGTCGATTGGCCTCGCGCTGGGCGGCGTGGTGGGCGGCTGGATGCTCAAGCATGACGGCGCAAGCGCAGTGTTCTACACCTGCTCGGGGCTGGTGGCCTGCTGGCTTATAATCGCGGCCAATATGAAGGCCCCGCCCAAGCGGGCAGAGGCTAAACAGGCTTAAGCGCTGGCCTGACCGTATCGAAGCGAAAGCGCGCCACATCGTGCAGCCAGGCGCGCTTCGAATTTGAACAAACTCGCAGCAACATATTTCGCGGAGGCGGTCCGCGCCCGGCAGTCGCACAATGACTGCAATGCGTGCGCGAACCGCGCGGCCGCTCCTCGCAACTGAATCTACAGGAGAATTTCATGGCATCCGTGAACAAGGTGATCCTCGTCGGCAATCTCGGCGCTGAGCCGGAAGTGCGCTATCTGCCGAGCGGCGACGCCGTGGCGAACATCCGCCTCGCGACGACCGACCGCTACAAGGACAAGGCGTCCGGCGAGTTCAAGGAAATGACCGAATGGCACCGCGTGTCGTTCTTCGGCCGTCTGGCCGAGATCGTCTCGGAATACCTGAAGAAGGGTTCGTCGGTGTATATCGAAGGCCGCATCCGCACGCGCAAGTGGCAGGCACAGGACGGCACCGACCGTTACTCGACGGAAATCGTCGCGGATCAGATGCAGATGCTGGGTGGCCGCAGCGGCGGCGGCGGCGCGCCGGCTGGCGGCGACATGGGCGACGACGGCGGCTACAGCAGCCGTGAAAGCGCACCGCGCGGCGGTGGCCGTGCGTCAGGTGGCGCTGGCGGCGGCGCTCCGCGTTCGAGCGGTGGCGGCGCAAGCAGCGGCGGTGGCCGTCCGAGCGCGCCGGCTGGCGGCGGCTTCGACGAAATGGACGACGATATTCCGTTCTAAG
>NZ_DASZJJ010000149.1:0-9848 GCF_035948235.1 Paraburkholderia sp. | reverse complement strand
GCCAGATTGCGCATCTCGCCAGGATCGCTCGCCACGTCGTATAGCTCGACGTCGTTCTGCGCGAACAGTGCTTCGAGCGTCGTCGGCGTATTGAATTGCAGCGGCGAGAAGTAACGCGTCAAGCGATACCGCCCGTCGAATACGCTGCGTATCGTGCCGCGCAGACGGAAATCGGGCTGCTGCGCCAGCGCGCGGCGACGCAATTCGTCTTCGGGCACGCCTTTTTCACGCAGCGTGCCCAGTTCCTTGAGCATCCATTCGCTGTCGTAATAGAGCAGCATGGCGTAATTGAAGAGCGCGGTATCGCGCACGCTATTGGTCTGCGCTTTCTCGGGCGCAGCCAGCCACGGCACGATATTTTTGCCCTTGAGCGCAGGACCGCCAATCGTCGCGCGGCGTGTATCGTCGAGACCCGTGAGTCCCAGCAGTGTCGGCGCGATATCGATATGCGAAGTCAGCGCGTCGCATTGCTTGCCGCCAGGATAGGCGGGATGACGAATCACGAGGGGCACATGGTTCTGCGGCTGATAGGCCGTCGCGCCCTTGCCTACCAGTTGATGCGCGCCCACATGGTCGCCGTGATCGGCGGTCATCACGACGATGGTGCGCTCATCCAGCCCCAACGATTGCAGGGATTGCAGCAGGCGCACAACATGCGTATCGCAATCGCGCACACAGTTAAAGTAGTTATCCTGATAAGTACGAATCCGTTCGTCGGTGAATGGATAACGCCCCACCAGATTCGCGTGCGCAGCGTTGAACATACCGTGCGCAGCCGGGCGGCCCGGTTCGTCGTAAGGCTGATGACGCGACGCCGCCAGCGGTACGCGCTCCCATTTCTGCTGATAGAGCGCGTCTTCGGGTGGATGCGCGTTGCCGAGCATCGGCTTGTTCGCGTCCTGCAGATTTGATCCCGGTGGATCGGTATTCACGAACATCACGTCATGCGGATTCACGAGGTTGACCGCGAGAAACCACGGCTTGCCTTCCTTCGCCAGACGCGGCGCGTGATTGCGCATCCAGCTCACCGCCGATTCGGTCGTGATGCCGTCGTAGTTGTAGCCGCCGCGCACCATGCCAATCAGGTCGCCCACGCCAAAGTAATCGTCGAAGCCATACTCCCTGATCGTATGGTTGTAGTCGGACACGGGCGCGGTGTACGGGCTGGCTGTTTCGTGCAGCTTCGAACTTAAATGCCATTTGCCGAGATAGGCCGCGTAATAGCCCGCGTCGCGCATCATGTCGCCCACGGTGCGAATGTCCGGCGACATATCGGGCTGCCACGGCACGCCCGCATTGTCGAGCACGCCGGTGTGTTGCGTGTGCTGTCCCGTGTAGATGGTCGAGCGCGACGGCGAGCACACGCACGAAGCGATCTGGTGATTCGTGAAGGTGATGCCGTCGCGGCGCAACGCCGAGCGGCCCGGCACCGGGAACGGCCACGCGTCGAAGTGGCGTTCCTGATCGGTCAGGATGAAGAGGATGTTGTAGCCCGTGGGCGCCTGCCCGGGCGCGGCGGCGGCCTGGCGGAATGCGGGCACGCCGTCGGCAGGCGCGCTTGCGACGCGGGGCGCTTCTGCTGCCACACCCGTCACCGGCGCCGCGGCGCCGACTCCCGCAGTCGCGACAGCCGCGCCGGCCGCCTTGAGAAAGTTGCGGCGCGCGTCGTTTGGTGCGCCAGCTGGTGCGCCTGTTTCGGCGGCATTCTTTTCGCCCTTCATCATCCGTCTCCTTCATTCGCGGGCTTTTTATTATTCGCGAATCGGCATTGGATTCGATGAAAGATTCCGCATAATCCATAACCGTGGATATATGAATGGAATCGACGCTCATGCCGGCTGCAAAACCCGCCTCAAGGCCATTGCGCAAGACAAGCTCATCGCCCGACGCCGCGCGTCTCGCCGCCTTGCCCGTCGCGCTGCGCCGCCTGCGGCTACGCGATCTCGAAACGCTCGAGTGGCTCGGCCGCTACCGAAGCTTCGCGCGCACGGCGGAAGCCGCGTCGATCTCGCAGCCCGCGCTCTCCAAATGGCTGCGCGAACTCGAAGAATCGCTGGGTCTAAAACTGTTCGAACGCACCTCGCGGCGAGTCGAGCCCACGCTCTATGGCGACGCGATGCTCGACTGCATCGCGCGCATTCTCAACGATCTGCGCGAGATCGAGCCCGCCTTCGAAGCCTTGCGCCACGGTCTGGGCCAGCCGCTCACGATCGGCCTGCTGCCCAATATGGACGAGCAGTTCCTGCCCGGCGTGCTCGCATGGCTACGTGAGCACGACACGCCGCTGCAACTCAACGTGCGCGTCGATACGCTCGACCGCTTGCTGCCACTGGCCCAGCGGCGCGAACTCGATCTGCTGGTCTGCCGGCTGGAGGCAACCGCGCTAGCCTCGGGACTGCATGTCGATGAACTGCTGCGCGACGACGTGGTGGTGGTCGCGAGCCATCGGCATCCGCTGCACAAGCGCAGTCGCGTGAGCTGGGCCGACACCGCCGCGTTTGCGTGGATCGCGCCGCCGCTCGGCTCGCCCATGCGTACCGCGCTCGAAGCGGAATTCGCACGGGCGGGCCAGCCGATGCCGCAGATCCTCATGGAATCGGCTTCGCATCACACCAACCGCGCGGTGGCGCAGCGCATGCAGTGCCTGTTCGTCACGTCGGCCACGCGCGCAAGCCGCAGCGACGCCATGCGCGAGCTGCGCGCGCTGCCGCTCAAGCTCAGCACCATCGCGCCCGCCTTGGGCGCACTGAGTCACGAGCCGCGCAGCGCGGCCGTCGCCACGGTGCTGGAGGCGCTTCGTTACGCGACGGGCGAGCAGCGCACATCGGCATAAAACCTCAATCCAGTAAATAAGCCCAAATTCCACGGGAAATACGTTAAAAATAACTGGACGAAAATCAATACGATTGCACAAATTACTGGAAAGCCCCACTCACCTTCGTTAGCAGGATCGCTCATGCCGCGCCCCATTTCCGTCCGCATCCATCCCGAAGCCATCCGCCACAATCTCAAGCTCGCCGCGCGCAGTGCAGCGGGCTCGCGCGTGTGGGCGGTCGTCAAGGCCAACGCCTACGGCCATGGCATCGAGCGCATCTACCCGGCGCTCGCGGACGCCGACGGCATCGCCCTGCTCGATCTCGACGAAGCCGTGCGCGTGCGCGAACTCGGCTGGAGCAAACCGATCCTGCTGCTCGAAGGCGTGTTCGATGCCGCCGACGTCGACACCGCCGTCGCCCATCGCCTGACCGTCGCCGTGCATTGCGACGAGCAACTGGCGCTGCTCGCTGCGGCACAAACGACGCGGCCCATCGATATCCAGCTGAAGATGAACTCGGGCATGAACCGCCTGGGCTACAAGCCTGACGCCTATCGCGCGGCCTGGGAGCGCGCCCGCGCGATTCCGAGCATCGGCGCGATCAGCCTCATGACCCACTTCGCCAACGCCGACGACGGTGCGATCGACTGGCAGCTCGACCGCTTCGACGCCGCGACGGCAGGCATTCCCGGCGAGCGCTCGCTGTCGAACTCGGCGGCGGTGCTCTGGCATCCGCGCGCGCACCGCGACTGGGTGCGGCCCGGCACGATCCTCTACGGCGCATCGCCCACGGGCGCGGCACGACATATCGAAGGCGTGGGTCTGCGCGCGGCGATGACGCTGTCGAGCCGCATCATCGGCGTGCAGACGCTGGCGCCGCAGGACACCATCGGCTACGGCCGTACCTATGCGGTCGAGCAGCCGATGCGCATCGGCGTGGTGGCGTGCGGCTACGCGGACGGCTACCCGCGCCACGCGCCAACCGGCACGCCAATCGCCGTCGATGGCGTGCGTACGCGCGTGGTCGGCCGTGTGTCGATGGACATGCTCACGGTCGATCTCACGCCCTGCCCGGACGCCGGCATCGGCTCGCACGTGGAACTGTGGGGCGAAAATGTGAAGGTCGATGAAGTGGCCGAGCCGTCGGGCACGATCGGCTATGAGTTGATGTGCGCCGTCGCGCGGCGTGTGCCGGTGGAGGTCGATGGCCTCGCGACGGTGCAGCGCGAGGCTGAGGAAGGTGTCGCGGCGTAAGGGGCGTGCGTCAGTCGGGCGTCAGTCGCACGTCAGTCGGGAAGCGCGACGCCCATCTCAGCCAGTACTTCCTTCGCGGCGCGAAACGCTTCTCCGGCGGCGGGCGCGCCCGCGTAGATCGCGCTATGCAGCAGCACTTCGCGAATCTCGACCACGCTCGCGCCGTTGTTGATCGCACCGCGTATGTGGCCTTTGAGTTCGGTGCTGCGCCCAAGCGCCGCCAGCATCGAGCAGGTGCAAAGGCTGCGCGTCTTGAGATCGAGCCCGTCGCGCAGCCAGGTGCTGCCCCACGCGTGCTCGTTGAGCCATTCCTGTAGCGGCCGCGTGAAGCCGTCCATCGAACCCATTGCACGCGCGACGAAGGCTTCGCCCATCACTTCGGTACGGCGAGCCTGGCCGGCTGCGGCTGCGGTTTGGGCTTTTGGCGTTTTGACCTTGCTGGCCTTCGCGGCTTTTTTCTTGGAATCCTTCGCATTGCTCATGGTCGGCTCGCCTCCTGGTGGTGAACTATCACCGCATGCTAGCGCGCCAGAATGACGGAATCACGCCGAATAAAGCCCTTCCGGCCCATTGCGCAGCGTGCGCGCGAGCACTTCCAGCGCGTCGCGCAAGGCTTCGTGCGAACGCGCGCCGCCCAGGCTCAAGCGCACCGCATGCGGCGCGGACCCGCGCCCGATCACAAAGCTGTCTGCCGTCTTCGCGAGCACGCCTGCCTGGCGCAGCGCCGCCGCGAATTCGGCGGCTCGCCACGGCTCGGCGAGCGGTAGCCAGAGATGCGGACTCGCTGGATCGGTGCGATAGGTCCAGCCCGATAGCACATCGGCGGCGATCGCCTGGCGCACGTCCACGCAGGCGCGCTGCTGCGCGACCAGCCGGTCGATCTCGCCACTGACGATCCAGCGCGCCGCGATCTCCGCGCTCAGCGGCGAGGTCATCCAGCAGTCGCTGCGGATCACGGCGAGAATCTTGCCCACCCAATCCTGCGGCGCCTGCACGTAACCCACGCGCAATCCCGGCGCAACCGCCTTCGACAGGCTGCTGATCACGATGCCGTGCTCGGGCAGGCGCGCCGCCAGCGGTGTGGGCGGCGGCGTGGTGCCCGCCGCGAGCAGCGCAGCAGGCACCAGATCCTCGATCACCACAAGGTTGTGGCGCACGGCGATCTCGGCGATAGCCGCGCGGCGTGCTTCGGAAAGCGTTGCCGTGGTCGGGTTGTGCAGCGTCGGCACGCAGAACAGCGCACGCGGCGCGAGCAGCGCGCATGCACGTTCAAGCGCGGCGGGCACGATGCCCTCCTCGTCGATTTCGATGCCCACCAGGTTCAAACGCAGTTGCCGCGCGAGCGCGACGATACCGGGATAGCTCAGCGCCTCCGCAAAGATCGTGTCCCCGGGACGCAACACCGCGCGCAGGACGCACGCGAGCCCGTGCTGTGCGCCCTGCGTCACCAGCACGCGTTCGGCGGGCACCGTACAGCCCATGCGCGCCAGCCAGCGCGCGCCGGCTTCGCGATGCGAGCGGCGGCCGCCTTCAGGTTGATAAAGCAGCAATTCGCCGCTCAGGCGTTCGTCGGCAGCCAGTTCGCGCAGCGTCTGCGTAAGCAACAGCGCTTCGTCGGTCGGCATCGGCACGTTCTGGCCGAGATCGACAGGGCGGCCCGGTGCGGGCGGCGCGGGCATGTTGCCGATGCTGCCGGTATTGCCCGTGGGCGCGGCACTCGCGTATGCGGCGAGCGTGCCGCCCACGCCCGCCTCCGACGCCTGGCGCGCGCCGTCGGCATCGGGCTCGGCCACGTAGGTGCCGTCGCCCACGCGCGCCACCACCATGCCGCAGCGCTCCAGTTCCGTATAGGCGCGGCTGACGGTGCCGGTCGTCACGCTGAGCTTCTTCGCCAGCAGCCGGTGCGCAGGCAGTTTCTCGCCGGGCAGCATCTGGCCCCCGTTGATCGCCTGCGCATAGGCATAGGCGATCGCGCGGTATTTGGGTTCGCCGCGTGGCAGCGCAGGCAGCGTGGGCATCCAGCCGTTCATGGGTGTTTTCCCGAGGGTCGAAGCGCGCCGCACCCCGGCGCGGCCGCTGGGTCATTATCGCGCCCAATTCGCGGAATTGAAGGCTGTCATTTACTTCAATTGACTTCATTGAGTGCCACAAATTGACCCTCTAGGATGCCGTAACGCCTGCACAGGCCAAGGAGACTATCGCCGCCCAGCGCCGCCTTTGGCGCGCAACGAGCGGCGCCATACGCGCCATGACAAATCGCATCGCCCGCATCACGGTCAGCCAGCATCGCCTGCCGCTCGACCCGCCCTTTCCGGCGTCATGGGACAGCCGCCCGCGCCGCGCCTTCCCGGCGACCATCGTGCGTGTGGAGGACACCGAAGGACGCGTGGGCATCGGTTCGGGCGACGCCATGTATGGCTTCGACGACTATCGCGATCTCTTCATCGGCGCCGATCCGCTCGATCTTGCGCGCCATTCGGCGGTGCTCGACAACCTGAGTTTCCATGCGGGACGGCTCTGGCCGCTGGACGTCGCACTGTGGGATCTGGCCGGCAAGATTCTCGGCCAGCCGTGCTGGCAGATGGCCGGCGGCCGCGCGCGGCGGGTGCGTGCCTATGCGTCGTCGGGCGTGCATCGTTCGCTCGACGGCATGGCGCGCTGGGCCGAACACGCCGTGGCGCGCGGCTTTCCGGCGCTGAAGGTGCGCTTTGGCCGCGCCAGTCTCGTCGACGATATTGCGGCGCTGGCAGCCGTGCGCGAAGCCGCGGGCGACGCCATCGAGATCATGGTCGACTGCAATCAGGGCTGGCGCATGCCCTGGGACACCCAGGCGCCGTGGCGTACCGAGGACGCGCTCGCCGTGATCCGCCAGATCGAGCGCTATCGCCCCTACTGGGTGGAAGAGCCGCTGCATCGTGGCGATTACGCGGGGCACGCGCGGCTGCGTCAACTGACCGACGTGCGCATCGCGGGCGGCGAGATGACGCGCGAAGCGCACGAATTCGCGGCGCTGCTCGCACGCGATTGCCTCGATGTCTATCAACCCGATGTGGTTTGCTCGCTCGGCATGGAAGGCGCGCGCCGCCTCGCCTCGCAGGTCGAGGCCAACGGAAAGATTTTCACGCCGCACACCTGGGGCAACGGCATCGGTCTGGCCGCGAACCTGCATGTCGTGGCGGGCGCGGGCAACGCGCCCTTCGTCGAATTCCCTTACGACCCGCCCGAATGGACGCCCGCGCGACGCGACTTCCCGCTCACGCGCGCCATCGAGCCGGATGCTCAAGGCTGGCTCGATCTGGGCGACGCGCCGGGTCTGGGCATCGAACTGGACGAAGCGGTGCTAGCCACCACGGGCGCGCACGACAGCCGTTACACCTGAAGCACCCTTAAAGCCGACGATTAAACCGGTTGCGGCCCGCTCCGGCGGAGCCACACAGAAGCGAGCGAAAAGCGAACGACCGGACAAAAAACGAAGCATTCCGAAACATTTCAAATAGACGGAGACACGCAATGAAAAAGATAAGCAGCCTGCTTTGGTCCACATTCCGGGCCGCCTGCCTGGCCGCGCCGCTCGCGGTTGCCGCCCTGCCCGCACATGCCGCGGGCAACTGGTGCAGTCAGGGCAAGCCGGTTCACTTCGCGGGCGTGACGTGGGAAAGCGGCAACTTCACGAGCGAAGTGCTGCGCTACATCGTCAAGAACGGTTACGGCTGCCAGACCGACACCGTGCCGGGCAGCACGGCCGCCACCGAAACGGCGCTCTCGCGCAACGACCTGCAGGTGTGGTCCGAACAATGGACCGGCCGCTCGGAAATCATCGCGGGCGCGGTGAAGGCCGGCTCGGTGAAACTGGTCGGCGACACACTGCCGGGCGGCACCAAGGAAGGCTGGTACGTGCCCGACTACGTGATCCATGGCGACCCCAAGCGCGGCATCAAGGCAAGCGCACCGGACCTGCAATCCGTGAGCGATCTGCCGAAGTACAAAACCCTCTTCACCGACGACGAGGAACCGGATCGTGGCCGCTTCCTGAACTGCCCTTCGGGCTGGGACTGCGAGCGCGTGAACACACGCCTGCTGAAACTGCTCAAGCTCGACGACAGCTATACGAACTTCCGCCCCGGCACGGGCGCGGCGCTCGATGCGGCGATTTCGTCGGCCTACGCGCGCGGCAAGCCGATCCTTACCTACTACTGGGAACCGGCCGCGCTGATGGCGAAGTACAAGTTCGTGCAACTGAAGATGCCGCCGTTCAACGAAGCGTGCTGGAAGACGCTGCGCGAAGCGAACAGCTCGCAGCAATGCGCGTCCTCGTATCTGGTTTCGCAGCTGAAGATTGGCGTGTCCACGCCTTTCTATCAGGCCGAGCCTGACGTGATGGCGTTCTTCTCGAAAGTGAGCTTCCCGATCGACTTCCTGAACACGACGATTCTCGACATGACCGAGCATAAGGTCGACGCGCAGGCCGAAGCGCTCAAGTTCCTCAAGACGCATCCGGAAATGTGGAAGACGTGGGTGCCCGCCGATGTCGCGACGAAAGTGCAGAAGTCGCTTGGCGCTTGAGCGCTTCGTCCGGATTTGATTCGCCTGATTCGTTTGATTCGTATTACCAGGTAAATATTTAACAGAAGAGGACGCCGCAGCGAGCGGCGTCCAGACCAGGAGACTCGCAGTGAAGAAGAAACTTCTCGCGGCGCTGCCGCTCGCGCTCGCCGCAGCGGGCGCCCACGCGCAAAGCAGCGTCACGCTGTACGGCATCATCGATCTGGGCGTGGATTACGCCAACAACGTCGCCAGCGGCGCGAACGGCAATCTCGTGCCGGGCAGCGGCAACCATCTGGTCCAGATGCAAAGCGGCGTGCCGGCGGGCAGCCGCTGGGGCCTGCGCGGCTCGGAAGACCTGGGCGGCGGCTATTCGGCGATCTTCCGCCTCGAAAGCGGCTTCAATGCGGCCACGGGTGCGGCAGGCGGCGGCCTGGCGTTCTCGCGTAACGCCTATGTCGGCGTGAAGTCGGAACAGTATGGCCAGATCACCCTGGGCAAGCAGTGGGACGCCACCGTCGACCTGATCGAACCGTATTCGCTCAACGGCAACTACGGCGGCTGGTACTTAGCGCATCCGAACGACATGGACAACCTCGACAACGGGTTCCCGGTCAACAACGCTGTCAAGTACATCAGCCCCGTGATGGCGGGCTTCCAGTTCGAAGGCCACTACTCGTTTGGCGGCCAGGCAGGCCAGTTCTCGAACAACGCTTCGTATAGCGCGGCGGCGGCCTACACGCTGGGTTCGTTCAGCGCGGGCGTGGGTTATCTGCGTATCAACGATCCGATCTCGGCGGTGGCAGGTTATGGCAGCGGCGGCGGCTTTGTGAACACCATCTACGGCAACGCGCTGGCGAATGCACGCTATCAGGGCATTCTCTCGGCGGGCGCGTCGTACGTGCTGGGCAGCCTCAAGGTGATGGCCAACTACTCGAACGTGGACTTTTCTTCGGGTAACGGCAGCCACGACCTGCACTTCCAGAACTACGAACTGTCGGGCACGTATGCCATCACGCCGGCCTTCACGGTGGGCGCGGGCTACACCTTCACGATGGGCCAGGATCATGCCACCGACGGCGATCCGAAGTACCATCAGGTCAACCTGATCGCCCAGTACTCGCTTTCGAAGCGTACGTCGGTCTACGCGATGGGTTCGTACCAGCACGCGGCAGGCTCAGCGGAAAACGCGCAGATCACGGGCTTCAACCCGTCGAGCACGCAAAACCAGGTCGTC
>NZ_DASZJJ010000148.1:0-5552 GCF_035948235.1 Paraburkholderia sp. | reverse complement strand
CGTGGAGATTTGCGATGGGTGAAGATATGACCCAAACTGTTGATCTGCTGATATCGCATAGTCAGATCCTGATTCGTTCTCGAGCATACGAAGAAGGCTTGAGCCAATGGGGGACAGGAAATGTCTCACAAGGTGCCTTGCTTCACCCAGACTATCTGATATTCGATCCGCTTCCTGATGATGCGTTTGGGGCTAAAGTCATCCTTCATGTTACAAGTCAATTTGTGCTGGGCGACGGATGCGCCAGATGTATTGTTGCGCCCTTTCATATTTCAGACCGAAGCTTGATTGAGGTGGCTTCCGCGACCGAAAAATTCAAAATTACATTAGATTTACCGCTTGAAGACTACGCTGTGTACTTTGAAATTTGTGAAGCCGATGAGATTTTCTATCGATTCACATTCGTTTCGGGCTCAGTTCCCGGCCCCACGTATCTATTTGATGATCCATGGGGTGGGGTAAAAGGGAAGGCGCTTGCCGTTGGAAGCGCGTAGGTGATGATCTGACGCCTTAGGACGAATTTCCTTCCATATAACCGTGCCGCGACGGGGACCGCAGCAATCATGCGTTCCCCGTCAACCCGACCCGGTGCCCACTCGCTACAAAAACCAGCATAATCGGCGCCGCCCAGCGGTCTCAGTCAGATCAACCCGTCACTCGCCTCACCCCCGCCGCCCGCAAAGCCGCAATATCGGCAAACCCATCAACGGCCATCAGCAGATCGGCTTCGGCAAGAATCGACCGGATGACGTGCACGATACCGGCGCTGCCACCCAGCGCAAGACCATACGCATAAGGCCGGCCAACGCCCACCATACTCGCGCCCATCGCCAGCGCCTTCACCATATCGGTACCGCTGCGAATACCGGAGTCGAACCACACTGGCGTATTCCCGCAAGCGGCCACCACCTCGGGCAACATATCGATCGCCGCGATCCCGCCATTAGCCTGACGACCGCCATGATTCGAACAGAAAACCGCATCGGCGCCCACATCGATAGCGCGCCGTGCGTCGTCCGGATGCTGAATACCCTTGACGATCAGCGGGAGCCGGGTCAGCGTTCGCAGCCACGCCAGATCCTCCCACGTCACAGCCTGGCCGAACACGGACGCCCACAGACGCACGGCGGCGGCCGGATCGGCCTCGGGCGGCGCCGTGAGTTTGGCGCGGAAGTGCGGATCGGAGAAGTAATTGGCCAGCGCCACGCCGCGCAATTGCGGAAAATTGCCTTCGTTGAGATCGCGCGGGCGCCAGCCTGGAATCCACGTATCCACGGTCACGACGATGCCCTTGTAGCCGGCCGCTTCGGCGCGGCGCACGAAGCTTTCCGCAAGTTCACGGTCCTTCGGCGTGTAAAGCTGGAAGAACGCATCGCCGTCGCCAAGCGCCTGAGCGACGGTTTCGAGCGGATCATTCGTCAACGTGGACGCGATCATCGGCACGCCCGCGGTTGCCGCCGCTTGTGCCGTCGCGATGTCGCCGTGGCCATCCTGCGAGCAGATGCCGATCACGCCAATCGGCGAAAGCATCAGCGGCGACGCATAGCGCTTGCCGAACATTTCGACGGACAAATCGCGCTCGCGCGTGTCGACGAGTCGGCGCGGCACGATACCCCAATGCGCGAACGCTTCCACGTTGCGGCGTTGGGTCGTTTCGTCGCCGCAGCCGCCTTGAACATAGGACAGCACGGACGGGGCCATCGCGGCGCTCGCGCGTGCTTCGAGACTCTGGAAATCGACGGGTAAATCCGGTTTGCGGCCCTGGAGGCCGTTGAAGTAGATTTCGAACTGGTAGTCGCCGAAATGATTCATGATCCACCTGGTCACGTTGAAGGGCTACTGCAAGAATGAATGCACCTGCGCGAACCCATGATAGGGGCAAGCGCGCGCCCAATTTGTCGGAAAGCCGACACGTGATTCCGCCTATGCCAACCGCAGCAGCCATGCCGACCCGTTATCGCAAGCAGATCGAATCCACGCCGTGGTTCAGCGCTTTACCCATTCAATTGCAGGACGCGCTGTTCGCCTGCGCCGTTGTATTGAAGCTCGATAAAGGCGCGGCGCTCTACCGTTGCGGCGACCGGTCATGTTCGCTGTATGCGCTGCTGGACGGCACGCTCGAAGTCGGCATGGTCGATGTGGATGGGCGTGTAACCTTGCTGGCGGTATTGCGGCCCACGGCGTGGATCGGCGAGGTGTCGCTATTCGATCAGCTGCCACGCGCGCAGGATGTGATTGCGGGCAGCGCAGCGGTCATTCTGCAATTTCCCGAAACCGCGTTGCGCAGCTTATTGAAGGATGCGCCGCATTATTGGCACGATTTTGCATTGTTGATGGCGCAACGTTTGCGCGTCAGCTATAAAAACACGGAAGCGCTAAGTGCGCCTTCGGCGGCGCAACGGCTCGCGGGGCGTTTGTTGATGATGGCCGATGGCAATGGAGGTCTCAACGACCGCCAGAGCACGATTCTGGTCTCGCAGAACAGCGTGGCTTCGATGGTGTCGTTATCGCGCCAGACGACCAATCAATTGCT
Organism: Paraburkholderia sp.; assembly: GCF_035948235.1. Classification (GTDB taxonomy): domain Bacteria; phylum Pseudomonadota; class Gammaproteobacteria; order Burkholderiales; family Burkholderiaceae; genus Paraburkholderia. The sequence continues at coordinate 3,019 of NZ_DASZJJ010000148.1, read as the reverse complement.
GAAGGATCTGGAGCGCCAGCAGATCGTGCGGCTGGAATTCGGCAAGGTGACGATACTCGATGTGGCGAGGCTGCAGGCCGTCGCGCGAACGACGGCCGTTTAAAGCGTTAAGCCCGGGTTATGGCTTGATGAATTTCAGCGTCATACGATCCGATTCGCCAATCGCCGCGAAACGTGCGCGATCGGCATCGCCGCCTTTATAGGTTGGCGGCAGCGACCAGACGCCGTGCGGATAATCTTTGGTGTCCTTCGGATTCGCATTGATTTCGCTGCGTCCGGCCAACACAAAGCCCGCTGCCTGGGCGTGTTCGATGACGTATTCCTCCGTCACATAGCCGCTATCGATCATCTGCTGCACGGTCGCGCCGCGTTGCGCGCGATGCTCTTCCACGCCAAGCACGCCACCGGGTTTTAGCGCGAGCCAGAAAGCCCGCAGGTTGTCGTCGATCTGGCCGTCCTTCATCCAGTTATGGATATTGCGGAACGTGAGCACGCGATCGAACTGCTCATGTGCGTCGAAACCCTTGAACTGTCCCGCGCGCAAGGTGCCCACCTTGACGTTTCCATAGATTGCAGGCGTGGCGGCCAGCTTGCGCAGGAAGGCAGCATCGCTGTCGCGATCTTCGGCGGCCAGCTCCGGCGATGTGCTGATGTATTGGGCTTCGACAAGGTGGCCGTGATCGTGCAGCCAGGGCGCCAGGATATCCGTGTACCAGCCGCCGCCCGGCGCGATTTCGAGGACCGTCTGCGTTGGCTCCACGCCGAAGAATTGCAGTGTTTCCTTCGGGTGCCGATAAACATCGCGCGCCTTGGCGCGATCGCTTCGCTGCGGACCATTGATTGCCGCATCGAGTGAAGCGGCGCTCGCGGCCGGCGTTTGCGTGGGCTGTCCGGCTTGTTGCGTGGGCGCGGCGCACCCGGCCGCGAAGAGCGCGAAAGACGCCATGGCGATGGCGGCGGCGCGCTTCAATGCATGGCGTGCGGGCACTCGATGACGGGAAATCGGATTCATGGGCGAAAGCGCAGATTTGAAAGACCACACGATACCCGGTTATTTGCTATTGCGCTGGCAGGGCATCGCGTGTTGCGTCACGGTTGCGGCGGCTTCGCGCATTCGTGCCGGGCCGCGAGTGCCACGGCTTCGCTGATCGCCGCAGGCAAATACGAAACGTGGTTCTGGCCCGGATAGATCTGCAAATCGGCATTGAAGCCGAGTGCGGGCGTATCGTTTAGCGCGTCCGCGAAAGCCCGCGCATTGTCGATCATCGCGGCGTGACGCACGCGTTCGACACGCGCTGGCGGGCTGTCTGGCGCAAGCCGTTGCTCGTCGCCGCCGACGCGAATCGCGAGCGGAATGCCCGTAGCCGATTCACCCGCAACGGACTTACGCACCGAGCGCACGCGTTCGAGCAACGCACCCGCATCCCACCACAGCGAAGGACTGGCCGCCATATAGCGCGAATACGCCTGCGGCTGCGAAAGCGCATCGTGCAGCACAAAAAAGCCGCCCAGCGAGTGCCCGAACAACATTCGCGCGCGTGGCGTTTCATGCGTGCGCGCTTCGATCGCGCGCGGCAATGCCTCGTTGACGAGTGATTCGAAGGCATCCACGCCGCCGGTTTGCAGCGGCTTGCCTTGTGCATCGCGCGCCACGCCCCAGCCGTCGCGGCTGGTCGTGGTGAAATCGCGGAAGCGCTGGCGTTCGTCGAACAGCGCGTCGTTGTCGGCGGCGATGGCGGCGATCGTCACCGGTCCGATCAAACGCGACTGCAGACGCGCGGCGCTCACCGCGAGTGCGAAGGTCGCATTGCCGTCGAGCAGCACGAGCAGCGGCGGCGCGCCTTCCTGTACGCACGTATCGGCGACTTCGCCAGCGGCGCGCGGCATCGTCGCCGACGCTGCGCCAGCAGCCGGGTGATAGAGCCAGACGCGATAGCGCGGGCCTTGCGGCCCGTTCTGGAGCAGGAAGGATTCGGTGTCGGGCAACAGCGCATTCGCCGCTGCAACAGAATCGCCGGGCGTGCTGACCGGCGCTGCGTGAACGCAGGCGCAAGCTACCAGGACACAACTGGCCAGCACACGCAGCATCGGAATACGGGATCGTTTCATCATCGGGCTCACCATTTCACCATTGATAGCGTGCGGTGCCGATGACTTCGCGGCGTACACCCCAGAAGCACTGCGTTGCGCTCGCGCAGGCGGCGACGTATTGGCGGTCGAACAGGTTCGATGCGTTGAGCGCGAATTTCCAGTTACGCAGTTCGTAGTGCAGAGCGAGATCGACGAGCGTAAACGAGCCGACCCGGAACGAATCGTCGGCCGCCCCATACGTGCTGCCGATATAGCGGATGCCCGCGCCCATGCCCAGCCCCTTGAACGTGCCGCGATGCAGCGTGTAGTCGGCCCACAGCGAAGCGGTCTGCTTCGGCACGGCGGCGGGTGTGTGGCCCAGCGAAGTATCGTTCGCGCTCGCGACCCATGCGCTCGTATAGCTATAAGCGGCGATCAGCGACAGTTCGCGCGTGAGGTTCAGGTGCGTTTCCAGTTCCACGCCACGGCTTTTGACAGCGCCGGTCTGCACACGGTAATTCGAGTTGTTCGGATCGGGCGTCGAAACATTGTGCTGTTCGAGGTCGTAGAGCGAGAGCGTGGTGAAGCTGCTGGTGCCCGGAATCTGGTATTTGAGGCCCACTTCGAACTGACGCCCCGTGGTGGGCTTGAGCGCGCTGCCGTCGGCCGTCGTGCCCGACGTCACCGGCTGGAACGAACGCGAAAAGCTGGCGAATGGCGAAAGCCCATTATCGAAGGCGTACAGTGCGCCCGCGCGCCAGGTGAACGCGCGATCGAATTGACGCGTGGATGTGTGTTTGACGTACTCGTTGGCGTCGGTGGTGGCGTAGTCTTCACGCGCGCCCAGCACGAACGACCATTTGCCCAGCGTGATCTGATCCTGAAGATAGAGGCCGAGGTCGTCGGTACGCTGGCGCGTGTAGCTGGCGAGCTTCGGCGCGGTGAGCGC
>NZ_DASZJJ010000147.1:0-41579 GCF_035948235.1 Paraburkholderia sp. | reverse complement strand
GTCCGGCAGAAAGCGCCCGGTGATATAGCGATCCGACAGTTCGGCGGCGGAGACGAGCGCGTCGTCGCGAATCGTCACGTGATGGTGGACTTCGAGTTTGTCGCGCAGCCCGCGCAGGATATTGATGGTCTGATCGACGCTCGGCTCGGCCACGAACACGGGCTGGAAGCGGCGTTCGAGCGCCGCGTCCTTTTCGATGTACTTCTGGTATTCGGATAGCGTAGTGGCGCCAATCAGGTTCAATTCGCCGCGCGCCATCGCGGGCTTGAAGACGTTGGCGATATCGAGTCCGCCTTCATTGCCGCCCTGACCCGCGCCGACGATCATATGCACTTCGTCGATAAAGAGCACGAGATTCTCGCGCTGGGCTGAGATCTCTTCCATCACGCCCTTCACGCGTTCCTCGAATTCGCCGCGATACTTCGCGCCCGCAATCAGGCCGTTCACGTTGAGTTCGACAAGGCGCCGCCCGCGCAACGATTCGGGCACATCGCCGTTGAGCATGCGCTGCGCGAGTCCCTCGGCGATGGCGGTCTTGCCCACGCCAGGCTCGCCGATCAGCACCGGATTGTTCTTGCGGCGCCGCGCCAGCACTTCCACGACGGTTTCGATTTCGCTCGAACGCCCGATCACGGGATCGAGCTTGCCTTCACTCGCAAGCGCGGTGAGATCGCGGCTGTACTGGTCGAGTTGTGGCGTGGGGCTGGGCGCTTTCGCGGCAGGCCGCTCTTTCGGGTCGCCCTGGGCTTCCACGAGCCGCTGGAGCACCTTCTGCGGCGTCACGCCGTAACGGGCTAGCAGATGGCCCGCGAAGCTGTCCGGCACCTGTGTGAGGCCCAGCAGCAAATGCTCGGGCGCCACGTAGCTATGACCCAGTTCGCGCGAGATGAGAAACGCGCGATCGAGCGCGCCCTTCAGGCGCGGCGACACGGCCACGCGGCCCTCGTCGCCCGTCGCGATCGGATCGCGTTTCTGCGCGTTGGCGTCGATGAAGGCGCGCACGTCGGCGGGCTCGATACCCAGGCGCGTGAGCATGGCGGCGCCCGCTTCGTTGCCGGCCAGTTCGTAAAGCAGGTGTTCGGTATCCACTTCGCGGCGGCCGAATTGCAGGGCGCGTTCGGCGGCCCGTTGCAGCAATTCGCGCGCGACATCGCTGAAATGACGCTCGACAATGGCGCCGTCGCCGGCTTCCATCGTATGCGTGGGATTCTGCCCCGGCGCCGCTTCGGCCTGCTGCGCGGCGCGGAACAGCGATTCGAGCGGGCTCAGCGTGCGCTGATGCCGCGTGAGCTGGGCGTAGTGATAGTCGCAGACGTCGAGAAAGCGCCGCCTGCCGTCCTGCAACACGGCCACCCGCACGCTCGCGGGCCGCACGCCGCATATGTCGCAGTTGATCTGAGCCATTTTCCCTCCCGAAAAGCGCGGCGCCGCGCGTGCCCACGCGAGCGCTCCGAGCAAACGGGACGACGTGTGCAGCGAGTCCGGCGCAGATATGCGCAAGTGAACGCGATGAACGCAAGAACCAGGCGAAGTCCAGCCGTCATCCTAACGTCGAATGAAGCGGCGTGTCGTTAAGCTGCCTTGGTTGCTGGAGGGATAAGGCGGGTGAGAGGAAACAGTCTGATGAATCGCCCATCGAGACGTTTTTCGTCTCGATGGGTCGCCGGTGAGGCGTCAGGCTTTCAAACGTCAGCGGCAGGCGCCCCAGGCGTTTCGATCCACGCCTTGAGCAGCGTGGAAGACACCGCGAGGATCACCGGACCGATAAACAGCCCGACGATGCCAAACGCGAACATGCCGCCCAGCACGCCCGAAAGAATCAGCAGCATCGAAAGATTCACGCCGCGCCGGATCAGCACCGGCCGCACGAAGTTGTCGAGCATGACGACCATCACGGACCACACCGCGAGCAGGATCGCCGCCACGTGAGCATCGTGCATGAACAGCCAGATCGCGCCGCCGAACAGCGGCAGACCCGGGCCGATCTGTGCGAGGCAAAGCATGAGCATGAGCGCGGTGAGCACCCCCGCGCCGGGCACGCCGGCGATCGCCAGACCAATGCCGCCCAGCGCCGATTGCAGCACCGCCGTCACGACAATGCCGAGCGCAACCGCGCGGATCGCCGCTCCTGCGAGGCGCACCGCCTCCTCGCCATAGCGCGGGCCGACACGTTGCGCGAAGCGCACCACGAACGCCGCCGCTTTTTCGCCCTGCATATACAGAATGCCGGTGATGATGATGGTGACGACCATATGCAGCACGAACACGCCCACCGAAGCCGCGTGACCGATGAGCCAGTGCGCCGCGATCGACACGTAGGGTTCGAGACGCGCGAGCAGTCCGCCCGGGCCGGCATCGGAAAGCGTCTGCCATTCGCCGGCGATGCGCGCGCCCACCATCGGCAGGTCGTGAATCCACATCGGCGGAGGCGGCAGCGTATAGCTGGGCAGGCTGCGGATCAGGCCCATGATTTCGCCGCCGTGTTCCGCGAGCGTGGAAATCGCTTCGTAGAGAGGCAGGACGATTACCACCAGCAGGATCAGCAGCATGACGAGTGTGGCGATGCCGCGCCGCCCGCCGCAACGGTGCTGGACCGCGAGCATCGCGGGCCAGGTGGCGACGACGATCATGGTCGCCCAGATCAGGCCCGGAATGAATGGACGCATGACGTAGAGGGAACCGACCGTCAATGCGCAGAGGATCGCGATGATGAACAGCGCGCGAGCGATATCTGGCAGGTCTTGCGGCTTCACGGAGTCTCCTCGCGGCGGGCGCCGCAACAACGCAATGGATACGTAAAACAAGGGGCCGCGGCCCGCGCCCGAACGCTGGGAGCGCCAACCGCTGCGCGCTAGTCTATATCCAATACGTCTTGATCCGTCGCGAAATAGGCCGCCTTCTTCCATAATGGCCGTTGCTGCTGCACCTGTCTGCCTTCAACCCTGAACGAGACTTGCCATGTCCGCACCCGACTCGAAACTCCCCTGCGTGCTCCTTACCAACGATGACGGCATCGATGCGCCCGGCCTCGCCGTCCTGGAAGCGGTGGCCGCCGAACTCGCCCACGAAGTGTGGGTCGTCGCGCCAGAGCACGATCAGAGCGGCACCTCCCATTCGATCAGCCTGCACTCGCCGCTGCGCGTGAGCCGCCGTGGCGAGCGCCGTTTCGGCGTGATGGGCACGCCCGGCGACTGCGTGGTGATGGCCGTGCGCCATCTGATGGGCGATGTCACGCCGTCGCTGGTGCTCTCAGGCATCAATCGCGGCGCGAATCTCGGTGTGGAGACGATGTTCTCGGGCACGGTGGGCGCTGCCATGACGGGCCTGCTGCTCGGCTTGCCGTCGATCGCGTTGAGCCAGGCCTTCCGCGACCGCGACCACGTGCGCTGGGACACGGCCCGCGCGCTGGCGCCCGACGTGATTCGCCGTCTCGCGGCCATTTCGCATGACGCGCCGGTCTGCCTGAACGTGAATTTCCCCGATGTCGATGCAAGCGCCGCCGGGCCGCTGACCGTCACGCGCCAGGGCGTCGGTCTCGTGCAAGGCATCGATGTCGTGCCGCAGATCGATCCACGCGGCATCGACTATCACTGGCTGCGCTTTCATCGCGGGCCGCGCGAGAACGGGCCGGATTCGGAGACGGCCGTGGTGCATTCGGGCCGTGTTTCGGTCACGCCGCTGCAGTTCGACCGCACCGACGAGCGCACTTTCGCGACGTTGGAAAGCGCGCTGGGCGCAGCGCGCTGAGATTCGGGCGTGCCCCGGCTCAAACGCCTGGGCGTGCCGCCGAAGCGACGAGCGCCTCACGCAGATCGTCGGGGATGGCGATGGCCTTGTGCGTGTCGAGCGACGTCGTGACGATCGTCTGCGTCGCGCTCATGCGCACCACGCCGTCCGCGCCCGTGCAGGCCCAGGCGAGCGTCAGCGACGCCTGCCCGACGCGTTGCACGTCGAGCGACAGCGTCACGTCATCGCCCATCCTGCTGACCGCCGTGAAATCCACTTCGAGCCGAACGGTGGGCATGCCCACCCGCCGCGCACCGATGATGCCGTGATAGCCCTCGTCGGGCATCAGTTCGTCGATCCACGACTCGATCAGATCGTTGAACAGCACGAAATACTGCGGATAAAACACGATTCCGGCCGGGTCGCATTCGGAAAAATGAATCTTGTGGCGGCGGCTGAAAGTGGGCTTGCCGCCGGTTTTAGCCGTCTCGCTCATGGTGGTCAGATCACCAGACGCGAGACCTTGACGCCTTCGAGCGAGACGCCCGCCATCAGGCCGGCGTTGGTCAGCACGAAGGCTTCGACGGGGCTGGTCGCGGTCGAGGTATCGACATTGCCGTTGGCGCCCACGGTCACGACCGCGACCGTCGCATCGGCGCCGGCCGCCCAGCCCTGGCTCTTGAGGAAGTCTTCGAGCGCGCCCTGGTTCATGAACGCGAAGATGATGGCCTTGGATTGCGCACCGATCTGCAGGCCAAACGAGCCCGCCACCGTGCTGTAGTAACCGTCCGTGCGGCCGTTGATGCGCAGCGCGCCGGTGCCGTACTGGCCGCCGATCCAGAATCCCGCCGAGATCACGCTCGGGAACACCAGCACGCCGCTTGCCTTCGAGATGAGTTCCTGCGAGCCGCTCACGGTGTTGAACAGGCGCGTGAGCGTGGCGTCCACGCTGGCGTCGATCGAATTGCGCTTGGCCGCGTTCTGGGCAGCGCTGTTGCCGGACCCCAGCGGAGTCGTCGTGCAGCCGGCGAGAGCGAGACCACTCGCGGCGACCGCGACGCTGGAGCTGAGAAGAAATTGACGTCGGCGCATTGAATTGTTCCTGTAAAAGCGGTTCTTCGATGATCCCCGCGCGCGGGGCGCAACAGGATAGCGCGTGTGGTCGCCGGCCGCACCGCGCGGCCCATCGATCGCGCGGGCGGCAGCGGCGGCCACGCCCGCTTCCCTGGCCGGTTAAGACGTTATGTGGCGCCTGGAGTTCGCGGCCTTGAGGGTAATCCCGATCTGTCAGCAAACATTCCGGCGCTCGGCAACCTCCTGACGCTTTAGATCAGAATTCTCGTCGTATGCACGGTAAATTCTTACATAACATCTCCATTATTTCTCAGAATCATCCGATTTAGTCTGTCAGCGCTCATCGCTAAAGTCGAAGTGTGGCCGGCAAGCCGTACTGCGCCACCGCCCTTTCCCATCCGAATGAGCCTCTGCCATGTCCGTCGCTTCGCCTGTCCGTCCGACTCTTTCACCGCTGACGTCGTGGGTTCTGAGGGCCTGCGAACGGGCGAGCCGCTTCGGCATTTATCTGTTGCCCCTGTTCTACGTGGCCTTTTTTGCCGCGCTCTTTCTGCTGTGGCGCGAGCCGCAAGCCACCTTCTGGCCAATCGCGACGGCCAGCGCGCTGGGATGGGCGATGATGATCTGGGCGCTGGTCTTCGGCCTCGCCGGGCGACAGCACGCCCCGGCGTCCGGCCACGCCATCGGGCACGGCGCTCAGGCGGCAGCGCGTTCCGCCCCGCTGCGCTTCGCTTCGGTGCCCACGCGGGCCTGCCGCGAGACCTGTGCCATGCCGGGCGCCGATATGGGCCGCTTCTCCGCCGCCTGTTTCCACATGCACTGCACTGACGTACCCAGCATGGCGCGCAGCTGCGCCGACGCGAGCGGCCTGCACCGCTGCGGCAATCACTGACCCACTGGCGCAACGCAACGGCAGCGCACGTTCCGCGCCACCTTGTCCGACAGACAAGTCTTCCGTTCCCACGCGACATAATGAGATAACCTTCAGGGATGCAGAACGATATACGGCCCGGCGCATCGCGCCGCCCTTCCGACTGCTCTTGCCAGGCGACACGCTCACGCCCATGACGAATGCCACGCACACCCTGCGGATCGTAGTCGCCGACGATCACCCAGTCGTCCTGACGGCCATCCGCGACTACCTCGACCAGTTGCCGGGCCATCGGGTCGTAGCGACCACGGATTCCGGCGCCGGGCTGCTCGACACGCTGCGCACGATACCCTGCGATCTGCTCGTAACCGACTTTTCGATGCAGGGCGAGCTTGAGGACGAAGACGGCCTGCGCCTCATCGCCCGCGTGCGGCGTCTCTATCCCGACCTGCCCGTCGTAGTGTTCACGATGCTCACCAACGGCGGCATCCTGCACGAGCTATCCGCGCTAGGCGTGGCCGGGCTGGTCGGCAAGGACGAGCCGATTCCGACGCTCGCCCAGGTCTGCCAGCGCGCGCTCGTCGAACCGGGCACGACGCTTTCCGCGCGCATCGCCGAGCGGCTGGCGAAGGAAGGCTCGACCGCCGACGATTTTCGCCGCAGCAATCCGCTATCGCCGCGCGAACTGGAGGTCGTGCGCCTGTTTGCACTAGGCCTGAGTGTGACGGAGATCGCGAAGCGCCTGAGCCGCTCCGTCACAACCGTCGCCACGCAAAAGCGCGCCGCCATGCGCAAGCTGCACCTCGAATCGAATGCCGATCTGATCCGCTACGCGAGCGAACACGGATTCGCATAATGGAACGGCGCATCGCATCGCTCGCTTCGCCGCTCGGCGCGCTCAAGGCGCTTGAACACAACTTGCAGCGCGAGCGGCGCGTATTCGGCATGCTGCTCGTGCTGCTGTCGTTCGCGGGACTTTGCGCGGCGATTGTGGCTGCCTTCAGCATCGGTGCGGCGTCGCTTTCGAATCAGGCCACGCAGATACGCGTTGTCACGGAGCAGACCAATAAGATCCTGCTGCGGCGCTTCGCTCTGCTTTCGAACCTGCATCTGCTGCTCGCGCTACACGAGCTAGGGGCGCTAGCCAGCCCTCTCACGGCCGTACCCGGCCCGCCCCAACGCTGCACGCCCGCCTTCGACGGTCTCACCGGCGCGCCGGACCTGCGCACGTTCTGCGATCGGGTAGCGCAGATGGCCTCGGTGATCGATCCAGACGAGCCCATGATGTTCGTACTGCTCGACGGCAGCGCCGCCTGGAGCCATCAACTCAAACCCAACCCGCGCGCTTCGACCACCACTGCATCGCTGCAAGGCGGCGTCGAGCAGGCGCGCCTGCTGGTGGACGCGGTGCTGCTGCGCATGAGTACACGCGGAATCGACCCGCTCGGCGAGGGCCGTTGGCGCCAGGTCACATGGTTTCATCCGTCAGTAGGACTCGGTTTCGCGCCGTCCATCATGCTGGGCGCCGTCCCAGTGATCAAGGACGGCAAGCCCTTTGCGATCGTGCTGACCGCGATCGATCTCAGCCGTTTGCCGCGCGTGCCCAACCTCGGCGACGCCGATGCGGCAGCCCCCACCTTGTTCGACCGTGACGGTGCGATGCTCGCCGGCCCGCTGCCGGCAGCCGGCGCGCAATATGTCGATCGCGCAGTCGCCGGCCTCGCGCCAGCGCACTTTCATCTGCTGCCGCGTTTCGGCTGGGCCATGCGCGAGCAGCCACTCGAATACGATTTCGGCCACTACACGCTGACGATTTCGTGGGCCGAGCAATTCGCCCTGATCCGTATGCCGCTCACCGCCATCGCGCTGATGACGCTGGCGCTTTTTGTTCTCCTTGCCGCACTCGCGCGCTACTGGAACCGCCACGTGCTCGAACGCACCTATGCGGAAGCCACGCGCGCGCTTGAGGGCGAACTGCTCAACCATCTGCTCGTGCATGCGACGCCGGTCGGCTTGTGCATCGTGCGGCAGCGCAACTTCGAGATCATCATCGCGAACCAGATAGTGCGTAACGTGCTCGGCCTCGACGTCCAGGCAACGCGGCTGCCGGGCGCGCTATGCGCCGAGTTCGAACAGCGCATGCCCTATGCGACGCCCAGCGACGGCGAATTGCCGATCTACGATCTGCCCTTCTCGCTCACACGCGAAGATGGCGAAAGCGTGCATCTGGAAATCACCTTCGCACCGGCCACCATGCGGCGCGAGGACGTGATGTTCTGCGCTTTCGCCGATATGTCGAAGCACTATGAAGCCGAGCGCCTGCTGCGCGAAGCGAAGCGCACGAGCGACGAGGCCGCGCGCAGCAAAGTGAGTTTCTTCGCGGCGATGAGCCACGAGATCCGCACGCCGCTGGCCTCGCTCACCGGCAACATCGAACTGGTGGCGCGCGGGCCGCTCGCGCCCGAGCAGGAGGCGCGCGTGCAGGCAATGCAGATTTCCTCCTCCGAATTGCTGCAGATCGTGAGCGACGTGCTCGACTTCTCGAAGATCGACGTGGGCGCGATGACGCTTTCAGAGGAATCCGAATCGATTGCCGTGCTGCTGGTGCGCATCGCGCTAGCACATGCGCCACTCGCGGCGCGTCAGCAACTGCCGTTCTACCTCGTGATCGATCGCGCGATTCCCGCGCGCCTCTTTTTCGACTCCGTGCGCGTCGCGCAGATCGTCAATAACCTGCTGAGCAATGCGTTCAAATTTACGCACTCGGGCAAGGTCGTGCTGCGCGCGAACTGGCGCGACGACACGCTCGAAATCAGCGTGGCGGATTCCGGCGTGGGTATGCCGGAATCGCTCAAGGCGCGGCTTTTTCAGCCCTTCACGCAAGGCGACGCGCATCGGCTCACCGAAGCGCGCGGCACGGGTCTTGGGCTATCGATCTGCGGGCGTCTCGCCAAATTGATGCATGGACGTTGCGAGGTGGACAGCACGCTGGGCGTAGGCACGCGCGTGATCGTCACTCTGCCGCTGCGCGCGGACGGCGAAGCCAGCGCCGGCAGCGAGTGGACACTCCCCGACGCGCATCCGGCCATTCTGTGCCGCGCGCCCGAAAATCGCGAGTGGCTCACGAATCTGTTCGACACGAAAGTCAGTCTGCCGATCGATCTTGCTTCGCTGCACGATTCGTCGCGCGAGAGCGCGATGGACTATCTGCTGGTGACCGGCGAATACACCGCCGAAGAGGTGCAGCGCCTGTGGGGTGGCACGGCCAATGTCGTCTGGCTGTGCCAGGATGGGCCGCTCGTGCCGCGCGCACGCGCAGACGGTAGCCTCGAAGTGAGTCTATACAGCCTCGCGGGTATTCGCACCGCCACGCAGATGCTGCGTGCGCAGCCTGGCGCGCCGACGCCGGTCATCACGCCAGCCGTTATGGCCAGTAGCGCGCCGCAGCCTTCGCAAGTTAGCGAGTTCCAGCGCCTGAATGTCCTGATCGCCGAAGATAATTTGCTCAACCGCAGCCTGCTGCGCGACCAGTTGCGCACCCTCGGCGCGAACGTGATCGAAGCTAAGGATGGCGAAGAAGCCCTTGCGCGACTCGACGAAGCAAACGTCGATGTTGTGCTCACCGACCTCAACATGCCGCGTATGAACGGCCTCGAACTGTTGAAGCTCGCGCGGGCGAAGCATGCAGCGCTGCCCATCTACGCGGTGAGCGGCAATGCACTGCCCGAACAGATCGCGCAAGGCCGCCAGTCGGGCTTTACCGATTATCTGAGCAAACCGGTGCCGCTTGCGGCGCTCGCGCGCGTGCTTGCGGATATCGCCGCGCAGGTGCATCAGGTCACGCAGCCCGCGCAAGACGTCGAAGAAGGCGCCGGTGAAGATGACGACGAAGATGCCGATGTCCCGCGTTTTCCTGCGCTAACGCCCGAGATCGCGCCGCTCTTCATCGAGCAGGCCGATCACGATATCGCCGACTATGCGCGGCTCGCTCCGGAGCGCGACTTCAAGCGGCTGCGCGAGTGGGCGCACCGCGTCTCGGGTGGCCTAGCCGTGCTCGGTCCTTCGATGCTCTACGAAGCGTGCCTCGAGTTGCGCGCGACGCTGCGTGAAGCCGGCGAATGGACTGACGAGGTAGAAGAGTTGTCGACGGCAATCGTGCAGGAACTGGAGGCGCTGCGCGAGCAGGCCGCAAGCCAGTACCCCGCGTAAGCGCGATGTTTCAGCGGGGCGATGGCTGTGTTTCGTCTTCGGCCTGCTTCAGACATTCCGGGCAATTGCCGCTTTGCCGACGCACGCACCACTGACGTAACGCGCTCTCCTCGAGCGGACAGGCCACCGGATTGCGTGGCGTGGCATGCGTGCGCGCGCCGAGTTTCAGCGCAAAACTATCAGGCAGCGCCAGACCGCAAAGCGTCGCGCGGATTCCGCTGCCGCGCGAAAGCAGCGCCTGCCCCTGCGGCGTACGGTCACATGCCCGATGCTCCAGGCGTTGCCCGACGGGTTCGGCGGTACGTGCCAGCCAGCGCAGGCTCGATGAAGGGCGTAGAGGAAAGACGGACATGATCGCGCGCCGCGACGCAGGCGGCCCTTAAAGTTAATCAGTGATAGAAGTCACTAATGATCGCGCACGCCCATCCGACGAACCATCGGAATTGTTCGAAAGCCCCTGTTTTACGGCAGTCTCCCTGAGTGTCGACGATAAACCGGCGATAAATACGGGACTGCTTATGACGACTTTCAGCATGTGTAAATGCGTGCGCAAATCATTCGCATCATGGTAGACTGCGCCGCGCAAATCGCTCACTCCGAAATGAAACTACGCAAGCACATTCTGCTGACCGCATGGCTTGGCCTCGTTGCCATGTGGCTCATCGTGCTTGCGCCGCTCGCGAGTCAGTTGATCGCCGCGCATCACGCGCACGAGCCGGACGCCGCGCTTTGTTCGGCGCTCCAGCCCGCCTCCACGGCCCCGCATCTTTCGCACGACGATGCGTTCGGCGCCTGCGGCTACTGCCATCTGCTCGAACACCATGTCGCGATGCCAGCCATCCCGGCGCCCGAGCCGCTACGCGCGCTCGTGGCCGCCGTCGATCGCGTCGCGCCGCTCTCCACGCGTCATACGCCCTTCGGGGCCTTCCCCTCGGGCCGGCCGCGCGCCCCTCCCGTTCTCGCCTGATCCTGCCTGATAGCAGCCTTTAACGGCCGCACGTTTGCGTTTTTTCCGCATGATCGCCCGCGATCGCGCCCGCCTGTGTCCTCAATGGTTCGCGTGCGCGCTCGCCTGATCGAAGGCTGAATTCCAACGGTTCATCAGCCCATCGGCGTCATGTGGACGACACGCGCGCTGCACACGCGCAGACCCGCCATGCGGGTGCGTGCGGCCGCACGTTCATCGCTCTGGGGAAATCTCACCATGTCCACGCCCGCCTCGCGCGGCGCGCGCCTGCGCTCGCCCTCGCGGTTGTATCCGCACGTCCGTACCCGCCTCGCTCCGTTGTCTCTGATCGCGCCCTTGGCGGCCGCAGCGCTTGCCGCATTCGCCACGGCTTCGGCTCACGCGGCCGATGCCGCCGCCAATGCCGATAAAGCCTCCACGACACTGCCCACAGTCACGGTCAGCGCTTCGCACGGCGACGCGAAAGGTGCGCCCACGCCCGCCGTCGATCCGAATCTGCCCGCCACTGTCGAGACCGTGACGCCCGCGCAATTCAGCAACTGGAACGTCGTCAACACAGAGGACGTGCTCAAGTACCTGCCGAATCTCGCGGTGCGCAAACGCTTCGTAGGCGACCTCAATTCGATCATCGCGGTGCGCGGCACGAGCAACACGCAAAGCGCACGCGGCCTCGTGTATTCGGATGGTTTGCTGCTGTCGAATCTGCTCGGCAACAGCTATGCGTTCCCGCCGCGCTGGTCGATGGTGTTCCCCGACCAGATCCAGCAGGTGGATGTAATCTACGGGCCATACTCGGCGCTTTATCCGGGCAATTCGCTCGGCGCGACGGTGCTCATCACCACCCGCATGCCCAGTCAATTCGAAGCCAATGCCGACGTCAAAGCGTTCACGCAGCATTTCAGCCTGTATGGCGTGAACCAGAATTTCAACGGCAGCGAAATGAGCGCGTCGATTGGCGACCGCATCGGCAAGTTCTCCTGGCTGCTGGGCGTCAATCATCTGGAAAACACCAGCCAGCCGCTACAGTTCGCGACGCTCGCCCAATCGACCACGCCCGCGAAAGCCGGCGACACGCCTGTGCACGGCGCGTACTTCTACAACAACCAGACCAATGCGCGCACTGTCGTGCTGGGCGTGAACGGCGAAGGCATCGAACATACCGTGCAGGACCAGTTCAAGCTGCGCACACAATACGATTTCACGCCCACCGTGCAGGGCGGCTTCACGCTCGGCTACTGGCATCAGACCTACGACAGCCAGACATCGACCTTCCTCTACGACGACAACGGCAACCCCGTCTATAGCGGCAAGGTGAACATCGGCGGCTACGAGTACACCATTCCTGCCGCGGCGATGGCGCCCAGCCGCGGATGGAGCGAGAACTGGCTCTATGGCGTCAACTTGCGCACGCATCAGGCCACTGGCTGGAACGGCGAAGCCATTGCTTCGTACTACGATGTAAGCAATAGTGTTGCGCGTACGGCGAGTTCGGGCGGCCCGGGGAACGGCGCTGGCACGATGACGCTTGGCGACGGCACCGGCTGGAAGACGCTCGATCTCAAGACCACCTGGACGCCCGCGCGACCCGATGCGGGGCTCGGCGCGCATTGGTTGACTTTCGGCTATCACTACGACAATTACAGCGTCGATAACCGCACCTACAACACGCTGGCGTGGCGCGACGGCCCGGCAGGCAGTTTCGCCAACGCGTTCGCGGGAAAGACCGAAACGCAGGCCTTCTATGCGCAGGACGCATGGCGCTTTCTGCCGCGCTGGAAGCTCGTCTATGGTGTGCGCTATGAGGACTGGCACGCCTACGACGGCTATCAGGCGCTGGGCGCATCGACCGTGCCTTATGCGGGCGTGGGCGATCGTCATTTCTCGCCGAAGGCTTCGCTCTCCTTCGATCTCACCGACGATCTCACGCTGCGCGCCTCGGTCGCGCGCGCGTACCGCTTCCCGACCGTGGGCGAGTTGTTCCAGGGGCAGATAAACGGCTCGTCCATCGTCAACAACAATCCCAATCTGAAGGCCGAAGACGATCTGTCGAAGGAACTCACCGCCGAATGGGCGCACTGGAACGGGCTGTTCCGCTTCACGCTGTTCCAGGACGACGTGAAGAACACGATCTTCAGCCAGACCGATACCACGGTCATTCCGAACGTCACCAACTTCCAGAACATCGGCAAGGTGCGCTCGCGCGGCGTGGAAACCAGCTATCAGGGCGAGGACGTCGTGCTGCGCGGCCTCGATCTCACCGCGAGCGTGGCGTACACGCAGTCGAAGATCCTGGAGAACGCGCAGAACCCGGCCAGCGTCGGCAAGTACTTCTATCGCATTCCGCTGTGGCGCGTAAATGCGGTCGCGACTTATCGCTTCGACGCGCATAACGCGCTCACGCTCGCGGCCCGCTATTCGGGGCGTCAATACAACACGCTCACCAATACCGATACGAATCCGAACGTGTTCGGCGGCACCAGCACCTATACGGTCGCCGATGTGAAGTACACCTACCGGCCCACGAAGAAGAGCGAGATCGGTGTTGGTGTCGATAACCTGTTCGACGCGCGCTACTTCGTCTATCACCCCTATCCGGGCCGCACGTTCTATGTCGAGGCGAAGATCGGAATATGAGCGATCGCTCGCATTCTTCGCATCCATAACACTGAAATCAAAGGAGCCTCCAATGTCCGCTACGTTGCCCGCCTCCGGAACGCGCACCGCGCGCGCAGCCGGTACGGTCCATGCCGGCTATCGCACGCTATGGCGCTGGCACTTCTATGCTGGCCTGTTCGTCATGCCATTTCTGATCGTGCTGGCCATCACGGGCACGATCTATTGCTTCCAGCCGCAGATCGAACCGCTGCTTTATCCGCATCGTCTCGTGGTGACGCCTGCCGGCACGCCGCGCCTGCCCACCGATACGCTGCTCTCACGGGCGCAGGCTTCGTTGCCCGCCGACGCGAAACCCCTCCGCGCGCATATCGAATCCAATCCCGCACGCAGCGCCGAATTCGTATTCGCGCTCGCCAATGGCAGCAAGCAAAGCGTCTATCTGAATCCATATAGCGGCGAAGTGCTCGGCACGCTCGACGTCGACCGGCGATTCATGCAAGTGGATCGCATGCTCCATCGCAAACTGCTGCTTGGCAAGCCTGGCGAACTGCTGATGGAACTGGCGGCGTGCTGGACGCTCGTCATGATCGGCACGGGCGTAGCGCTGTGGTGGCCGCGCGCAACGTCTGGCGGCAGCGGATCGGCGTGGCGCGCCGCGCTCTGGCCTCGTCTGGGCGCAAAGGGAAGGCCATTCTGGAAGAGCCTGCATGGCGTGGTCGGCATCTGGCTCGCCGTGGGCGCGCTCGCGTTTGTGGTCAGCGGCCTGCCGTGGACCGGCTCGTGGGGCAAGCAGTTCAAGGCGCTGGCCACGCGCGTAAATGCAGGCGCGCCGCGCGGCGCGTGGGGCGGCGGCCTGCCGTTGAAATCCACGCTGCCGGGCGCGCCGACGCGCGCTGAGGGAGCGCCGGCCATGCAGATGGATCATGCGGAACACGCGGAACATGCGGGCCACGATATGTCGTCGATGCCCGGCATGGTGATGGACGACCTGCCCTTGCCCAACGTGCCGTGGGCTGTGGGCGCGATGAAGGTGCCGCAGTCACCCGACGCGGCCACACCCGAGCCCCCGCGCCTCACGCTCGACCAGGTCGTCGCGCGCGTGCGTGCGCTTGGCGTGGCCAGCGGTTACGACGTGGCGTTGCCCTCGACGGCGACCGGCGTCTACACGGTGTCGTATTTCCCCTCAGACCCGCAAAAAGAACGCACCGTCTATATCGACCAGTACAGCGGCAAAGTGCTGAAGGACATTCACTATGCCGATTACGGCGCGGTTTCGCAGGTCATTTCCTATGGCACATCGCTGCATATGGGCCGATATTTCGGCCTTGCGAATCAACTGATCTGCGCGGCGATTTCACTGGGCCTTGCGGCCCTTGCAGTAACGGGTTTCGTCATGTGGTGGCTGCGCCGTCCCGCCCGTACCGTGGGCGCGCCGTCGCGCGAGCGCGCGGCCCCGCCGATGCGCGCATGGAAGGCCGGCCTGGCGATTCTCGCCGTGGTTTTTCCGCTGATGGGCGCAACGATTCTCGTTGTCCTGCTGCTCGACCGGCTATTTTTCGGCAGCGCGAAAAATCTTTCGGCTTCCTGACAATCTGGGCATGCGCGACAGTAATTCGCGGACACAATTCCTCGTGAACCCGACCCCGCCTGGCGTTGCCAAAGGAATATTGAGGGGAGATTATCGTGTTCCGTTTCGTCTGCGCATTGGGGACGGCCGCCGCGCTCGCAGGCTGTGCCGTCGCTCCCTACCCCGGCTATCCGGGCTATTACGACGCGAGCTATGGCTATCCCTACGCTTACGGCTACCCATATGGCTACGGCTATTACCCCGACTATTACTACGGGCCGAGCTTCGGCTTCGCGTATTGGGGCGGTGGCGGATGCTGCTACCGTGGCTGGCATGGCGGCGGGTGGCACGGCGGCCACGGCGGCTGGCATGGCGGTGGCGGCACCTGGCAAAGCGCCGGTGGCCACGGCAGCAGCGGCGGTCACGGGCACTAGGCCCGTGCACGCTTTTCGCTACGGTTCTTCGCAGCCGTTAAACGCGCCCGTTTACTGCGATCGCGGCGCCGGTCACCGCGCGTGCGTCTGACGAAATCAGGAACGCGATCACCGAGGCAATTTCGTCGGCTTGAACCCAGCGCGTGAAATCGGCATCGGGCATATCGGCGCGATTCTGCGGCGTGTCGATGATGCTCGGCAGGATCGCATTGACCGTCACGCCTTTGTCCTTGAGTTCTTCGGCGAGCGCTTCGGTCAGGCGCGCCACGCCCGCCTTCGATGCCGAATAGGCACCCATCCCCAGTCCGGCTTTTTGCCCCGCGCCCGCACCGATGTTGACGATACGGCCCGTGCCGCGCGCGATCAGCGCCGGCAGCGCCGCTTTCGACGCGTTGAGCGCCGTCTTCACATTCAGGTCGAACATCAGATCCCAGGTGCGCGCGTCGCCATCGGCGATCGTTTCCCAGCGGAAAGCGCCCGCGATATTGACGAGCGCGTCGAGTCCGCCCAGCGCCTCGCCGGCCTTTTGCAGCGCCGCGCGCGCTGCTTCGGCATCGACCAGATCGACGCCGCCGAGGCACACCGCATCCTTGAGCGCCGCGGGCAACGCCTCGCCAACAGGCGCCGCGCCCCGGCCGATCAATGCCACCTTCGCGCCGCGCGCAACGAGAAACTGCGCCGTCGCCAAACCAAGGCTGCCGAATCCGCCGGTGATCGCCACCGTCTTGCCGTTCACTGAGTTATCCATCTTGTCTGCCTGCTTTCTGCGAGAGAGTCGTCCGGGTCTGGACGGAAAGTTCGAAAACGTTGCGGCGGCTCGTGGCCGCCGCAGGCCGCCACGTTAGCGGAGCTTGCGATTTACGGCAACTGCCCTGGCGATCACATTGATCGCATCGTTCACGCTACGCATCCGTGCGCACCGTCGCGAGGCTGCGCTTGCGCAGTTCCTCCGTGGTCTCGCCCTGGCCGTCGGCGCTCCAGCCCGGCGGCAGGATCACATGGCGCACGGCGGTCCACACGTTGGGAGCCGCCGCAATATCGCGCACGAGACTCACCCAATGCTCGAATTCGACGACGAGCGGATTGCGCGAACGCGTCGGCGTGACGAGGCCATAGCGGCACGGTTCGTCGGCGCGTTCCGCCACGTAGGTGCCGAACAGGCGGTCGAACACAACCAGCACGCCGCCGTAATTCGCATCGAGATAATCGACGTTCGACGCATGATGCACGCGATGCGCGGACGGCGTATTGAACACGTACTCGAACCAGCCGAGTTTCGGAATCCACGTGTTGTGCAGCCAGAACTGATAGAGCAGGTTGAACGAGAGGATCGCGACCACGATTTCAGGACGCACGCCGAGCCAGACGAGCGGCGCGAAGAACATCACGGGCCCGGCGATCTTGCCAGTCCAGCCGAGTCGATAAGCCGAGGAGAGCGTGAGCTGGTTAGGCGAATGATGCACCGCGTGCGTCGCCCAGAAAAAGCGCATGCGGTGCGAGGCGCGGTGATACCAGTAGTAGCAGAACTCCTGGCCGATAAAGACAAAGAACGCCAGCGTGAGGTTGTCGATCGAGAGCGTGAAAAGACGATGTTCCCAGGCGAAATGGAAGATCGGCGCGGCCAGCGAAATCGGCAGGAGCGCGAACAGTTTTCTTCCGGCCAGATCGGCAAGCGAGAGCCAGACTTCGGACCAGTCGAAGGCGGCCTCGCCCTCGCGGCGCTTCCTGAAGGTGAGCCAGGCCGCTTCGATCAGGGAGGCGAAGACGATAAAGAGCGTGACGTAATACGCGAGCTTGCCAGTGTTGAGCATGATGACGATGAACGTTAGAGGTGCGCTGAGAAAAGACGCGTCGTTCGTATGCATCGGTCGTCGCGTCGGATGAAGCGCACTTTAGAAGTGCTTCGCGCGAAACACCACGCGCAAAGTATGTCGGGATATGTCATGCGTGAAAGCAGCCAGCTGAACGCATCGGCAGCGCGCCCTTGACGCACGGGCGGCATGGGGAAATAGCCCGCTCAGATGTAACACCGCGACATGGTTTTGCACGCGACTCGCGCCGGGGTCCGCCCTATAGTTCGTTCCGCTGACACGCCGGATGCGTGTCCTGAAACGAACCGCCCCGCTCTCAAGCTCGCAAACGCAAGGACCTCTGATGAAATCGCTCCATCTCGCCGCCGCCACGCTCATCGCGCTCGCCAGCGCTCCTGCCTTTGCGGGCTGGTCCGGTCACGGCACCGCCTACACGCCGCACGGCACCTATAACGGCGCTCACGCCGGTTCCTGCGGCGGCGGCAGCTGCACGCACGCCGGCGGCGTGGCTGGCCCGTGGGGCGGCGTCGCCACCAACACGGGCACGGTCACACGCACCGCTCCCGGACAGTTCTCGAATAGCGGCACGGCAGTCGGCCCGAACGGACGTTCGGTGCAGCATTCGGGCGACACGAACTGCGCGGGCGGCACCTGCTCGCACACCGGCACGATGACGGGCGAAGACGGCCGCAGCGCTTCCAGCTCGGGCAGCGTGACCCGCACCGCACCGGGCCAGTACAGCTCGACGGGCACGGTCACGGCGGCCAACGGCAACAGCGTAAGCCACAACGCCTCGACGAATTGCGCCGGCTCCACCTGCTCGCGCTCCGGCACGGTCACGGGGGCGGATGGGGGCACCTACACCCATTCGGGCAGCGCGACGCGTGTGGCGCCGGGCGTCGTGACGACCTCGGGCGGCAGCACAGTCGTGCACGGCACGACCGTGGTCGCCGGTGGCACGACGGGTGGCACGACAGTCGTAACCGGAGGCAGCACAGTCGCAGTCGGCGCGACGGTTGCGGTCGCTGCAGTTCCCGCCCCGGCTCCCGCGCCCGTGGTAGTCACGCCGCCCCCGCCGCCGCCCGCCAACACCACGGTGTATGTCGCGCCCGCGCCGAAAGCTGTCTACGTGCCGCCCCCGCCGCCGAAGACGGTCTACGTCGCGCCGGCCCCGAAGGTCGTCTATGTCGCGCCGCCCGCGCCCAAGGTGGTGTATGTCGCGCGCCCGCTGCCGCGTGCGATCTATATCGCGCCGCGTCCGGTCTACGTTGCCCCGCGCCCCGCTGTCTGGGTACCGGGCCACTGGATGGGCGGCGTGTGGGTGCCGGCGCACTGGGCCTGATTGCCTTCGCCCCTGAAAACCCCATCGATTGATTCGTTTCCCCTACCCGGCCGACGCGCTATGTCGGCCACCCTACGGAGCACACCATGAAGAAGATGATCGTCCCCCTGATTTTGTGTATCGTTTCAGCTGCGGCTTCGGCGCAGGGCTTGCCCGCTGCACCGAATGGCGCACCAACGGGCGCGCCGACGATGTCCGCATCGCCTGCCACCAACGAGCGCATGACACGGGCCATCGCGCAACTGCAGTCCCGCTTCGCGCAGGCGAACACGACGCACGACGGCAAGCTCACGCGCGAACAGGCTCAGGCCGGCATGCCGATGGTGGCCCAGCACTTTGACGCCATCGACAGCCAGCACGCCGGTTATGTGACGCTCGCGCAGATCGAGGACTTCATGCGCGAACGGGCCGCCGCGAGCCGATGATCGCGGCATGCGACAACAACGAGGAACGGGGCGGGTCCACGCCCGCCCTGTCCGATCGATCACCGCCGGAGGCGGCCATGGAGCAGGCGAACCGCATCATCGTTCTGGACGACGAAGCCGAGCTGCGCAACATGCTGCAACGCTTCCTGAGCGGCCACGGTTTCGAGGTGCGCGCCGTCGCTGACGGCAGGCGCCTCGACCGCATGTTGCAGCGCGAGCCCTACGATCTGCTGGTGCTCGACCTCATGATGGAACCCGAGGACGGCCTGAGCGTGTGCCGCCGCCTGCGCGCCGAAGGCCACACCCTGCCCATCCTCATGCTCACCGCCAAGGGTGATGCGGCGGACAAGGTGATCGGCCTCGAAACCGGCGCCGACGATTACCTCGCCAAACCCTTCCTGCCCGACGAACTGGTCGCGCGCGTGAAAGCGCTGCTGCGCCGCCAGAAGATGGCCGCGGGCGAGCCGACCGTGACCTCCCAGCGCCTGCGTTTCGGCGATTTCGTGTTCGATGTCGGCCAGCAAACGCTCATGCGCGACGGCGTGCCGATCGACGTGCATTCTGCGCAGATGCTGTTGCTACATGCGCTCGGCTCCTCGCCCAATCGCGCCGTGAGCCGCGAAAACCTGCTCGCGCGCGCCCGCGGGCGCGACCACAATGCGCTCGATCGCAGCGTCGATGTGCAGATCCTGCGGCTGCGTCAGATCGTCGAGGACGACCCGGCCAAGCCGCGTTTCATCAAGACCGTCTGGGGCATCGGCTACATGCTGGTGGCCGGCGTGGATACCTGATGGCGTCCCCCTCGCTCCCGTCGCGGCGCGCGAGCCGAAGCTGGCTGCCGCGCTCGCTGCTTTCGCGCAATATCGCGCTGCTGGTGGCGCTGGTCGCGCTCACCCAGGTTTGCTCGCTTACCGCGCTGCTCCATTTCGTGCAGCGCCCGCGCATCGATCGCGCGTCGATCATCTTTGCGGACTACGTCAAGGTGCTGGACGGCATGCTGGTGGCGATGCCGCCCGCCGAGAGCCGCGCCGCCGCCGCGCGCCTGAACGCGCAGAACGAGGCGCCGGCGTCGAGCGTGCTCGCGCCCGCGATGAATCCGCTGCGCCTGTTCCGCACCTGGCAACGCGACGTGTTTCTGGAAGCACTGCGGCGTCACCTGCCCGCCGACATGCCGGTGCGCTGGGAGATCGCGGATAAGGACCGCGAGGACGAAGCGCGCCTGTGGATCCGCCTGCACGCGGCAGGTCAACCGGTCTGGATCGCCCTGCCCATGACGGCCGACGCCCAGGCAAGCGGCATCACCACGGCCATCGTGCTGTCGATCGGCCTAGCGCTGCTGGCGGCGCTCACGGGCTGGCTGATCCAGATGCACTTAAACCGGCCGCTGGCCGAACTCGCGCATGCGGCGCGCAACCTGAGCGCGGGCGAGACGCCCGAACCGCTGCCCACCGACGGCCCCACCGAAATCGCCCAGGTCAGCCGCGCCTTCAATCAGATGACCGAGGCGCTGCGCCAGGCCGAAGCCACGCGCGCGCTGATGCTCGCGGGCGTGTCACACGACATCCGCACGCCGCTCACCAAGCTGCGCCTGGCGATCGCCATGGCCTTGCCGCGCGGCACCAACGACGCCCTCGTGGCCTCCACCGAGAGCTATCTCGACACCATCGATACGATTCTTCAGCAGTTCATGGACTACGCCGGCAGCGGCGAGCGCGAAACGCCGCAACCCGGCGACCTCAACGCGCTGGTGGGCCAACTGGTGGCCGATTTCGCGGGGCTCGGGCACGAATTCGATTTCGACGAAGCCACGCTACCGGTGTTTGCGTTCCGGCCCGTCGCCGTGATGCGCCTTCTGATGAACCTGATGCAGAACGCCGTGGTGTACGGACGCACGGGACTCTCGATACGCACCTGGCAGGCCGACGGCTGCGCCTGCGTGGCGGTGCGCGATCGCGGCAATGGCATTCGCGCCGAAGAACTGGAGCGCCTCAAATCGCCATTCAGCCGTGGGAGCAACGCGCGCGGACATTCGGGCGGCACGGGTCTCGGACTTGCTATCGTCGACAGAATCGCGCGTCAGCATGGAGGTTCGCTAACCTTTCTCGACCGCGATGGCGGTGGCCTTGAAGCCGTCGTGAAACTCTCGCTTAACCCTTCCCTGTTTTCCAGCGCGGCCCCGCGCACGTGACATAGATCGACATACTTTGTGTGTGGCATAAGCGCGCGCCTGATCCCATACTTGCGCCTGTGCTGAAGGACGCACGCAGCCGAAAGGCGCAGCGCCCTGCCAGCCTTCATGAACCCACTTCGATATTTCGGCATCCTGATTGATGCGAGCGTATCGAAGATAGTCAGGCGATACGATATGACCACGCTCCTCAACGCTTTCATCAACAAGTCCAAACGCCTCGCAGGCGCTGTGCTGCTCGCGGGCTCGCTGTTCACTTCAGGCTGCGCTTCGGCGGCCAATACGCTGCAAGCCGCCGGTCCGCTGCCGCAAGTTCAGGCCGAGGTGATTTATGTGTCCGCGTTTGCGATCTCGCCCGACGTGGTGAAACTCGACAGCGGTATGGCGCAAAAAATCAAGGCAATGGCGAGCGGTGAATCGTCGGCGCAACAGCAGCAACAGGCCGCGCTCGCCGCGCGCGAAAAGCTCGCCGACGACATCATCGCGCAGCTTAAAAAGCAGGGCCTGCCCGCCGTGCGCGTGGACGGCCCCGTGCCTGCCGGGCGTGCCGCCATCGTCGTGGAAGGCCGCATCGACACGGTCGATGCGGGCAGCCGTCGCCGCCGCCTGCTGATCGGTCTCGGCGCGGGCAAGAGCGAAGTAGGCGCGACCATTGCCGTGTCGTATCTGCCGGCCAACGGCGCACCGCAAACGCTCGTCACTTTCGAGGCAAACGCGGACAGCGGCCATATGCCGGGCGTCGCCGAAACGGCGGGCGTGGGTGCAGCGGCCGGTCACGTGGCCATGTCGGCCGCGGCAGGCGTGGGCGTGCATGGCGCATCGGCAGCGAAGGGCGACACCATTTCCGCCGATGCGGGCAAGCTTGCGAAATCGATTGTCAAACAGCTTGCGCAAGCCGCCACGCAGAACGGCTGGGTGCCGGTCAGCAAAGCGGGTTGAGCCTGCTGCTCAGATAAACAAAACGGCGATGCATTTCAATGCATCGCCGTTTTATCTTTTACTGCGCGTTCTCGCGATAGTGCGCGAATTTCGAAGTCTGCCCGATGCCGGGATTAAAACAATTGCACGGATCGAGTTGCTCGTAGAACGTCTTCAGCGCAGGCTTTGCGTGATAGAGATGGCCAACGTTGTGCTCGGCGGGGTATTCGGCGCCGCGCGCGTCCAGCAGTTTCCACATCTCATGCTCCAGCGCGAGGCAATCGTTGCCTTTGCGTACGATGTAGTCCTGATGGAACACATGACACAGGAAATGCCCGTAATAAAGCTTGATGGCAATGGGACGCTCGACGGCTTCGGGCAGCGTTTCGAACCAGTCGCGATCATTGCGCCGTAACGCGATATCCAGCGCGACGATGTCCTCCACGGCGTCGCCATGCACAGCGCGATATCGCACGGCCGCGCCCGCAGCGGCAAAGCGATGCAGAAACGCCTTGGTGCCCTCTTCCGCCGTGCATTCGAAGAAGTCGCCGCTTGTCTGCGCGAAATAGCGCTTTAGGTAATCGCGCGTTTCGTCGGCAGTATCGGCGGACACCTTGAGCATTAAATGATGCTCGTAACGCTGGCGATAGTCTTTGAGGCGCACGGGCAGATGGCTCGGGAAAAATTGGCTCACGGCCTGCATTACCCGGTCGGTCAGATGAGCAGGCAGGAACGAAAAGCGCTCGAAAAAAGCATCGAAACGGCTCTTCAGCGCGAAGAGCCCCGGCAAACGCTGCGTACCCAGATGCTGGATCAGCAGGAACATGTCTTTGCCATAGCGCTCGGCGATATCGAAAGCGTCTCGATGCAGATATTCGCCCGCGATCGGCAGGCTCGACAGTTCGCTGAGCAAATGGCGGCGCACGTCGGTGAGTTCGGAAGTCGCGTTGGTGCCGATGTAGAACACCTTCGCGCCCTGCTCGATGGGAAACGTATCGAGCCGCACCGCAAACACCATGACTTTGCCCGCCGATCCCGATGCTTCATGCAGGCGCAGCGGATCGGCGTTGTAGCGCGCGGGCGTGGCGGCATCCACATCGCGCACGTGCTCGGCGTAGTGACGGTCCGAAGCCGCGCCTGCATCGTGACGGATATCGGTTTCCGGCAAATCCCCGCGATCGAGACGCGCGAGAATCTGTTCGGGCGTCTCTCCCAGACGAATCCCCAGATGATTGACGAGGCTGAGTTCGCCTTGCTCATTCACCTGCGCGTAGACGGTCATCTCCGTGTAGGCCGGCCCGCGCCGGACTAGCGCGCCGCCCGAGTTATTGCAGATGCCGCCCACCACCGACGCGCCGATACACGACGAGCCAATCACCGAATGTGGCTCGCGGCCAAGCGGCTTGAGCGTCTGCTCCAGTTGATCGAGCGTGGCGCCCGGCAGGCAGACCACCTGTTTGCCCTCGTCGATCACATAGACCGTGCGCATACGCGCCATGCTCACGATCACGACATCGCGGTCGTAGTCGTCGCCGTCGGGTGTCGATCTGCCCGTCAGCCCCGTATTCGAGGCCTGCGAAATCACGATTGCATTCGCGGCCACGCAGGCCTGCAACACTTTCCATTGCTCGACCAGCGAGCCGGGGCGCACGACCGCCGCCACCTTGCCCTCGCCGAAACGAAAGCCCTTGCGGTAACGGCGCGTGGCCTCGTCGCCGGTCAGCACATAGCGATGACCGACGATGGATTGCAGCGTAGCGGCGAGTGGGGGGACGGCGGACATACGAACGGCTCCAGGGGAAAGCAGATGCGAACGAGCCTAGGATAATTTGTCGCACCGTCCTGCGTCCAATACCGCGTTTGCGCCGATCAAGACGAAAAAGATATCAATCGACGCGCCCCGCCGCGTGCCGCGCCGTTTCGCGCAGGATACGCACGAAGTTCTGCACGGTCGGCGCGCGCTCACGGGGCCGATGCACGAGCGCGATGGTCGTATGCAGCGAGCCGCCTTTTAGCGCGTGATACGTGACGCCTTTGGCCTGAATCTGCCGCATCGACGACGGAATCAGCGTGACGCCGAAGCCTGCCGCGGCCATGTTGACAGTCGAGGAAATCTGCGGCGATTCCATACTGATAACGGGATTGAAGCCCGAGGCGCGGCACGCGCTGATGATCGAATCGTAGAGATCGGGGCCGATGGGGCGCGGAAAAAGAATCAGCGGATCGCCGGCGAGATCGGCTAGATCGAGGCTGCGCCGGCGCGCGAGACGATGGCGCGGCGGCAGCACGGCCAGTACGGCCTCCTCGACGAGCGGCTGGGTCTCCAGGCCCCGGCAATCGAGCGGCAGCCGCACGAAAGCCGCGTCCACGCGCGCCTCGCTTACGCGTTCGAGCAGCACCGAGCTATTGCTTTCCTCGCAGCCGATTGCGACGCCGGGATACGCGGTGCGAAAGCGCTGCAACAGCGTGGCCACGAGCGGATGAAACACAGTCGAACCCGCAAAGCCCAGATTGAGCCGCCCCGTTTCGCCGCGTCCGGCGTTCTGCGCCTCGGCCAGCGCCAGATCGACGTCCTCGACGATGCGCAGCGCGCGCTCGCGAAAAAGCCGCCCGGTTTCGGTCAGTTCGACGTGGCGCGAATGGCGCACGAACAGCCGCGTGCCGACTTCTTTTTCGAGCTTGAGGATCTGCTGGCTCAAGGGCGGTTGCGCAATGCCGAGCACGCGCGCGGCTTCGCTGAAGTGCAGATGCTCCGCGACGGCGAGAAAGTAGCGTAGCTGGCGCAGTCCCATATGATTTTCGTCTTGATGCGCTTGTGGCGGAATGCGCGCAGTGTCGCCCGGATCGGCGTGCGCGTCCACCTGGCCGAACGGCGAAGGCACCCGGCCACGAAAAAAAAGCCCTATTTAGCGCAGCGAAAGTGCGCGGCGCTCAGCCCGTCCCTATGCGCGTTTCGTCGACGAGGCGCTCGGTGGCCTTTGCGTCCCATCGGGCCGTGGATGTAGACCGTTTTCATATCGGTGCGCGGCGCGCCCGTCTTGGCGCTCAGAAGCTACCGAACAGCGACCCCAGCACGATCACCACGGCGAGCGCGAGGATCGCGCCCAGAATGCTCACCACCACGAGATCGCGATAGCTTTCGCGATGCGTCGATCCGCACACGGCCAGTAGCGTCACCACCGCGCCGTTGTGCGGCAGGCTGTCGAGCGTGCCCGACGACATCACGGCGACGCGATGCAGCAGCGCGGGATCGATATGATACTGTGCGGCCAGTTGCATATAGGTTCCGCCCAGCGCGTCGAGCGCGATCGTCAGCCCACCCGAAGCCGATCCCGTGAGGCCCGCAAGCAGATTCGTCGCCACCGCGAGCGAAACCAGCGGTCCGCCGCCGATGCCGAGCACCCAGTCGCGCACGGCCTCGAACGCCGGCAGCGCGGCGATCACGGCGCCGTAACCCACGAGACTGCCGACGCTCAACACCGGCAGCACGGCGGCGTTCGCGCCCGCATCGACGCTCTCGCGCAGCGCGCCCAGACGCCCCCGGTTGAGTGCGACCAGCACGACGATACCCAGCGCCAGCGCCACCGATACGCCCCACACGCCGGACACGGCATGCAGCGTCGTCGCGCCCCAGCGCGGCTCGGCAAGATAGCCGGCGTCGATGCGCGGAAACACCACAACGTTCATCACGAAGTTCATCGCCACCACGACCGCGAGCGGCGCAAGCGCGACCCAGGGCGGCGGTGCGGCGGCGAAGTCGGTGGCATCGGCGCCGCGGTCGATTTCGGCGGGATCGAAGGTCTGTGCGACGCTCGCGCGTTCGCGCACCAGCGGAGATTTGCCGCGCGTGTCGTCGTCGGCGCCGCCGCCCGCCGGTTCGACGAAACCTTCGCCGTTGCGGCGCGCGGCAGCCGCGGCGCGGCCGAGCCACCACAAGCCGAAGCCCGCCATCACGATGGTCGCGACGATGCCGAGTCCAGGCGCCGCGAACGGCGTGGTGCCGAAGAACTGCATCGGGATGGCGTTTTGCAGCGCGGGCGTGCCGGGCAGCGCCGACATCGTAAAGGTGGCCGTACCCAGCATGATCGTGGCGGGCATCAGGCGGCGCGGGATATCGGCGGAACGGAACAGCGCCTGCGCCATAGGCGCGAGCACGAAGAACGCCACAAAAAGGCTCACGCCGCCGTAGGTGACGAGCGCCCCGCCCAGCACCACGGCGGCCAGCGCGTGACGCGTGCCGAGCCGGTCGATCATGAACTGCGCGACGGCGTCCACCGAACCGCTGTCCTCCATCAGCTTGCCGAACAGCGAGCCCAGTAGAAACAGCGGGAAGAACTGCGCGAGAAAGCGGCCCGAGGCGGGCATGAAGGTCTGGGTCCAGTGCGCGAGCGTGGGCTGGCCGGAGATCAGCGCGGCCAGCATCGCGCACAGCGGCGCGAGCAGCAGCACACTCCAACCCCGGTACGCGAGCCAGATGAGCAGCGCGAGGCTCGCCAGCATGCCCGTCAGGCCGAGCGCCAGGACGCTGCCCGTCATCGGCTCACCTCGCTGCACGGCGGTGCGATCGTCACGATCTGGGTGGCGCGGGACGTCCTGTGGCGTGATGCAGGCATGGCGGCTCCGAGGGTCGTAGACCAGCCGCGAGGTTACAGGAAAACCCGAATACGGCTCCCGCAAGTGCCATGGATACGCGGTTGTCGCGTTTGATAGACTGGGTTTCCGTTCTACCTTCTGCGCTCTGGCGTCGAAATCTCCGCTGCCGTGTCGAACTCTCTCCCGCGTCTCCTGACCGAAATCCGCGCCTGCCAGGCGTGCGCGGATGTACTACCGCTTGGGCCGCGTCCGGTGCTTCAGGCCAGCGCGAGTTCGCGCCTCCTGATCGTCGGCCAGGCGCCGGGCGCGAAGGTTCATGCTTCCGGCGTCGCGTGGGATGACGCCAGCGGCAAGCGGCTGCGGACGTGGCTCGGCATCGACACCGAGGTGTTTTACGACGACAAACGCGTCGCCCTCGTGCCGATGGGCTTCTGCTACCCCGGCCGTGGCGGCGGTGGCGACAACCCGCCGCGCCCCGAATGCGCGGCGCTCTGGCACGCGCGTCTGCTCGCACTATTGCCCGACGTGCGCCTGACGTTGCTGGTCGGCCAATATGCGCAGCGCTATATGCTGGGCGGGCGACGCAAGGCCACGCTCACCGACACCGTCGCGGCATGGCGAGAGTACGGGCCGGGCATCGTGCCGCTGCCGCATCCCTCGCCACGCAATCAGGGCTGGTTCAAACATCATCCGTGGTTCGAACATGAGGTGCTGCCGGCGCTGCGCGAACGCGTCGCCGCGTCGCTGGCGGTCATTCATCCAAAGGAGACTTCGACGATGAGCGAAGCGAAGATTTCGATCCAGCGCGTCTACGAGCCGCTGCCCGAAGGCGGTCAAACGGGTTTTCTGGTCGACCGGCTCTGGCCGCGCGGCATGAGCAAGGAACGGCTCGCGGGCGTGACGTGGGCCAAGGACGTTGCACCCAGCACGGCGCTGCGCCAGTGGTTCCACGCCACCGACTACGACCCGGCGCAGTGGGACGAATTCCGGCGGCGCTATCTGGCCGAGCTGGACGCGAATCATGACGCGTGGACGCCGCTCGTCGACGCCAGCCGGGCCGGACCGATCGTGCTGCTGTACGGCTCGCACGATACAGAACAGAATCACGCGCTCGTCTTGCGCGATTACCTGATGAAAAAGCGGGCTCGAAAACCGCGCTGAAAATGCGGCACGGCAAGTCGCCGCGCCGCATTACATCCGCATCAGAACAGGTAAAGCCCCGCGACGAACACCACACCCGAAAACAGCAGCGTGGTCACGCAATAACCCATGATGTCGCGCACGCCCAGGCCCGCGATCGCGAGCGCGGGCAGCGCCCAGAACGGTTGCGCCATATTGGTCCACGCCTCGCCGTAGGCAATCGCCATCGCCGATTTGCCGAGATCCGCGCCCAGCGCCTGCGCCGCCGGCATCACGAACGGCCCTTGCACGACCCAGTGGCCGCCGCCCGAAGGCACCGCGAAGTTGATCACCGCCGAACTCAGGAACGCCAGCAGCGGAAAGGTGTGCACGTTGGCGATATCGACGAACCATTTCGTGATGACGCCCGCCAGACCCGAGTGATCCATCAGCGCCTGGATGCCCGCATAGAACGGGAACTGGATCATGATGCCCGACGCGCCCCTGGCCGCCCCCGCGACGGCGCGCGCATAGGCCATCGGCGTCTTGTGCAGCACGAGTCCGGCCGCGAGGAACACCAGATTCACGGTGTCGATGTCGAGCGCAAAGCCCTTGGTATGAAAGCGGACGCCGAGAAACACCGCGCACAGCGCCGCGACCAGCAGCGAGAGCGCACGGCTTTCCTCGATGCGTTCGGCGAAAGTGGCATCGGGGCCGAGCTTGCGCTCGACCGTGGGCGGATCTTCGAGCAGCGCGGGATCGACCGAAACGACGTCCTCCGGTTTGGGCATCATCAGGCGCACCAGGATCGGCAGCAGCACGATCAGCGCGATTGTGATGAACGCGTTATAGCCCGTGAAAATGGTCTGCGAAACCGGAATCAGGCCGATGGTCTTTTCCATCGGATTGCCCTTGGTGGCCGCCACCAGCGGCACCGAACCCGACAGCCCGCCGTGCCACGTCAGAAAGCCCATATAGGCCGCCGCGACCAGCAAACGGTAGTCGGTGCCGCGCACGCGGCGCGCGACTTCGCGCGAAAACATCGCGCCCAGCACGAGGCCGAAACCCCAGTTGATCGCACAGGCCACCGCGCCTACGAAGGCCACCAGCATCACGCCCTGACCCGGCGTGCGCGCACAGCTTGCGAGCGCAACCAGCAGGCGTTTGACCGGCGCGGAGCTGGCCAGCGCGTGACCCGTCACGAGGATCAGGACCATCTGCATCGCGAAGGCGAGCAGATTCCAGAACCCCGAGCCCCACATCATGATGAGCGCTTCGGGCGGCTGCGGCGTGAGCGCAAACGCCAGCACGAAGGTCACGACGGTCAAGAGAATGGCGAAGATGAGCGGGTCCGGCAAAAACCGGTGCACCACGCCCGTGAAGAATCCCGCAATGCGTTGAATCACTTGTCTGCTCCTGGTCTTTCTGTCTTTCTGATCTTTCTGGTTCGATTCCCGACTTAGGCACCCATGGCGGGCGCATTCAAGCCGAGCCGCGATTCTTGCACAATGCTTCTTTTCGCGTGTGACACGGCCTCGCTCGCCAGCCGCCTTTCATATCCCGGAATTATTCGTGCTTTTCCCTCATCGACCGAAATGAGCCGTAACATGCGCAGCCGCGTCGAAAAAAACTTATCTGCTACCTTACGGTTGATATCGCAATAAAAATCACCAAGGCAGTTCGATCACGGAGGAAGCGATGCGCAAGCAGTTCGTCGGTGCGTTGTTCGCCGGTCTGGCCGCGATGCTCGCGGCGCCAGCCCCAGCGCTCGCACAGAGCCAGGCGTTCACCAGCACAACCGTCAATCTCTACGCCGGGCCGGCCGGAGACTATCCCGTCGTCGCTCAGGTGCCGGGTGGCGTCTCGATCGCCGTGATGGGCTGCGTGTCCGGCTATAGCTGGTGCGATGTGAGCCTGCCCGGCCTGCGCGGCTGGGTCTATGGCGGCTATATCTCGTATCCGTATCAGGGCGCGCGCGTGCCGCTGATGAACTATGGGGCCACCATCGGCCTGCCGATACTCACGTTCTCGCTAGGCGCCTACTGGGGCAATTATTATCGCGACCGCCCCTGGTACGGCAACCAGAGCCGCTGGAACCGCCATCCGGGTCCGCGACCCGGACCGCCGCCGGGGATTCGCCCGCCTTCGCACGGCACGCGGCCGCCCGGTGGCCATCACGGCAACCGGCCGCCAGGCAACGGACATCAGAATCGGCCGCCGAATAACGGTGCGCGCCCGCCTGGCAACGGCGGCGCACGGCCACCGGGACAAGGCGGAGCGAGACCGCCTGGGCATGGAGGAAATAACGGAGCACGGCCACCCGGTCAAGGCGGCAGGCCGCCTGGCGGTGGAGGTGGAGGCGGCAATCGCCCGCCGGGCGGAGGCGGAGGTGGTGGGGGCGGACGCCCCGGCAACTGAAGTATCGCGGCGATAGCGCGTGACGACGCAATTCCACGTCACGCGCGCCTACCAGTGCCACGCGAAATCACATTCGCATTGCTAACTAATTTCGATAGAAAAATGCCGCATCAAAATGCGGCATTTCGACTAACTCGCCAGATCAGCGCAGATCAGCGCGCGTGATGGCAGACGCGCACCGCGTGATGATTGTGATGCTCGACGTGGCAGACTTCGTGATGGTTCGGCGCAGCAACGGAGGCCAGCGGCGCAGCCAGAGCGGCGCAAAGCATCAGGGCGGACAGACGGGCGAACGGCTTGACAACGGCTTTCATGGACAGACTCTCGGACAATAAAGCAGTGGATTAAAACGAGAGCCGGCACTTTATCGCAGAGCGGGCAATCAAAAGTTACGCGTTTGTAACGAGCGTAGCGCCGGATGTCTGGCGCTTGACAGAAAAACGATGGCAGATGCCCGCGCGGCCACGCAAACCCTTGTCAGATCGCGCCCTGCCCCGGCCTGCCATACGCATCATCGTGTGTAAGCCGCCGCAATAATTCCTGGCCGCGGGTCGTAAGGCGCGGCGCACGGCCGCTTTTGTCGTCGTCCATTTCGACGAGCTGGTAGCGCGCAAGCGCCATAAAATCGGCATCGAATGTCTGGAGCGGCGCGTTGGCGTCGCGAATCAGCAGCAGTGCCGCCAGTTCGTGATGACTGAGCATCGTTTTCTCCTGTTCAGATCTCACCGTACCGACCAGCATAGCGGGCAAAACGTACAGTTTCGCTACAGTCGTGTTTCACCGCGTTACCACATTGTTATTGCGCCAGAAGGAATAATGCGTTGCATGAAAAAATGCGTAACGCGGCACGTTTTTTTCGTGTCGGTGAGATGTCGGGGATGTGTCGCAAGCGGGTGATTGTTGCGCGCAACGATAAATATCGGAATCCTGATTAATTGCAGGGGGCGCACCCGCTGGCGCCCTATGTCCTGACAATCCTAATGCATGTGCATGCCGCCGTTGATCGCGATATCGGCGCCGGTAATGAAGCCCGCGTCGTCCGAGCAGAGAAACGCGACGAGCGCCGCCACTTCCTCGGGTTTGCCCAGACGCCCAACGGGAATCTGCGGCAGGATGCGCTGCTGCATGACATCGGCAGGCACGGCCTCGACCATCTGGGTGGCCAGATAGCCGGGCGAAACCGTATTCACCGTCACGCCCTTTTTCGCTACTTCAAGCGCCAGCGCCTTCGTAAAGCCGTGCAGCCCGGCCTTTGCCGCCGAATAGTTGGCCTGCCCATAAGCGCCGCGCGACCCGTTGACCGAGCCGATGTTCACGACGCGACCAAAGCCGCGCTCGATCATGCCCGCCACGAATGGCTTGGTCACGTTGAAGATCGAGTCGAGATTGGTGCGCATCACACTGTCCCAATCGGCCTTCGACATTTTGACGAAACTGCGGTCGCAGGTAATGCCCGCGTTGTTCACGAGCACGTCGACGTGGCCGAGATCGGCCAGCACGCGCGCGGCGACATCCTGGCAAGCATCGAAATCGGCCACGTCCATGGAATACGCCTGAAAACGCCGCCCCGCTGCACGTTCCGTGTCGAGCCACGTTGCCATGCGATCGTTGCCCTTCGAGCAGGACAACACGACGGTCATGCCCGAGTCGGCGAGGCGTCGGCTGATCGCCGCGCCCAGCCCGCCCATGCCGCCCGTGATAAAGGCAATCCGTTCAGCGTCCATGTTGCTCTCCATGCGCGTGGGCTTGCGTGCTGGCAGCACCGGTGGCGGTTGACATTGCGCGTTCGAAGGCGGCCAGCCATTCGCGCATCGGCTGCGCAGCGCCTGCCGGAATGGCTGCCGCAGTCGCGCCCGGCTGCAGGCCTGCCAGCGTGTTCTGCCATTGCTGCATCGCATCGCGCGCGACATTGGCCCAGGCGCCCGAGACTTGCACAGTCGCGGCGGCGTTCTCCTGCCAAAGCGCCGCCGTTGCAATCAGATAATCGCGCCAGACGGTCTGGCTCGCTGCGCCCACATCGCTCCAGCCCTGCGCGCCGCGCAGCGATGCGAGCGTGGCCTCCAGCGCGGCACGGTCGCGCGCCGTGCGGCGTTGCAGCAGATTCGCCGCCTGATCGCGCCATTGCTGCTGCTGGACGAGCCATTGCAGCACCGCCGAGGTGCTGCTGCGAAACGCATCAAAAGAAGGATTGAAGGTATTGGACATGATGGATTTTCCCTTGACAGTACCTTGCCCAGCGCGCCAACGGCGGTATTTCCACGCATCTGCACGAGGGCTGCGTGGTCGCGGCGTCAGGCAAAAAAAGCGGAATATCGGAGCTGACTTCTGATGGCGCAGCGCGCCAATTGCAGCGCAGCAAATCAAGACAGATTGCGTGAACCTTTCGGACTCCGGCGCAATTCATGATCGCGAAGCCAAGTCACATCATAGGCACGATGTGCGACCCGTGCGCGAAGATCGCACCATCGTGTTTGATCGAAATCTAATATCGAGATATTAGATTGCTACAAAATGCCTATTAAGTAGGTCAGTGCGCCTTTATTCAGATTCGACGGCGCACTGTTGAAACCCCGTCAGGCAGCTTTGGACGCTTCTTCGCGCACGATCATGACAGGCCGATCGGCGATGCGCAGGAACGACTCCGCGACGCTGCCGATCAACAGCCGTTTGACGCCCGATAAGCCACGCGTGCCCAGCACCACGAGATCGACGGCATCCTCCCCCGCGATGCGATGGATGACGGCGGCGATTTCCTCGCCATTCGCATCGGCGGCCCGCGTCGTACCCATAATGCCGGCCTGCGCGAACACGCTCTTCGCTTCTTCCAGCGCGGCCGTCGCGACATCGGCTTCGGCGGACTGGCGCGTCTGCTCTTCCGCGAAACCCGTGCTGATATCGACGAGACGCCCCAGATGCTGGACCACGCAAAGCGCTTGCACCGTACCGCCCGTCGCCCGGGCGACCTTCACGGCTTCGTCGAGCGCGCGGCGCCCGCCCCGGCTACCGTCGATCGCCACCAGAATCTGCTTGTACATGCTGACCTCCCGGGCATCGCCCATGATCGAAATGTCCGCGTTTCACTCGCGTTTGCGTAATCGCCCTTGCATAGATAATGGCAAATTCGCGCGGCTGGCTGCGGCCTGTTGTCGCCAGTCAGTCTTCACCGCATCGTCAGCACCGCCGCGCCTGTCAGGCGGCCCGCGCGCAGATCGGCGAGCGCATCGTTGGCGCGCGCGAGCGGATACGCCGTGGTCTCGATTTCGAGCGTATGGCGCGCCGCGATCGCCATGAAAGTCGTGCCGTCGTCGCGCGTGAGATTCGCGACCGAGACAATGCGGCGCTCCTCCCAGAGCCACGCATAGGGAAAGGAGGGAATGTCGCTCATGTGGATACCGCCGCAGACGACCGTGCCGCCCTTCGTCAGCGCGCGCAGCGCCGCCGGCACGAGCGCGCCGACCGGCGCGAACAGCAATGCGGCGTCGAGCGGCTCGGGCGGCGCTTCGTCGCTGCCGCCTGCCCAGGCAACGCCGAGCCGCCGCGCGAAGCGCTGGGCGGCCTCGTCGCCGGGACGCGTGAATGCGTAGACGGTGCGCCCCTGATGCCGCGCGACCTGCGCGACGATATGCGCCGCTGCGCCGAAACCATAGAGACCGATGCGGGGTGCATCTCCCGCGAGCACGAGCGAGCGATAGCCGATCAGCCCCGCGCACAGCAGCGGCGCAGCCTGAACGTCGCTGTACTGACGCGGCAGATGGAAGCAATAACGGGCGTCGGCGACCACACGCTCGGCATAACCGCCGTCGAGCGTGTAACCCGTGAACGCAGGGCTATCGCAGAGATTTTCGCGACCCGCGAGACAAAAGCGGCAATGCCCGCAAGTGTGGCCGAGCCACGGCACCCCCACGCGGTCCCCTGGCGCAAAGCCCGTCACGCCCGCGCCGAGCGCGGCCACGGTGCCGACCACTTCGTGGCCCGGAATCACCGGGCGCTTTGAATCTTTCAGGTCGCCGTCGACCACATGCAGGTCGGTGCGGCACACGCCGCAGGCGTGCACATCGATCAGCAGCTCACCGGCTTTGGCGACCGGATCGGGCCGCTCGGTTTCGCGTAGTTGTGGACTCGTTCCGTCGAACAGCATCGCTCGCATCGTCGGCCTCCTCGCGTGGCGCCTGCGCAACCCAGCGCGTTTTTTATGTTACGCGGTCGGCTCGTGGCGCGCAGCGGATTGGGCAACGATGCGGGTTACGAAGTGAACGAAAAAGCAGGCGAAGTGGCGCGCGAAAAAGCGCTCAACGCGGCATCGAACGTCCAAACACGCGCGCAAATGCAGTGACGAACTGATCGAGTCGCGCCGAATCGAGGCAATCGATGCCCGCCGCGCCCACCCGGCCGTTGCCGCCAGGGAATGCGCGGCAAAGCTCGTCGGCGCCGCGGGGGCGCTCGAGCGGTGCACGCACGCTGACGGCGTAATTGCCATCGGCGTTGACGCTGAGCACCGCATGCGCGTGGCCCGGTTCCTCGATCGCCAGCGCGTTCGCGAACACGCCGCGCACGCGACGCGCCCAGGGCTCGTCGGGCAGCACGCAGACGCTGCCGTATTGCAGCGCGATCAGTGGCGTGATCTGCTGGGCGCGCACCAGGTCGTCATCACGGCAGGACGCGAGGCGCTCCAGCAACGGCTCGCTGGCGATGAACTCGAACGGATCGGCGTACGGCTTGATTGTTTCGTACAGCGCGGTGGGCGCGATAAACAGGTCCTCGACGCTATCGCCATAGGCGTTGTAGTTGATCGACTCGCCCAGCTCGCACAGCTGCTCGATCTGCTCCTCCGACAAGTCCGCCTTTTGCGCGAGTTCGCGCGCGGTCCGGGGCAGGTTATCGCCAAACGCCGCCGCGATGGCCCAGTTGCGGTGTTTGCCTTGCAGATGGCGGTCGACTAGCACGCTCGTGCAGACCTGCGCCGTGGTGTCGATGTGCGCCATGAGGTTGACGTTCATCGGCAGATCGCCGGCGTGGTGATGATCGAAGTATTCGACGTGGACGTCCCGGTCGAGCAGCGCGCAGACCGCCGCGCGATTGGTGTCAAAGGAAATGTCGAGCACCGTGAGCGAGTCGCCGGGCTGTGCCTGCACACGCTTGACAAGCGCGATGTCGCGCTTTGCGCCCGTGATCAATGTGGCCTCGCGCGGGCGCGCCAGGCGAAGCTGGTGGAGCGCGCAGATGCCGTCCGCGTCGCCATTGAATACGTCGAAATGCGCCATGTCCTCTGGATTCCGTTGCGTTGAGCCCAACAGTATCGCGCACCGTGGCCCATTCCCACAAAGGGCAGATTAGAATGCCGCGTTTTCAGACTGCAAAAAACAATGCAAAACGGGCAGCGGATAATGAAATCCACTGCCCGTTCGGTGTGTCAGACGGTTGGCTAGTCTGCCGGCGCGCTCAGGTGCGCGCGAGCGGCCAGCGCAACGAGAAAGAGACCGGGAAACGCGGCGCGCGGCGACCGGCGGGCGCACGCCACGGCTGCATGCGCGCATTCATGGCCGCGCACATCGCCACGCCTTCGTCGCCATAGAGCCGTTCCATGGCCTGTTGCACGAGTCCCGCGTCGAACCACACCTTGAAGCGGCGATGGCAGGTGCGGAAGTCGGGATAGCGCTCGGGCAGTTTGGCCCAGACCGAACCGGTTGAGAGCACCCACAGGATGGCTTCGAACACGGCGCGCGGGCAATGAGCCGGGCGGCCACGGCGCGGGCCGTTGGAGCGGATTTCGTGAAAGAGCGGCTCGACGCTGCGCCACTGCGCGTCGCTCAGCTCGCGGGAAGGACGAGACTGCATCTGATATTCCAAGTGAGGTTGTCTGACACACACCGACTAAATTAGCCTCACGCCACTGAGAAAAATATCGGACTATGCCTAAAACACTCTCAAAAACCGCCGCGACGCCGCCCGCGCTAAACTGCCGCATCTCCGATACGACGGGGTTTTTCCGATGGCACGCTCATCCGTTTCGTCCACTTCGTCCGCTAAAGCATCTGCCAAAACCGGCCGCATCCGGGTCGGCATCGGCGGCTGGATCTACGCGCCGTGGCGCGGCACCTTCTACCCGGAGGGCCTCGCCCAGCGCCTCGAACTTGAGTACGCGAGCCACCACCTGGGCACGCTGGAAATCAACAGCACCTATTACGGCGCGCAAAAGCCCACGAGTTTCCAGCGCTGGCACGATGAAACGCCCGAGGATTTCGTCTTTTCGCTGAAGGGGCCGCGCTTCGCGATGAACCGGCGCGTGCTGGCGGAAGCCGGCGCATCGATCGAACGCTTTCTCACCGGCGGCCTGCTGAATCTGGGCGACAAACTCGGCCCGATCAACTGGCAATTGATGCCCGGCAAGCAGTTCGATCCCGAGGACTACGCACGATTCCTCGATCTGCTGCCGGACGAAGTCGATGGCCACAAGCTGCGTCACGCGCTGGAAGTCCGTCACGAAAGCTTTTGCGCGCCGGAATTCGTGGCGTTGGCGCGCAAGCGCGGGGCTGCGATCGTGGTGTCCGGCGATTCGGATTACCCACAGATCGCAGACGCATCCGCACCGTTCGTGTACGCCCGCATCATGGGCACGGCGGCCAACCGCAAGGCCGGTTACGGCCCCGCCGAACTCGACCGCTGGGTCGAGCGCGCACTCACGTGGGCACAAGGCGGCACGCCCGACGATCTCGCCACCTTCGGCAAACCGCTCGCGGCCAAAGCGGGCCGCGACGTCTTCCTCTACGTGATTAGCGGCCACAAGGCGCATAACCCGGCGGCCGCGATGGCGCTCATCGAACGCCTGAGCAAACGCGGCGCGCACTAACACCGCTCAACGCGGCGTTTCGCTGCGCCAGAGATAACCGACCACTGCGCGCGTCGCGCGCACCTCCAGCGCAGCGGCATCGGTTTCGCCGCGCGCGCCCGCCGCGTCCACCATGCCGCGCACGATCGCGAACACGTCGAATGCCGCCGTCGAAGGATCATCCAGGCGCGGCGCATCGGGCAGTGCGAACGCGCGCGTGAGCGTCGCGTGGATGCGATCGCCGATACGCGCATCGCGCTCGCCAAGCGGCAGCCGTTCCTCCTCGAAATCAAGCAGACGCGCTAGCACGGGCCGCTGCATCTGATGCGCGACCGACGCGCGAATCAGGCCCAGCAACGCCGCCTCGCAGCTCGCGGCCGCCCCGGCCTCCTCCAGCGCTGCGAGCAGTGGCGCACTCTCGCGCTCGATCAGCGCGGCGGTGAGCGCATCGCGGTTCGGAAAGTATTGATACAGCGAACCGACACTCACGCCGGCGCGCTCGGCGATCGCGTTGGTCGTGTAGCGCGTGAAGCCGCCCTGCTCCAGAATGCGAGCCGCGGCTTCGAGAATAGCGTCGACGGTGACGGCCGAGCGGCGCTGCACCGGCTGCTTGCGCGCGTCGAGCGGGGCTGGGCGGCGACGGCCGCGAGGCGTGGGCGTCATGATCGGAATGCGAGTATCGAATGTGAGCAAACGCTCGTATTCTAACCACACCTTCAACCGGTCAGGAAAAATGCCGTGAATACTTCTACAAAGCCCCTTCTTACCGTCTTTATGCTCGTGAAGAGCCTGCCTGCGTGGCTCGATCTTCCGCCCGACGCGCGGCAAAACGCCTTGCAAAAGCATGTGCTGCCCTTGCTCGAGCGCCATCGCGAGCAGGTCAGTCTGCGTTTATTCGATGTGGAGTTTTACGCCGCACGCGTCACCGATGTGTGGATGTGGGAAGCAACCAGTCATCAGGCCTACGAAAGATTGATCGAAGCGCTGCGCGACACACCGTTCTGGGATCGCTATTTTCAGATCGTCGAGATTTTGCCCGGCGTGCAAGCGAATCACATCGGCGACAACGCAGCCCTAGCCGCATAAAACGAAAAGCACAAAAAAAGCGCACGAATTCCGTGCGCTTTGAGCCGAAGCCGTTTTAAAAGCCGCTTAAATCTGCCGACGCATTTCCGCCGCCGGCAGCTTCATCATCTGCCGATACTTCGTGACCGTGCGGCGCGCGACGCGTACGCCCTGCTTTTCCAGTTCCTGCGTGAGCACAACGTCGGAAAGCGGATCGCGCGGATTTTCGGCGTCGATCATCTCCTTGATGAGCGCACGCACCGCCGCTGCCGAGCACGTGCCGCCCGTGCGCGTTTCCAGCTCACGCGGGAAAAAGCGCTTGAATTCGAAGATGCCGCGCGGCGTGGCCATGTACTTGTTGCCTGTCGCGCGCGATACCGTCGATTCGTGCAAGCCGAGTTCATCGGCGACATCGCGCAACAACATCGGGCGCAGCGCGATTTCGCCGTACTGGAAGAACGCCTTCTGACGCGCGACGATGCATTCGCCCACGCGCAGAATCGTTTCGCAGCGCTTGTGCGCGTTGCGGATCAGCCAGCGCGCTTCCTGAAGCTGTTGCGCGAGCGGCGAGCGGCTGGTTTGATCAGAGCGCGCGAACATTTCGGCATAGAGCTTGTGGATGCGCGCGCGCGGCTCGATGGCCGGATTCACGCTCACCACCCACTTGCCGCGCACCTGGCGCACGATCACATCGGGAATCACATAGCCGCCGTCGGCGCGGCCATAGTGATTGCCCGGCTTCGGATCGAGACGGCGCACCAGCGCCGTGGCTGCCTGCAGCGAGGCCGCATCGCAGCCGAGCTGGCGTTGCAGTTCGCCATTTTCGCGGCGCGCGAGGCGCTCCAGATGCTGCGTGACGATCTGCAGCGCGAGATCGCGATGCGGCGTGTCGGCGTCCATCGCTTCGAGCTGCAGCGCCAGGCATTCTGACAGCGAACGCGCACCAATGCCCGGACGATCGAGCATCTGCACGACGCGCAACGCCACACGCAAACGATCCTCGTCGAGGATATCGGCGACGCCTTCGAGTTCGACCAGATCGGCCAGTTCCTGACGCAGATAGCCGTCATCATCGAGCGCTTCGATCACGATCTGGGCCGCAGCGCGGTCGAGTTCGGCGAGCGGCGAAAGACGCAGCGCTTCGTGCAACTGATCGCGCAGGGAAATGGGCACGCGCACCCAGTCGGAGGCTTCGGAATCGCCGTCCTCCGAGCCGCGATAGGTCGAAGAACGCATCGACCCGGGCGAGGGCATATCGGCCGTATAGCCGCCGCCGTCATCCTGATAGCCCGAGCTTTCGTCGCTGTAATTGCCTTCGCTGTAGTTGCCCTGTTCGTCGCCGTAGCTCGACGTTTCCTGCGCCACGCCGCCGTCCATGGCATTTTCCATGCTGCTGCCCGGCATGTCGGCAAGTCCCGTGGGCGCGTCGTTAGAGGCCGCGCCGATGCCAGCCGCACCTTCGGCGGCCTCGGCCGCTTCGCCGGTTTCGGAAGCAGGTGCGACATATTCAAGAAACGGATTGGTGTCGAGCGCTTCGCGCAGTTCCTGCTGGAATTCGAGCGACGAGAGCTGCAACAGGCGCACGGCCTGCTGCAGGCGCGGCGTCAACGCCAGATGCTGGCGTGCTTGTAACGCGATGGAAGGCATGGCAGTCCCGTTGTTTGAGAATGTGAGTGAATGCGCCCTTCCATGCAACACCCATGCCAGTTCTTACAAGCGCTTGTTTTGTAACGGGATCGTGGCTTGCGACAGCGCGAATCGCTCCGCTCGCTCAAATAATCGACAGACGTTTTTACAATCGCCCGGAAAAATTGCGTGCCCGATGATCGGCACGGCGCGCGTCTCGCGACCGAATGATTTTCCAGGGTGACGAGCGTTTGATCCCCTTGCCGCCGGGCTTCTGCAGCGGGAGCCAGGGGCGCGGCACGGACCTTGCGGTATCGGATCACGATCATCAACTTCACACAGGAGAACTCTTATGAAGCGCACCCTGATGCTCAAGACCGCCGCTGGCGTGGCCTGCATGACCTTCGCGCTGATGGCTGGCGCACAGACGAACACGGCGTCGACGTCCACGGGCAGTTCCGAAAGCGTGGGCCAACACGTTGACGACGCAACCATCACGACCAAGGTGAAGGCCGAACTGCTCAGCGCGAAGAACGTGAAGTCCGAGCACATCCACGTCAAGACGCGCAAGGGCATCGTGTCCCTGACCGGCACGGTGCCGAGCGCCGAGGACCGCGATAACGCCAAGCAGGTGGTGGAAGGCGTGTCGGGCGTGGACTCGGTGAAGAATCACCTGAAGGTGGTGGCTGCCCAGTAATTGCAGGCACTCGCTGTCTAGCTCGCACTTCTCGCAGAAGAAACGCGCGGCCCGAAAGCCGCGCGTTTCTTTTTGCGCGCTTCGGAAAGGTCAGCGCTGCGACTGGCGCAACTGCTCCAGCCGCGCGTCGCCCTGACGCGCGAGCATCCAGCCCGGATACTCCGCGGGCAAACCGCTCACATCGTCGAGAATCGCCAGTTCCTCGCTCGAAAGCTTGACCTTGGTGGCGGCGATATTGTCGTCGAGCTGATCGACGCGTTTGGCGCCGACGATCACCGTCGTCACTGCGCGCTGATGCAGCAGCCACGCCAGCGCGATCTGCGCCACCGACACGCCCTTTTTCTCCGCGATCGGCCGCATGGCGTCGACGCAATCCCAGGCGCGCTCGCGCTCCACCGGCGGAAAATCGAAAGTCGTGCGGCGGCTGCCCGCCTCGCCCTGCTGGTCGCGGCCATACTTGCCGCTCAGCAAGCCGCCCGCGAGCGGACTCCACACCATCAGGCCCAGCCCTTCGCTCGCCAGCATCGGCACGATCTCGCGCTCCAGATCGCGGCCCGCGATGGTGTAGTAAGCCTGCAGCGACTCGAAGCGCGCGAGGCCATGATGATGCGCGATGCCGAGCGCCTTGACGATCTGCCACGCGGCCCAGTTCGACACGCCCACGTAGCGCACGTGGCCGTGCTGAACGAGCGTATCGAACGCGCGCACGGTTTCCTCGATCGGCGTGGCCGGGTCGAACCCGTGGATCTGGTAGAGGTCGATATGGTCGAGTTGCAGACGCTTGAGGCTCGCCTTCACGCCCTCCATGATGTGATAACGCGTGGCGCCGCGCTGGTTCGGCGACGGCCCCATTTCGCCGAGCACCTTGGTCGCCACCACGACCTGATCGCGCGCGATCTTGAGGTTCTTGAGCGCCTGGCCGGTGATCTGCTCTGAGATGCCCTGGCTGTAGACGTCAGCGGTGTCGATGAAATTGATCCCGCTGTGGAGCGCCTCGTGGATGACTCTGATGCACTCGGCGTGATCCGGATTACCCCAGGCGCCGAACGACATAGCGCCGAGGCAATATGCGGACACTGTCATGCCG
>NZ_DASZJJ010000146.1:0-9209 GCF_035948235.1 Paraburkholderia sp. | reverse complement strand
AGAATATCCCGCCGACGGGGCCAGGCCATCCCAGTGACCGGATGGCGGGCGGCGTGCGACAGGCGGTCAGGTGCAGCGGGCGCTCGCGCGGCCCGCTACGGCATGGCCAGTGATGAGCCTGTGCTCAATGCAACAGGCGCGAGCGGC
Organism: Paraburkholderia sp.; assembly: GCF_035948235.1. Classification (GTDB taxonomy): domain Bacteria; phylum Pseudomonadota; class Gammaproteobacteria; order Burkholderiales; family Burkholderiaceae; genus Paraburkholderia. Next base: position 9,062 of record NZ_DASZJJ010000146.1, on the reverse strand, counting down.
GGGCGATATCGTCAAAGAGTGCGCGGCCGGGTTCCAGCGCGAAGAGCCATGTTTCGTCATAGCCGCTCAGGGTATCGAGCGCATCGCGCAGGCGCTCGACGACGATGGCCGGGATTTCGACGGTTGCCTGCAAACCGCCGGACAGGCGGGCGACGCTGGCATGCTGGACAAGTTCGTCGGCGGCTTCGGCCACGTCGGCGGCGAACACGAGGTGATTGTTCAACAATTCGACGAGGCCCGGCGATGCCGCGACGTCTTCGACGTTAATCTGCACGGAAACAAAGGTGGCTTTGTTCATCCTGGGTTCCCTCAGGGACGTACGTTGCACCACGGCGAGAGGCGGGCGTCGGTTTTTTGTCTGATTATCGGCAGGCGGTAGAACCCAGTATAGGCGAGGGCGCGATCGGGGCCAGCGAGTTTGTACGAAGAAGCCGGTACATTGCGCGGCGTGCGCGTTAAAAAAGGCGGCACGCCCAGAGCGATATAATGGGGGCCGTTCGCCAATTCCGGCTTAATCAACGGAGAGGGTTTCGCGGGCGAACGCCGGCGGCCCCACGCGCATCCAACAATACGTATTCCCGTCGTACGTAGCGAGGAACCAGCGAGGAACAGCAACATGAATCAACAACGGCGATTTTCAGGCGCGTCAGGCGCGTATGCGGCGCTGACCGCACTCACGCTTGCCTGCAGCGCCTGTACGCTCACGCCGTGGGAGGGCAGCCCGTCCGCGCCGCCCACTCCCACGTCCAACGGCGTGCCCGCCGGTTACTACCGCGTCAATCCAGGCGACACGCTCTCGCGTATCGCGTCGGCCTATGGCCAGCGCGCCCAGGATCTCGCGAGCTGGAACCAGTTGCCGCCAAACGCCCAGGTGCTGCCAGGCCAGGTGCTGCGCGTCGCCCCGCCTGCGGGTTATAGCGCAGGCGCCGCCGCGCCGCAGCCGCCGGCGTTCACGAGCAACGCGCCTGCTGCGAACGGCGTGGCGGTGCCCAACCCGGTTGGCTCGGCGCTCTCGCTCATGTGGCCGGCGCGCGGTCCGATCCTGCAGCGCTTCGTGCCCGGCAAGTCGACCGGCATCGTGATCGGCGGCGCACCGGGCGAGCCGGTCAAGGCCGCCGCCGCGGGCCGCGTGGTCTATGCGGGCTCGGGCATCGAGGCCTACGGTCCGCTCGTCATCATCAAGCACAACGATCAGACCGTGACGGCCTACGGCCATAACGGCCGCCTGCTCGTGAAGGAAGACGACGCCGTCTCGCAAGGCCAGCCGATCGCCGAAATGGGCGTCGACAACAACGGCGTCGCGGGCGTGCAGTTCGAAGTGCGCAGCGACGGCAAGCCGGTCGATCCGCTGCCGCTGCTTTCGCGTTAAGTGCTCGCGCCTTTTTAGGCGCGCATTTTCAGCGATTTGCCAGGGCGCGCCGTTTGAAAATACACTCGATGGTTTCCACGCTGCGCCTGTCCGCCAGGCGCAGCGCCTGGCGCCGTGCATCTTCGCGGCGCGGCCTTCAGAGGATTCATCGGCATGATCGACCTGCGTAGCGACACCGTCACCCGTCCCAGCCAAGCCATGCTGGCTGCCATGACCCAAGCCGAAACCGGCGACGACGTCTGGGGTGACGATCCCACCGTGCTGCGCCTGCAGGCGCGCGTGGCCGAGGAAGCCGGCAAGGAAGCCGGCCTGTTCTTCCCAAGCGGCACGCAAAGCAATCTCGCCGCGCTGATGGCGCATTGCGGGCGCGGCGACGAATACATCGTCGGCCAGGCCGCTCACACTTATAAGTACGAAGGCGGCGGCGCGGCGGTGCTCGGCAGCATCCAGCCGCAGCCGCTCGACAATGCCGAAGACGGCTCGATCCCGCTCGAACGCGTTGCCGCCGCCATCAAGCCGATCGACGACCACTTCGCGCGCACGCGCCTGTTCGCGCTCGAAAACACCATCGGCGGCAAGGTGCTGCCGGCGGCCTACGTCGCCGAGGCCACGCAGTTCGCGCATGGCCGTGGGCTGGCGACGCACCTCGATGGCGCGCGCGTGTTCAATGCGGCAGTCGCGTCGAATCAATCGCTCAAGGCGATGGCCGAGGGTTTCGATTCGATGTCGATCTGCTTTTCGAAGGGCCTGGGTGCGCCGGTTGGTTCGGTGCTGGTGGGCAGCCGCGCGCTGATCGACGTGGCGCATCGCTGGCGCAAGGTGCTGGGCGGCGGTATGCGCCAGTCGGGCGTGCTGGCGGCGGCCTGCCTTTACGCGCTCGATCACAACGTTGCTCGCCTCGCCGACGATCACGCGAACGCCGCGCGCCTGGCTGAAGGGCTCGCGCAGATCGACGAGGTCAAGCTGATGTCGCACGCCACCAATATGGTGTTCGCGCAATTCCCGCAAGCCGATTGCGCAGCGCTGGAGGCGTGGCTCAAGGAGCGCGGCATCCTTACGCAGATGCTCTACGCATCGCGCTTCGTGACGCATCTTGACGTGAGCGCTGCCGATATCGACACTTTCGTCGCGGCCGTGAAGGCTTACTTCAAGCGCTGATTTCAGCAGGCTGGAAGCGCAGGCGGCGCGCTCAACGCGCCGCCGTCCTCAATGCCGCACCGCCCGATGCGACGGCGCAAACAGGCGCAAGCCGCTCGCCACGCTGGCCGCAGCCGAAAACGCCGCACCCAGGCTGAGTGCCAGCGTCGGGCCATGCTTGCCCGCAATCCCGAAGCACAACGCCACCAGCGCCGCGCCCGTGGTCTGCCCAAGCAGCCGCGAGACGGCGACGGTGCCGCTCGCGCCGCCGCTGCGCTCGGGCGGCGCGGCGGCCATGATCGCGCGCAGATTGGGCGACTGGAAAAAGCCGAAGCCCGCGCCGCAGATCGCCATGCGGATCACGATGTCGATCACGCTCGGGTGCACTGGCAGCATCGCCAGCGACGCCATCCCCACCGCCAGAATCGCCAGCCCGATCGCGCCCAGCAGTCCCGGCGGATAGCGGTCCGAGAGCCGTCCCGCGATGGGCGCGGCAGCGGCCACGACCACGGGCCAGGGCGTCATCAGGAAGCCGGTTTCCACCTGGCTGCGCAGCAGCACGGTTTCGAAATAGAACGGCAGCGACACGAACGCCAGCCCCTGGGCCGCGAACGAGCAGATCGCCGTCAGCGACGACAGCGCGAACACGGGGCGTCTGAACAGGTCGATGGGCAGCATCGGCGCGGGATGACCACGCTCGCGGCGGATCAGCAGCGCGCCGAACACCAGCGCGATCACCGCTGCCGTCGCCACTTCCTTGCCCGGCGCGCGCTGTGCCGCCTCGCCGAGCGCGAAGATCAGCGCGGCGAACGTCACGAGATTGAGCAGCGCCGCAAGCGGATCGAACGCGTGCTTGCCGCGCGCCGTCTGCGGCAGCGCGGGCATGGCGAACACCAGCGCCACCACACCCAGCGGCACGTTGATCGCGAACAGCCAGGGCCAGGTCCCCGCCGAGAGAATCAGCGAAGCCATGGTCGGCCCCACGGCAAACGACACACCCACGATCAGCGCGTTCATGCCAAGGCCGCGCCCGAGCCGGTGCGGCGGATAGAGAAAGCGGATCAACGCCGTGTTGACGCTCATGATCGCGCTGGCGCCCAGACCCTGCAGCACGCGCGCGCCGGCCAGCGCGGTGAGCGTGGGCGCGAGCGCGCAGGCGAGCGACGCCACCGTGAAGATGGCCAGCCCGCTGATATAGATACGCCGATGGCCGAGGATATCGCCGAGCGCCGCAAGCGGCAGCAGCGTGGCGACCATCGCGAGCTGGTACGCGTTGATGATCCAGACCGACGCGGCGGGCGCGGCGTGCAGATCGGCCGCGATGGCGGGCAGGGCGGTGTTGGCGATGGCGGTGTCGAGCGTCGCCAGCGCGACAGCGAGCATCACGGCGGCCATCGCGCGGCGGTTCTTCGCCGTCATGGGGGCGTCGGCGCGCCCAGTGTCTTTGGGCGCGGATACGGTTTCGGACAAGGCGGTCTCGGGCGTGGTCGGGGGAGCGGTGCGAAGCGTTCGGCACGAGCGTCGTGCGGACGATTCCGCGATTGTTACAGAGGTGGCGCGATTCTGCAGCGCCTGCTCCAGAGCTTTACTAGCTGTAAGGCGCGGCTTGATTCATGTCGATATCGCTCTAGTTCGCAACTAACCGCCAACGCATGCCGCGTCACGAGCGTGCGCCGAAGATCGGTACGCATTGGCGCGCTTATCGGCGCACACATCGGCGACGCAGGCGCACATCGCATTTCGCCCGTTCGCACGACCGCCGAAGATGATGTGTTTTGCATTGTTTCCGCAACGCCGCACGTCTTGAAAATGTCCTACTCTGCAAACTGATCTGCGCCTGCCCGCCCACGGTTGTTTGCGCCTGTCCGCGGACGGCATGCACCGCGACGGTGCCCGCGCGCGTTGCCTCGCGAGCGATGTGCTCGGTGCGCGGCACGCGACGTGCAAGCGCAGCCCGAACGCCCGCGCGCTGCGCCCGCCATCCCGGCCAACGCGCCGCGCGCCGCTTTTTCCGGGAGGCATTCGATGACAGCCGTCGGTCTTGAATTCGACCAGTTGAAGAGCAGCGCCGATGCGCTGCGCCGTTCCATCTCGAACCGTCTGATGTACGGCGTCGGCAAGGACGCCGTGACCGCGCGTCCGCAGGACTGGTTGCACGCCGCGGCGCTGGCCGTGCGCGACCGCCTCGTCGAGCGCTGGATGGTGACCACGCGCCGCCAGTACGATCAGGACGTCAAACGCGTTTATTACCTGTCGATGGAATTTCTTATCGGCCGTACCTTTTCGAACGCGCTGCTCGCGCTCGGCATCTACGAACCGATGAAGGAAGCGCTCGCGGGCGTCGGCGTCGATATGGAAGCGCTGGTCGATCTCGAACCCGATGCTGCGCTTGGCAACGGCGGTCTGGGCCGGCTGGCGGCCTGTTTTCTCGATTCGATGGCGACGCTCGGCATTCCGGGCTTTGGCTACGGCATTCGTTACGACTACGGCATGTTCCGCCAGCAGATCATCAATGGCGAGCAGGTCGAGGCGCCCGATTACTGGTTGCGCTCAGGCAATCCGTGGGAATTCCCGCGCCCCGAGGTGCAGTATCCCGTGCATTTTGGCGGGCGCACGGTGCAGCGCGACGGCCATGTCGAGTGGATCGAAACCACCCACGTCAACGCGATGGCCTACGACACCGTGATTCCCGGCTACGCGACCAGCGCGACCAACACGCTACGCCTGTGGTCCGCGCGCGCCGACGAGGAACTCGACCTTTCCGCCTTCAATCAGGGCGATTATCAGCGCGCCGTGGAAGCGAGAAATATTTCGGAGGACGTATCACGCCTGTTGTATCCCGACGATTCGACCATGGCGGGCCGCGAACTGCGCCTGCGTCAGGAGTATTTTTTCGTCTCGGCGACCATGCAGGATCTGATTCGCCGCTATCTGCGCACGCATAGCACGTTTGGCCGTTTCTCAGACAAAGTCGCGGTGCACCTGAACGATACCCATCCGGTGCTGGCGATTCCCGAATTGATTCGTCTGCTGGTGGACATTCACCATATGCCCTGGGACGAGGCGATGGGGCATATCAAACGCGTGTTCTCGTACACGAATCACACGCTGATGCCCGAAGCGCTGGAAACCTGGGATGTCGAACTATTGGCGCGTTTGCTGCCGCGTCACCTCGAAATCATCTTCGATATCAACGCGGCGTTCCTGCGCGAGGCGAGCGACAAGGGCGCGCACGATCTCGACTTTATCCGCCGTATTTCGCTCGTCGACGAATACGGTCAGCGGCGCGTACGCATGGCCTATCTGGCGATCGTCGCGAGTCACAAGGTCAATGGCGTTTCGAAGCTGCATTCGCAGTTGATGACGCGCGATATCTTCGCCGATTTCGCGCGGCTATTTCCCGATCGCTTCACCAATGTCACCAATGGCATCACGCCGCGCCGCTGGCTGGCGCAAGCGAGTCCGTCGCTCGCGCATCTGGTCGACGGGGCCATTGGCCAGAACTGGCGCAGCGATCTGTTCGCGCTGGACGGCCTGCGCAAGTTCAGCAGCGACGCGGCGTTCGGCGAAGCCTTCCGCGCCGCCAAGCGCGAAAACAAGGTGCGCCTTATCAAGCGCATGACGGCGCGCACGGGCCTCGCCTTCAACCCCGATGCGCTGTTCGACATGCAGGTCAAGCGCATCCACGAATACAAGCGGCAGTTGCTCAACGTGCTGCATGTCATCACGCGCTACAACCGCATCTTGCAGGAGCCCGAAAAAGATTGGGTGCCGCGCGTGGTGCTGTTCGCGGGCAAGGCGGCGTCGGCGTACCGGATGGCCAAGATCATCATCCGCCTCATCAACGATGTGGCGGAGAAGATCAATCACGATCCTGTGGTGGGCGATCGCCTCAAGGTGGTGTTCGTGCCGAACTATGGCGTGAGCGTGGCCGAAGTCGTGATTCCGGCCGCCGATCTGTCCGAGCAGATTTCGACGGCAGGCACGGAGGCGTCGGGCACCGGCAACATGAAGCTCGCGCTCAACGGCGCGCTGACGATGGGCACGCTCGACGGCGCGAACATCGAGATCTGCGACGCCGTGGGCAACGACAATATCTTCATCTTCGGTCACACGTCGGATCAGGTCGACGCGTTGCGTTGCTCGGGTTACAGACCACGCCAGGTGTACGAGGAGAATGCCGAACTGCGCACCGTGCTCGACCAGATTCGCACGGGATTTTTCTCGCCCGGCGACCCCGCGCGCTATTCGGACATCTTCCACACGCTGGTGGATTGGGGCGATCACTACATGGTGCTGGCCGATTACGCCGCGTTCATCGAGGCGCAGGAGGCGGCGGACGAGCGTTTTGTCGACACGCCGCGCTGGACCGCGAGCGCGATTCTGAACGTGGCCGGCATGGGTACGTTCTCGTCGGATCGGGCTATTGCCGAGTACGCGCGCGACATCTGGCACACGAAGCCGGTGGAGCAGGTGGGCTGAAGGCTGCCCGCAGCCCGGGCTGGACTGACCGCGCGGGCTTTACTGTGCGGGCACTACTGCGTGGACTTTACTGCGCGGCGGGGCGCGGTGCCGGGGCGTCGGCGCTGGCCGCCTTGGCCGCGCGTACGGCTTGTTCGACGCGTTCGACGAAGGTGCGGTCGCTGCTGGAAACCGCTTCGCGCGTTTCGCCCTTCGTCACCACCAGCAGACGGTGCGTGACTTCCTGCCAGATCCACGCGAGCCAGCCCACCACCACCAACATCACGCCGCAGCCGAGCGCGGCGCCCGACGTGTACGCGCCGCCAACGGCTGCGAGCACGACGCCGATCAGCGAGAGCAGCACCGGCACCACGCGGTTGCGATGGATCGTCACGACCCGCAGATCGTCGATGTCGCGCAGTGCGAAGATTTGCCCTGCGGCGGAAAGCGAGGTGCGCGTAACCGATACGCCGGCTTCGTTGAAAGGGAGTTCCATCGATTCGAAAGCTGCGAAGGGAAAGGGCGCAGCGTACCAGAAGCGCGCGGGGGGCGGCAGATAGCACGGCGCCGCAGGGCGCGCAGCCAATAAAAAAGGCCCCCCGAAGGAGGCCCGGTGCCTACCGCGCATGGCGCGACAGGAACGCATGGCGTTTGCACGCAACGCCCGCTTGCGGCGGGCGCTGCATTCGCGATGCTTAGAACTTGTGGCGGATACCGACGCGAACCGCGAGCTGTTCCTGCGAACCCGAACCCGACGGCGCGAAGATGCTCGACGACGAATCGCCGATCTGTGCCTGAACCGGCGTGCCCTTGTACGTGCCCGACGCTTCTTCGAAGGCGATCAGACCGTAGACGTCCGTGCGCTTGCTCAGAGCGTAGTCAACCGAACCGTTGACGTCGTTCCAGTGTGCGTTGAACAGACCCGAAGCGCGCGAGTACGTGTAGCCCACTGCGCCCGTCAGAGCCGGCGTGAAGGCGTACTTGACGCCTGCTTCGTACGCGTTGTACAGCGTCGACGAACCCGTGATCGGTTCGAAGCGCGTGTTCGTCCACAGCAACCATGCCGTAGCCGGACCGTAGACATAACGGCCGCCGAAGCCGAACGAGCGCAGATCGCGCACGACGCTGGCGCCAGCGGTGTTGATGTTAGCCAGCGACGTCGAGAACGTCGTCGGCGAAGCCGATGCGGGGTACGTGATGTCCGTGTACGCGCCACCCAGGCTGAACGGGCCGTATGCGTAGTTCGCGCCGAAGCTGTAAGCACGCGACGACGACGTCGAGCTGGTCGTCGGAGCGCCGGCGAACGACGTCGTGTTCGAGAAGCCATACAGGCCGCCGAACGTGAAGCCCGAGAAGTTCACGCTCTGGAACTTGACGGCGTTGTTGATACGGCTCGACGTGAGCTGGTCGACGTCGTTGACGTGGTACGCCCAGTTGCCCGAAACCGTGTTGCCGCCGGTCGAGTACAGACCGCCGAGGATGTCCGTGCTGAACGAGTATTGACGGCCGAACGTCAGCGAGCCGATGTTGCTTTGCGTCAGACCGACATAAGCTTGACGGCCGAACATCGCGCCGCCTTGACCTGCCGTGCCGTTGCCGCTGTTAAAACCGTTCTCGAGCACGAAGATCGCCTTCAGGCCGCCGCCCAGGTCTTCCGTGCCGCGCAGGCCCCAACGGCTGCCTTGTGCAACGCCGTCGCCGTACGTGAAGGCCTTCGAGCTGCCCTTCGATGCGTTCTGCGTGTGGTTGATGTAGTTCACACCCGCGTCGATCAGGCCGTAGAGCGTCACGCTGCTTTGTGCGTGAGCGGAACCGGCGATCAGGCCGAGGATAGCGGTGGTCAGAATCTTCTTTTTCAACTGTTTCTCCGGATGAAGGAAAGTAAGTCTCCGGCCTCGTGCGGGCCGGTTGATGTGTCGCGCTGCAATTTAAGGGTCGCTAGCTAAAGAAATGTGACAGTAAGGATATGTCGCTGAAATGTCGCGTTTATGTGGCGTGAATGCGACAGGGGGCTTGCGAGGTGGGGTGATGAGCGTCAAGTCCTTGATGGGCAAGGATTTGCGGGAATTTTCCGGAGCTTTTTCGACGCTGGCGG
>NZ_DASZJJ010000145.1:0-41356 GCF_035948235.1 Paraburkholderia sp. | reverse complement strand
GTTCGATGACGATCCCAACCGCTCGAACGAGAAAATCCTCGAAGCGATCCAGGCCGCATGGATCGAGGACGCGGGCTACTGATTCCACCTGATCCCGCGTTCTTGTAGTCGATATGAAAAAGGCGATTCACCTTCACGGTGAATCGCCTTTTGTGTTTTGGCGCGGGCTTCAGCGCATCACGCTTCAGGCTGCGGAGAGCGTGCCGTGTTCGATGCGCACGCGCTGGCCTTGCTGGAACGGCGGCGCTTCGTGATAGGTGAAATAGCGCGTCTTGCCGTTATCCATGCGCACGCGCACTGAATACGCCGTGGTGCTGCGCAGGTGCTTCTCGACCGAGTTGCCGGCCAGACCGCCGCCGAGTGCGCCAAGCAGGGTCATCGCCGTGCGGCCGCCACCGGCGCCGAACTGGTTGCCGACCACGCCGCCCGCCACCGCGCCGCCCACCGCGCCAATCCCGGTGCCGTGGCCTTCCTGACGCGTAGCGGAAATGCCTTCGACGACGCCGCACGATGCGCACGCTGGCTGTTGCGGCTGCGCCTCCTGGGCGTATTGCTGTTGTTGCGCGGATTGCGGCGGCGGGGCGGCCGGGGCTTGCGCCTGCGCTTGCTGCTGTTGAACGGGCGTGGGTTGCGGCTGCGTCGGCGCGTTGTTCTGCGCGTACTGGGCGCTCGTTGCGGGCGCAACGGCCTGCGTGGAATCGACCACCGGCTGGGAGGCCATCACGGTCGTCTGGCCGGTCTGGCTTTGCGCGCTTTGTTCGGCGTTGCTGGACGCTTTCGGGAACACGCCGGTGATGGCCGCCGTGGCTGCGAGGCTTGCAACGATCACCGCGCCCGCTGCCGTTGCAACAAGCGGATGAATCCGGCGATGTCCGGCCGGCGTGGTCTGTGTGGTCAGTTTCGGATCAGGATTGTTCATGACAGGCTCCGTCTTTGGCAGAGTTGGCTGGAAGTGCTACTGGTCAAACCAGTCTGAGCCAATTCCGCGACCCGGGCGTTTCAATTTGTAAGCCGTTGTGCATGAGCCGCGTTACGAAAACTCCCAAACGCTGAACAGTCATCGCGCAGCCCTGCATGACGGGGTTTTCGGAGATAACGCAAATCACATACCCAGGCCCTCCCAACCTTTGCCGGAAGGCTTTTACGCCTGGTTACAAACAATCCACTCCAATAGCGCCCAAAAAAACGGGGCGCATGCGGAATCAACCGCATGCGCCCCATCAGGCGCGCCGCCCGCGTTTCCCGGGCAGCATAGTCCTTCACCAACTCAATCTTCGCGGCGCAGATGCGGGAAGAGAATGACGTCGCGGATGCTCGGGCTGTCGGTGAGCAGCATCACCAGACGGTCGATGCCGATACCGCAGCCGCCCGTCGGGGGCATACCGTATTCCAGCGCGCGGATGTAGTCGGCGTCGTAGAACATCGCTTCCTCGTCGCCGGCGTCCTTCTGCTCGACCTGCTTCTTGAAGCGCGCAGCCTGGTCTTCCGGATCGTTCAACTCCGAGAAGCCGTTGGCGATTTCGCGGCCCGTGATGAACAGCTCGAAACGCTCGGTGATGCCCGGCAGCGTGTCCGATGCGCGCGCGAGCGGCGAGACTTCGACCGGGTAGTCGATGATGTACGTCGGTTCCCACAGTTGCGATTCGGCGGTCTCTTCGAAGAGAGCCAGTTGCAGCGAGCCCACGCCCGCGTTGAGGAACTGCGGCTGGTTCGCGTCCACGCCGAACTTCTTCAGCTCGGTGCGCAGGAAGGCGGCGTCGGCGAGTTGCTCGGTCGTGTATTGCGGCGCGTACTTCTGGATCGCCTGCACGATCGTCAGACGATGGAACGGCTTGGAGAGATCGAGTTCGCGGCCCTGATACGTCAGGGTGGCGCTGCCGCGCGCGTCGATGGCGGCCTGGCGGATCAGCTGTTCCGTGAAGTCCATCAGCCACGTGTAATCCGTGTACGCGGCGTAGAACTCCATCATCGTGAATTCCGGATTGTGACGCGGCGAAACGCCTTCGTTACGGAAATTCCGGTTAATTTCGAACACACGCTCGAAGCCGCCCACGACGAGGCGCTTCAGGTACAGCTCGGGCGCGATACGCATGTACATCTGCATATCGAGCGCGTTGTGATGCGTGATGAAGGGCTTGGCCGCCGCGCCGCCCGGGATCGGGTGCAGCATCGGCGTTTCGACTTCCATGAAGTTCGCGTCCGACATGAAGCGGCGCACCGACGAGATCGCCTTGGTACGCGCCACGAACGTTTCGCGCGCTTCCGGCGTGACGATCAGGTCGACGTAGCGCTGGCGATAGCGCATTTCCTGGTCCGAAAGACCATGGAACTTGTCCGGCAGCGGACGCAGCGACTTCGACAGCAGACGCAGTTCCGTGCAGCGTACCGACAGCTCGCCCTTGTTGGTGCGGAACAGCACGCCGGTGGCGGCGACGATGTCACCCAGATCCCACTTCTTGAACGCGTCGTAAGTGGCTTCGCCCACGTCGGCGGGCGTGATGAAGAACTGGATCTGGCCCGAGCCGTCGCGCACCGTCGCGAAGCTCGCCTTGCCCATCACGCGCTTGAGCATCATGCGGCCGGCGATTTTCACTTCGAGCGGATTCGCTTCGAGCGCGTCTTTATCCGTGTCGGCGTGGTCGCGTTGCAGGTCGGCGGCGTGGTGAGTAGGGCGGAAGTCGTTCGGGAAGGCGACGCCCGCCTCGCGCAGCGCGCGCAGTTTCTCGCGGCGCTCGGCGATGATCTGGTTGTCGTCGATGTCGGGCACGGCGGTGGTCTGCGCGTTCTGCTGGGTCGGTTCGGTCATGATGGCTCGGGTTCTTTGAGTTCGGTTCCCGCAGCGCCGCGCATCGTCACGATGCGGGGCTCAGGGAGAGGGCGGCCGCTGCAGGTCAGGGCCGCCGTGGCGCATAACAATCTAGACGCTGTTACACGCCCTGTTTCAGGCTTGCGCTGATGAAGGCGTCGAGATCGCCGTCGAGCACGGCCTTGGTGTTGCTGATTTCGACGTTGGTACGCAGATCCTTGATACGGCTGTTGTCGAGCACGTAGGAGCGGATCTGGTGGCCCCAGCCCACGTCCGACTTGCCCGCTTCGAGCTTGTCCTGCTCGGACTGGCGCTTGCGCATTTCGGCTTCGTACAGGCGCGATTTGAGCATGGCCATGGCTTCGGCGCGGTTGCGGTGCTGCGAGCGGTCGTTCTGGCACTGCACGACGATGCCCGACGGCACGTGCGTGATACGCACGGCGGAGTCGGTCTTGTTGATGTGCTGACCGCCCGCGCCCGAAGCGCGGTAGGTATCGATACGCAGATCGGCCGGATTGACGTCGATCTCGAACGAATCGTCGATTTCCGGATACACGAACACCGACGAGAACGACGTATGACGGCCGCCCGACGAGTCGAACGGCGACTTGCGCACGAGGCGGTGAATGCCGGTTTCGGTGCGCAGGAAGCCGTAGGCGTATTCGCCTTCGACCTTGATGGTCGCGCTCTTGATGCCGGCGACGTCGCCTTCCGATTCTTCGAGCACTTCGATCTTGAAGCCCTTGCGCTCGCAGTAACGCACGTACTGGCGCAGCAGCATGGAGGCCCAGTCGCAGGCCTCGGTGCCGCCGGCGCCGGCCTGGATGTCGATGAAGGCGTTATTCGGATCGGCCGGGTTCGCGAACATGCGGCGGAACTCGACGTCGGCTACGCGCTTTTCGATTTCCTGGGCATCGGCTTCGATGGAAACGAGCGTGTCCTCGTCGCCTTCTTCGCGTGCCATCTCGAAGAGATCGAGCGTATCGCGCGTGTCGTTTTCGATGCCGTCGAGCGTGTGCACCACGCCTTCGAGCAGCTTCTTTTCCTTGCCGAGACCCTGGGCGTGCTTGGAGTCGTTCCAGACGTTAGGGTCTTCGAGTTCGCTGTTGACTTCGACGAGCCGTCGGGCTTTTACGTCGTAGTCAAAGATACCCCCGGAGCTCGCCCGCGCGTGAGCGCAGGTCCGCCAAGAGGGCTTCGATCGCGTTGAGACGTTCCGCTTCCATTTTTTGTCGTGATCCGGCGTGTAAAACCTTGAATTATAGCCGATTGAACAGGGCTTGGCCCGGCCCACGGGCCGCAGCGCAACGAGCTTGCGGCCCGTTGCGGCGTGTTTTCAGATCACGGTCTGATGGATCGGACGACGGAATTGGATGACGGATGAAGCGCGCGTCGCGGGGTCAGAGCAGCGCGTGCTCCACCACCAGTTGCACGCGCGATACGCCGTTCCAGGTGTCGCTCACGAGCCGGTAGGCGATGGTGGTGTGCTGGGGCAGCGTTTCGGTGTGGTTGAACCAGATGGCGTTGAAGCGCTGGCGTCCGCGCAGCAGTTGCAGCTTCAGATGCTTGTCCTTCACGAGCGCCTGCGAGGCCACCTCGAATTCGCCCGAAAACACCGGTGCCGGAAAGCCCTGACCCCAGACCGCCGCGTCGATCATCTGGACGAAATCGGGCGAGAAATACGCGTTTTCCAGATCGCCGTCGGTTTCCACGGTTCGTGCGAGCGCCTCGGCGCTGAGCCACTCGCGGCCCACGCGCTCGAACGCGGCGGCGAAACGCGGCACGTCGGCGGCGGCGATCGTCATGCCCGCAGCCATCGCGTGTCCGCCGAACTTGTGGATCAGGCCCGGTTCACGCTTGGAAATCAGGTCGACCGCGTCGCGCAGGTGGAAGCCGGGAATCGAGCGGCCCGAGCCCTTGACCAGCTCGCCCTCGTCGTCGGCGGGGGCGAAGGTGAAGGACGGGCGATGGAATTTTTCCTTGAGCCGCCCCGCGACGATGCCGATCACACCCTGATGCCAGCCCTCGTTGAAGAGGGTAATCGTGGCGTTGCCTTGCGGATCGACATCGGCGAGATCGGCGAGCGCCTGCTGCTGCATGCCGGCCTCGATTTCACGGCGCTCGCGGTTCATCCCGTCGAGCTGCTGCGCGAGTTCCCAGGCGCGGCCCGCGTCGTCGGTGGTCAGCAATTCGATGCCGAGCGACATGTCGGAGAGGCGGCCCGCCGCGTTCAGACGCGGGCCGAGCGCGAAGCCCATGTCGAAGCCCGAAGCGGTTTTCGCCTCGCGGCCCGCGGCGCGGAACAGCGCGGCGATGCCCGGCTGCATGCGGCCGTTGCGGATGCGTTGCAGACCTTGCGCGACCAGCACGCGGTTATTGCTGTCGAGCTTCACGACGTCGGCGACGGTGCCAAGCGCCACCAGATCGAGCAGGCCGTCCAGACGCGGCTCGGGGCGTTCGTCGTTGAACGCGCCGCGCTTGCGCAGTTCGGCGCGCAGCGCGAGCAGCGTGTAGAACATCACGCCCACGCCCGCGATGCACTTGCTCGGAAACTCGCAGCCCGGCTGATTCGGATTGACGATGGCGCGCGCGTCGGGGAGCGTGTCGCCGGGCAAATGGTGATCGGTCACGAGCACTTCGATGCCGAGCTCATTGGCTGCTTCCACGCCTTCCACGCTGGCGATGCCGTTGTCCACCGTGATCAGCACGTCGGGCGGGCCGCCCTTGCGCTGCGCGGCCAGCGCGACGATTTCGGGCGTGAGGCCGTAGCCGTACTCGAAGCGATTCGGCACCAGATAGTCGATCTGCGCGCCCATCATGCGCAGGCCGCGCACGGCCACGGCGCAGGCGGTTGCGCCGTCGCAGTCGTAGTCGGCGACCACGAGCATGCGGCAGTCGGCTTCGAGCGCGTCGGCGAGCAGTTCAGCGGCTTCGTCGAGCCCCTTCATGCTGGCGGGCGGGATCAGGCGGCCGAAGCCGGTTTCGATGTCGTCGGGCTGGCACACGCCGCGCGAGGCGTAGAGCCGCGCGAGCACCGGATGCAGGCCGTGACGGATGAGCGCTTCGGTATCGGCGGGGGAACAGGCGCGGGTGACGATTCGGGTCATGCGTGAGCGCTTTTAGCGTTGAGTGAAGCGGTTATTTGGGCTTGATCGGGCTTATTCGATAAAGAGCGACGCGAATTCGCGGCGTCGCCAGAATTTGCGCAGGTCGCCGCGCGTGGCGTTGAGCGTGACCGAGCCGGTATCGCCGCACAGCGTCACGGCGAGTTCGGCCAGTTCGCCGCTTTCGAGCGCGGCGAGCGCGGGCGCGAACCAGTCGCGTTCGAGCTGCGCGAAGGCCGCGTTCCAGCGGCCCCAGTCCTGCTGGATATAGGCCGCGGAAAACGGGTCCAGCTCGATGAGCGTCGTGCCTGAGGCGCTGCTGTTCGTGGCGGACTGCGCGTTGAACGCGGCGGGCACTGCGCCCAGTTCCGCACCGCAGGCGAGCGCCAGTCCGCGCGTGGCCGCCGCGTCCGAGCGCACGCGTGCGAATGCACGCTGCACGGGGCGCAGCGCGCCTTGCGCATGGAACCAGATCGAATTGACGGCGGGCAGGCCGCGCGACTCGCGCGCTTCGTTGACGGGGTGTTCGAACCAGGCCATCTGCACCTCGTTCTGCACCTTCATCCACGCGCGCGAGCGCTGGCCCGAATGGGCCTCGTGCGGCAGCCAGATTTCAATGTTGCGGCCGCTCGCGCGCAACGGCGAGGCGCCCGCGAGCGTGCCGAACTGATCGCTCGACAGATACCAGCGCTGCGGCGTGGGGGCTTCGACGCGGATGCCCAGCTCCTCGATCAGCGGCTTCGCCACCGCGAAGAGTGCGGCGGCGTCGGCATCCGTCAGTTCGAGCGAAGCGGGGTCGATCAGCACCAGATGATCGTGCGCGATGCGCACGTGCACGGGCTGGATGCAGGCCCAGGTGGCGTCGCCGGGCGTGCCGCCGTCGGCGAGCAGCATCCACGGGGCGAGCGGCGCTTCATCTTCAGCGGCGGCGCCATTTGTCCTGGCGGCCGATCCGGGCGCGGCGGCACCGAAAGCGCGCGCCACCCAGCGCTCGTGCGGCAGCGTGCGCTGGAAATCCTCGCCGATCACCTGATCGCCCAGACGCCCGCGGGCGATCAGCTTCGACAACGCAGGGTACTGAAGGCCGGCGAGGGCGGTGGACGCCACGGCCGCCGAGGGCAGCGCGAACGGAACGAGAAGATGGAGACGGTCAGCAGGCATGATGGAGCGCATTGTACTTCGGAGCCGGGTGCGCACGGCTCGGGATTCGGGACGAGTATCCCAGCGCACATCGCAGCGCGGCAGCCCGCTTCCATACGAATCAGCGACTTACGTACGCCCTGATACAAATCTGCGCGGCACCTGCGGGCGCAATGCGCGTCCAACCATCGGGGCGCGAGGGGCCGCGCGCGATGCCGCAAAGTCCTTCGGGGGGCGGTAGTGTGGCAAACTTCGCGCTTGATCGGCGATCTGCTCCGGCACGTAATAACGTCGCATGCGCAGCGCATTGACGAAGCAGAAGCAACGAAGCACAAAAGGATTCGCTTGAAACTTCCCTACGAATGGCAGATAGGCTGGCGCTACACGCGCGCCGGCAAGCGCACGACCGGCAACGGTTTCATCTCGTTCATCGCGCTCATTTCGATGTCGGGCATCGCGCTCGGCGTTGCGGCGCTGATCGTCGTGCTGTCGGTGATGAACGGCTTCCAGCGCGATGTGCGCGACCGCATGCTCTCCGTGCTCGCGCACGTCGAGATCTTCTCGCCGACGGGCTCGATGCCCGACTGGCAGCTCACGGCGAAAGAAGCCAAAACCAATCCCGAGGTGATTGGCGCTGCGCCCTACGTGGACGCCCAGGCGCTGCTCACGCGCGGCGACAGCGTGAGCGGCGTGGCGCTGCGCGGCGTCGAGCCGTCCGAAGAGCCGCAGGTCTCGGATATCGGCAAGGAAATGAAGCTCGGCAGCCTCAACGACCTGACGCCGGGCAGCTTCAATATCGTGCTGGGCGCCGATCTGGCGGTGAGTCTGGGCGTCACGGCGGGCGACAAGGTCACGCTGGTCGCGCCCGAAGGCACCATCACGCCGGCGGGCATGCTGCCGCGCCTGAAGCAGTTCACGGTGGTGGGCGTGTTCGAATCGGGGCACTACGAGTACGACAGCACACTGGCGCTCACCAACATCCGCGACGCCGAGGTGCTGTACCGCCTTGCCGCACCCAGCGGCGTGCGTCTGCGCCTGAAGGACATGCAGCGCGCGCCGGCAGTGGCGCGACAGCTCGTGCATACGCTGTCGGGCGATCTGTACATCCGCGACTGGACGCAGCAGAACAAGACCTGGTTCTCGGCCGTGCAGATCGAAAAGCGCATGATGTTCATCATCCTCACGCTGATCATCGCGGTGGCCGCGTTCAATCTGGTGTCGTCGCTGGTGATGACGGTCACCAACAAACAGGCCGATATCGCCATTCTGCGCACGCTCGGCGCGCAGCCGGGCTCGATCATGAAGATCTTCGTGGTGCAGGGCGTGACGATTGGCTTCGTGGGCACGGCGATCGGCGTGGCGCTCGGTTGCCTGATCGCCTGGAGCATTCCGTGGCTTGTGCCGATGATCGAGCATCTGCTCGGCGTGCAGTTCCTGCCGCCTTCGGTCTATTTCATCAGTGAACTGCCCTCGGAACTCGTCCCCGGCGACGTGATCCGCATCGGTTTGATTGCGTTCGTGCTGTCCGCGCTGGCGACGCTTTATCCCAGCTGGCGCGCGGCCAAGGTACGTCCCGCGGAGGCACTGCGTTATGAATGAGCGTCAATCGATCCAGGCCGCCGCAGGCGATTACCCGTACGTGATCGAAGCGAATGGCATCTCGAAGGTATTCGGCCAGGGCGCGCTTTCGGTGCAGGTCCTGCACGACACCGACATCACGGTGAAGCGCGGCGAAAAGCTCGCGATCGTGGGCGCGTCGGGCTCGGGCAAGAGCACGCTGCTGCACGTGCTGGGCGGCCTCGACGAGCCGGGCACGGGCAATGTCAAGCTGCTCGGCAAGCCGTTTACGGAGCTGTCCGAGCGCGATCGCAACGATCTGCGCAATCGCGCGCTTGGCTTCGTCTATCAGTTCCACCATCTGCTGCCCGAATTTTCGGCGCTCGACAACGTGGCGATGCCGCTGCGCATCCGCCGCATGCCGCAGGAAGCGGCGCGCGCCGAAGCGCTGGCGATCCTCGAGCGCGTGGGTCTGGCGCATCGCGCGCGCCATCGTCCGGGCGAGCTGTCGGGCGGCGAGCGCCAGCGTGTGGCCATCGCGCGTGCGCTGGTGACCAAGCCCGCCTGCGTGCTAGCCGATGAGCCGACCGGCAATCTCGACGGCGGCACGGCAGACAACGTCTTCAATCTGATGATGGAACTGTCCGACCAGTTCGACACCAGCTTCGTGATCGTCACGCACGACGCCGAACTGGCAGCGCGCTGCGATCGCATCGTGCGCCTGCGCGACGGCATGCTGCACGAAGAGCCGGTCGTGCCGGTCTGAACGCAAGCTGAGGCGCGCCCGCGATGTGGATCGATACGCATTGCCATCTCGATGCCGGCGAGTTCGACGCTGACCGCGATACGGTCGCGTCGAATGCGCGCGCCGCGGGTGTCTCGCGCATCGTGATTCCGGCGGTTGCGCGCGAGAATTTCGACACGGTGCGCGCGCTGGCGCATCGCACGCCCGGCGCGGTCTACGCGCTGGGGATTCATCCGCTCTACACACCGAACGCGCGCGACGAGGATCTCGCCGAACTGCGCACGCAGATCGAGGCGAGTCTCGACGATCCGAAGTTTGTCGGCATCGGCGAAATCGGGCTCGATTTTTTTGTGCCGGGTCTCGACGAGACGCGCCAGCAGCACTTCTACGACGCGCAATTGAGGCTGGCACGCGAGTTCGATCTGCCTGCCATCTGTCACGTGCGCAAATCGCAGGACAAGGTGCTCGCGGGCTTGCGCCGCAATGGCGTGCGCCGCGGCATCGCGCACGCGTTCAACGGCAGTTTCCAGCAGGCCGATGCCTTCATCGCTCAGGGCATGCATCTGGGCTTTGGCGGCAACACGACTTTCGAGCGTGCCTTGCAGATCCGGCGTCTGGCCGAACAGCTGCCGCTGAAAGCGATCGTCATGGAAACCGACGCGCCCGATATCTCGCCGTCCTGGCTTTACAAACAGCGCAACACGCCGGATCAGGTGCCGCACATTGGCGCCGTGCTGGCGGCCTTGCGTGGCATGACGCCCGAGGAACTCGCCCTTGGCACAACGGCTAACGCTGCGGCGGCGTTGCCGCGGCTCGCGCTTTCGTCTGCATAATTTCCTCGTGAGGTGAGGCGCTTTTTGCGCTTTGAAGCGGTGACGTGATCTTGCGTGTGCAAGATTGCGCGGGCCGTGTTTCGCCTCGTTCGAGGAGGGGCGATGCGGGCTGTGTGGTGCGGATTTGCGCTGGGCGTGATCGTGTTGCAGCGGCAGGCGAGCTTGCCGGGGTGGGGCGCGTGGGTTGCGCTGGCGCTTTGCGTGATGCTGCTGGTGGTATGGGCCGTTTGGGCCACGCGCGAGCGCGAAAGCGCACAAGGCAGGCGATCGCTTCGCCGCGCTTCGGCGTGGCTGGCGATCTGGCTCGCCTCGGCTTGTATCGGCCTGGGCTACGCGGCCTGGCGCGCGGAACTGCGGCTTGCGCAGACGCTTCCCGTTGCGTGGCAGAAGCGCGATATCGAAGTGATGGGTCACATCGCTCGCATGCTGTCGCGGGATGCGGGCGCCGCGAGCTTTCTCTTTTCGGTGGAGTCGTGGGGCGCGGTTGAGACGACGGCGCAAATGCTGCCCGATCTGCTCCAGTTGAGCTGGGTCGCGCGCGATGCGCCATTGCCATCGCTCGTGCCCGGCGCTCGCTGGCGGCTGAACGTGCGACTCAAGCGCCCGCATGCGGAAGGCAATTTCGGCTTGCGTGACGGCGAGGCGACGTTGCTCTCGCGCGGTGTGCGTGCAACTGGCTACGTGAGCGACGAGCAGCACGCCCGCCGGCTGCTGCCGGACGCCCAGGGCCTCGGCGTGCGCATCGAACGCTCGCGAGCCTCAGTGCGTGCGCGAATTGACCGGGTCCTCGCGGGTGCGCCGCATCGCGGCATTGTCATCGCGCTCGCGACCGGCGCGCAGGACGCCGTCAGCGACGATGACTGGCGGCTGCTGCGCAACACGGGAACGAGTCACCTCGTCGCGATCTCGGGCCTGCATCTGGCCTTTGTGGCCGGGCTGGCGGGCTGGGCCGCAGGGGCGCTCTGGCGGCGTGCGCGCTGGCGTGGCGTCGAAGCGCCGCTCATCGTCCCCGCGCAGCAGGTGGCGGTGACGGGCGCGGCGCTGGCCGCCGCCGCTTACGCAGCGCTCGCGGGGTTCAACGTGCCGGTGCAGCGGGCGCTGTGGATGCTGGCAGTCGCGGCCGTTGCGCTCTGGCGCTCGCGAGAAGTGTCGCGAAGTCATGTGCTCGCGTGGGCGATGGGGCTGGTTCTGCTGCGCGATCCGTGGGCGGTGACGGCGCCGGGCTTCTGGCTGTCGTTTGGCGCGGTCGGCGCGATTCTGTTTGCGGCCAGCGGGGTGCCGCGCGTTCGTCACGACGACGAATCCGCGCTGTCGCCGGACGAACTCGATCCAATGCGCGACCACGAAGTCCCGCCGCCGCGCGTGGGCCGGTGGCCTGCGATCTGGCTGCGCGTGGTGGCGGTCGGTGCGATCTTCGATTCATCGCGCTGGCGGCAGGCTACTCGTCGCATCGCGGGTCGCATGGCCGATAGTGCGCGCGTCCAATGGGCGGTCACGCTGGCGCTCGCGCCGCTTACTGCCTACTGGTTCCTGCAGATCCCGCTGATCGGCCCGCTCGCGAACGCGGCGGCGATCCCGTGGGTGAGCCTGTTCGTGACGCCGATGGTGTTGGCGGGCGCGGTGCTTCCCGCGCCGCTCGACGGCTTTGTCTGGCAGGCCGCGCATGCGATGCTGGGTTGGCTGCTTGACGCACTAGGGATGCTCGAAGGCTGGCCGTGGGCCTTGTTGCGCTTGCCGCAGCCAGGCGTCTGGGCGCTGGCTTGCGCGGCAGTCGGCGTCGCATGGATGCTCGCGCCGCGTGGCTGGCCGCTGCGCTGGCTCGCTGCGTTCACCTGGCTGCCTTTGTTGTTGCCGTCGCCGCACGGGCCGCCGCCGGGGGCGTTCCGGCTCACCGCGCTGGACATCGGTCAGGGCACTTCGGTGCTCGTCGAGACCTCGGGCCACGCGCTGCTATTCGATGCCGGGCCCGGCCCCGAGTCGACCCACGCCGGCGAGCGCATCGTCGCACCGTATCTGCAGACGCATGGCGTAAAGCGGCTCGACACGCTCATGATCAGCCACGACGACTCCGATCATTCGGGCGGCGCGCCCGCCGTGCTGGACGCCGTGCCGGTAAGCGAGTTCGTGGCCGGCATTCTGCCGGCTCACCCGCTTTGGGCGAGCGCGCGCAAGCTGGGCGCGCAGACCGTGCAATGCGCGGCAGGGCAGCGCTGGCAATGGGACGGCGTGGCGTTCGAAGTGCTCTGGCCCGATCCGGGGCCGCTCGTCGGCAAGCCCAATATGCATTGCTGCGTGCTGCGCGTGTCCACGGCGCAAGGCGATGCGGGCGCAGTGTCCGCCCTGATCGCCGCCGATATCGAAGCAGGCACCGAGCGCACGCTCGTGGCGCGCGCCGCCGCTGGGCTGCATTCGCAGGTGCTTGTGGTGCCGCACCACGGCAGCCGCACGTCGTCGACTGAACCGTTCCTCGATTCTGTCTGGCCGCTCGTCGCGATATTTCAGGTAGGCTATTTGAATCGCTTTCATCATCCGCATCCTGCCGTGTACGCGCGTTACGTGTCGCGTCATATCGTGCTCGCGCGCAGCGACGCCGATGGTGCGGTGCGGATCGATGCCGCGCCCGGCGCGCTTGCCGTCGAACGCTTTCGGGACACGCAGCGGCGTTACTGGATGGAAGTGGCGGCTGATTGACGAAGGATCGCGATACGCGAATGCGGCACAAGCGCGGCGCAACAAAACCAACAAAACCAACAAGACAAACAGAGGGAGCGGGCGGCGCGTCAGCACGCGCGACGGCGCAACCGCCAACTGGAACGGAGACAACAAGACATTGAAGAACGTCATCCACTTTTCTCACGCCAACGGCTTTCCGGCCTCGACCTACGGCACGCTCTTCGCCGAACTGGGCGACACCTACGAGCTGCGCTATATCGAGCGCATCGGGCACGACACGCGCTTTCCGGTCACGCGCGACTGGCCGCATCTCGTCGATCAGTTGCTGGAGGACGTCGGCCGTCGCTATGAGGAACCGGTCTGGCTGGTCGGCCATTCGCTGGGCGGTTACCTGTCGTTGATGGCGGCGCTTAAAAAGCCGCAGTGGGTGAGGGGAGTCGTGATGCTCGATTCGCCCGTGATCGCCGGGTGGCGCAGCAGCATGCTCAAGGTGTCGCAGTGGACCGGTCTGGACGAACGCCTGTCACCGGCGGCGGCCACCCGCACGCGCCGCACCCAATGGGCGAATCGCGACGAGGCCTGGCGCCACTTCCATTCGAAGCCGGCGTTTGCGCGCTGGGATGAGCGCGTTCTGTCCGACTATATCGATCACGGTATTCCTCAGACTTCGGCCGACGGTACGCGCACGCTCGCCTTCGACCGGCGCACCGAATATCTGATCTACCGCACCTTGCCGCATACCTTCGGCACGCGGCTCGCGCATGGCTCGCCGGTGCCGGTCAGCTTCATCGCGGGCACCCAGTCGAAGGAGATGCGCCAGGTTGGCATGGCAGCGACGCGGCGTCTTGCCGGCGAGCGGCTCGAATGGATCGAGGGCAGCCATCTGTACCCCATGGAGCGGCCGATCGAGACTGCGCGCGCGGTGCAGCGCATGCTCTATGCGATGGATAACGGCCGCTGAAAACCGGCTGACGCGTGGAGCCGATGATGGGACCGATTGTGGCGGGGTCAAAGGGAGCGATCGCTTGCCCAGCATGAATGGGGGAGCTTCACGCGCGTGTGCGGCGACTGCACACGCGATTGCACAAAGTGCTCAAGCAAAATTCAGGGTTAGCCCTTGCTTTACGGTATAATCCGTTTTTCCCGCGAGCATTCAGCGATGACCAAATATGTTTTCGTCACCGGCGGCGTAGTTTCGTCCCTAGGCAAGGGTATTGCCGCCGCCTCCCTCGCCGCGATCCTCGAATCGCGCGGTCTGAAAGTCACCCTCCTCAAGCTCGATCCCTACATCAACGTCGACCCCGGCACGATGAGCCCGTTTCAGCACGGCGAAGTGTTCGTGACGGAAGATGGAGCGGAGACTGACCTCGACCTCGGCCACTATGAGCGCTTCATCACCACGAAGATGCGCAAGGCCAACAACTTCACCACGGGCCAGATTTACGAATCGGTGATCCGCAAGGAACGCCGCGGCGATTATCTCGGCAAGACGGTGCAGGTCATCCCGCACATCACCAATTAGATCCAGGCATTCGTCGAACGCGGCGCGGCATCCGCGACGTGCGGCGAGCCGGACGTGGCGATCGTCGAAGTGGGCGGCACCGTTGGCGACATCGAGTCGCTGCCGTTCCTCGAAGCCGCGCGTCAGATGAGCCTGCGCCTCGGTCGCAACAGCTGCTGTTTCGTGCACCTGACGCTTGTGCCGTTCATCGCGACGGCGGGCGAGCTGAAGACCAAGCCCACGCAGCACAGCGTGCAGAAGCTGCGCGAAATCGGTATCTATCCGAACGTGCTGCTGTGCCGCGCCGACCGCCGCATCCCGGACGACGAGCGCGCGAAGATCTCGATGTTCTCGAACGTGCGCGAAGACTCCGTGATCTCGGTGTGGGACGCCGACAGCATCTACAAGATTCCGCAGATGCTGCACGATCAGGGCCTCGACTCGATCGTCTGCGACGAACTGAAGCTCTCCGCCAAGCCCGCCGATCTGTCGATCTGGTCGGAAATGGTCGAGAAGCTCGAAAACCCGCAGCACGAAGTCACGATCGGCATGGTCGGCAAGTATGTCGACCTGACCGAGTCGTACAAGTCGCTGATCGAAGCGCTGCGTCATGCGTCGATCAAGACCTCGACCAAGGTCAACATCGAGTACATCGATTCGGAACAGATCGACGAAGAGGGCGTGGACAGCCTCAAGCATCTCGACGCGATCCTCGTGCCGGGCGGTTTCGGCCGTCGTGGCACCGAAGGCAAGATCAAGGCGATCCAGTACGCTCGTGAAGCGAAGGTGCCGTATCTGGGCATCTGCCTCGGCATGCAGCTCGCGGTGATCGAATTTGCCCGCGATGTGGTCGGCCTGAAGCACGCCAACAGCACGGAATTCGACCAGGACACGCCGGATCGCGTCGTCGCGCTCATCACCGAATGGGCCGACCGCGAAGGCAAGGTCGAAAAGCGCAGCGAAGATTCGGATCTGGGCGGCACCATGCGTCTGGGTTCGCAGCGTTGCCCGATCAAGCCCGGCACGCTCGCATCGGAAATCTATGGCAAGGACGTGAACGAGCGCCACCGCCACCGTTATGAAGTCAATAACGGCTACGTGCCCAAGCTCGAAGCCAGCGGCCTTATCATCAGCGCCCGTACCCCGAGCGAAGATCTGCCGGAAATGATGGAACTGCCGCGCGATATGCACCCCTGGTTCGTCGGCGTCCAGTTCCACCCGGAATTCACGTCCACGCCGCGCGATGGCCATCCGCTGTTCAAGGCCTATGTCGAAGCGGCAGTCGCGCACCAGCAGGCGCGCGCTGAGGAGAAAGCATGAATCTGTGCGGTTTCGAGGTTGGTCTCGACAAGCCGTTCTTCCTGATCGCAGGCACCTGTGTCGTCGAATCTGAACAGATGACGATCGACACGGCGGGCCGCCTGAAGGAAATCACCGAAAAGCTCGGCATCCCGTTCATCTACAAGTCGTCGTTCGACAAGGCCAATCGTTCGAGCGGCAAGTCGTTCCGCGGTCTGGGGATGGACGAGGGTCTGCGCATCCTGTCCGAAGTGAAGCGTCAGCTCGGCCTGCCCGTGCTGACCGACGTGCACACGGAAGAGGAAGTGGGGCCGGTGGCATCGGTCGTGGACGTCCTGCAGACGCCCGCGTTCCTGTGCCGTCAGACCGATTTCATCCACGCTTGCGCACGTTCGGGCAAGCCGGTGAACATCAAGAAAGGCCAGTTCCTCGCGCCGCACGACATGAAGAACGTGATCGACAAGGCGCGCGACGCGGCGCGTGAAGCGGGGCTTTCCGAAGACCGCTTCATGGCCTGCGAGCGCGGTGTCTCGTTCGGTTACAACAACCTCGTTTCGGACATGCGCTCGCTTGCGATCATGCGCGAGACGGCAGCGCCGGTCGTGATGGACGTCACGCACTCGGTGCAGCTGCCGGGCGGCCAGGGCACCAGCTCGGGCGGCCAGCGCGAATTCGTGCCGGTGCTCGCGCGCGCGGCCGTCGCCACGGGCGTGGCGGGTCTCTTCATGGAGACTCACCCGAACCCGGCGCAGGCGAAGTCCGACGGTCCGAACGCCGTGCCGCTCAATCGCATGGCCGACCTGCTCGAAACGCTCGTGACGCTCGACCAGGCGGTCAAGCGCACGCCGTTCCTCGAGAACGACTTCAACTGACGGGTTGAATAGAATCACGTAGGACCGCACCGGCGCACTTCTTGTGCGTCGTGTGCTTTGTCGTATCGCTTTGTCGTTTTTATGCGCCGCTTCGATTGCATGGGCGGCGCAGATGGAGGAGCCGCGGCGAGCGGCCCGGCGGTGCAGCAGGTGTCATGAAGCGATGCCATGCTGCGCAGACCGGAACGCGCGCCGCGCCGGATGTACAAGGCAGCGTGGCGGCGCAGCGGTTACGGTAAGTGCGTGACCCTCGCGCCGCAACAAGTTGAACCCGACGACCACGCCGCCTGTCCCATGTGACGGTGTGTCCCGTGCAAGCGCGAAAACAGCGCCGTGCGGGCCTGTGCAGAGGGTGTGTGTCTCGCAAGAATTACTGTCATTTCCTGAGGAAACCATGAGTGCAATCGTAGATATCATCGGTCGCGAGATTCTGGATTCGCGCGGCAATCCCACCGTCGAATGCGACGTGCTGCTCGAATCGGGCACGATGGGCCGTGCGGCAGTGCCGTCGGGCGCGTCGACCGGTTCGCGTGAAGCGATCGAACTGCGCGACGGCGAAGCCGGCCGCTACAACGGCAAGGGCGTGTTGAAGGCTGTCGAGCACATCAACACCGAAATCTCCGAGGCAATCATGGGCCTCGACGCGTCGGAACAGGCCTTCCTCGACAAGACCCTGCTCGAACTGGACGGCACCGACAACAAGTCGCGTCTGGGCGCAAACGCCATGCTGGCCGTGTCGATGGCCGTTGCCAAGGCTGCCGCCGAAGAAGCCGGCCTGCCGCTGTACCGCTACTTCGGCGGTTCGGGCGCGATGCAACTGCCGGTGCCGATGATGAACATCGTCAACGGCGGCGCGCACGCCAACAACAGCCTGGACATCCAGGAATTCATGATCGTGCCGGTGAGCCAGCCGACCTTCCGTGAAGCGCTGCGTTGCGGCGCGGAAGTGTTCCACGCGCTCAAGAAGATCCTTTCGGATCGCGGCATGAGCACGGCCGTGGGCGACGAAGGCGGTTTCGCACCGAACTTCGGCAGCAACGACGAATGCCTTTCGACCATCCTGCAAGCGATCGAAAAGGCTGGCTACCGCGCCGGTGAGGACGTGCTGCTCGCGCTCGACTGCGCAGCCAGCGAGTTCTACCACGACGGCAAGTACCAGCTGGCGGGCGAAGGCCTGCAACTGTCGTCGGCCGAATTCGCCGACTACCTGGCAACGCTCGCCGACAAGTTCCCGATCGTCTCGATCGAAGACGGCATGCACGAGTCCGACTGGGCCGGCTGGAAGCTGCTGACCGACAAGCTGGGCAAGAAGGTCCAGCTGGTGGGCGACGACCTGTTCGTCACCAACACGCGCATCCTGAAGGAAGGCATCGACAAGGGCATCGCCAACTCGATCCTGATCAAGATCAACCAGATCGGCACGCTGACGGAAACCTTCGCAGCAATCGAAATGGCCAAGCGCGCCGGCTACACGGCCGTGATCTCGCACCGTTCGGGTGAAACCGAAGATTCGACCATCGCGGACATCGCGGTCGGCCTGAATGCCGGTCAGATCAAGACGGGTTCGCTGTCGCGTTCGGACCGTATCTCGAAGTACAACCAGCTGCTGCGCATCGAGGAAGATCTCGGTGATATCGCCAGCTACCCGGGCAAGTCGGCGTTCTATAACCTGCGTTAAGCGGACCTGAGCCCGGCAGCGGCCTTGCTGTCCACCTTCGTTATCCCTTCCGCCGCCCTGCGTTAAGCGCAGGGCGGCGTGTATTTATCCGGCACTACTCATGCGGCTCGTCACTGTCGTCCTGATCATCCTGCTTGTGCTGATCCAGTATCCGCTCTGGTGGGGCCATGGCGGCTGGCTGCGCGTGCACGAACTGCAAGGCGAGCTGGCCCAGCAGCAAAAACAGAACGACGACGAGAAACTGCGCAACGAACGCATCGCGGGCGAGGTGCAGGATCTGCAGAACGGCACGGCGGCGGTCGAAGAGCGCGCGCGCTACGAGATGGGCATGGTGAAGGACGGCGAGGTGTTCGTGCAGTTCGTTTCGCCGAACCAGCCGTTGCCTGCGACGCCGCTTGGTTCATCGAATACGTCGACGCGCGGCGAGATGTCGACGCCGGTGAAGGTGGTGCCGAATCCGGTGTCACGCGTGCCGGAGAAGCGACACGGTCACGGCAAGGAAGCGAAGAAGGCGGGCTGAACCCGTTTTGGCGAAGGACAAGAAAAAGCGCGGCATCCGTGAGGATGTCGCGCTTTTTGTTTATGCGGCAGTGAACGGCCAAAAAGGCGCTTACCAGCCCCAACCCCAGCCCGGATAGCCATAACCGATGCCGCCGCCCCAGCCGCGTCCCCAGCCGCCGCTGGAGTAGCTGCCATAGACGCTCACAGGCGGCGCATAGGCGCGCGACCAGGCCTCGGCGGCGGCTTCGGCTGCCATGGCGCGGTCCTGTTCGTTGAGCGCCTGCTGGTCAATGGCGTCGTAGCGCCTGAGTTGCTCCGGCGACAGCGCTGGCGCGGTGGCGACACCGCCCGCCGGGTTGGCGAACTGATTGGCGGGCAGCCGGCTATAGATCGGCGACGGCCCTGGCGGATCGAGCGTACAGCCGCTCGTCAGCACGATACCCGCGCCCAGCGCGGCGGTCGTCACGATGGCGATCAGCGCCCGGCCGGTTCGCCTTCCAGACGGTTCTGCAGTTTGATCAGCCCCGAAGCTCTTGTTCATGTCTTTTCCTTCCCCAGTCGAACGAAGCGTCCCACCGGCCTGGCTCGCGCGTCCTGAACCGGAGAAGGCCCGGGATTCAGTGACGCTGGTCCGCTGCGGGGGACACACCTTCTGAGAGCCCAGGCGTGGCGAAAAGTTGCGCCACATCGACGGGATCGAACTCATAGCGCTGGTTGCAGTAGTCGCAATGCACTTCGACATGGCCGCGCTCGACGATCACGCCGTCGATTTCCTCGCGGCCCAGCATCTTGAGCATCGCGCCCACTTTCTCGCGCGTGCAGCTGCACGAGAAGCGCGTGCCGGTGGGCTCGAAGTGCTGCACGTTCTCTTGCCAGAAGAGGCGCCGGAACAGCGTTTCCGGTTCCTGTTCGAGCAGTTCCTCGCGCGAGAGCGTGCCGCCGAGCGTGCACACGCGTTCCCACGTATCGGCGTCGAGTTCGTGCGGATGCGGCACGATGCCGCCGTCGCCAGGCAGCTTCTGCAACAGCATGCCGACTGCGCGATCCTCGTTGGCGCCCAGCCACAGACGCGTATCGAGCTGCTCCGAGTGGTGCATATAGTGTTCGAGCACGTCGGCGATCGAGGTGAGCGGGCCGTCCTCGCCGTTCATCGGCACGATGCCCTGGTACGGCTGCTGGCCGGGCTGCTTGTTGGTCGGGTCGAGCGTGATGACGCAACGGCCCTGGCCGCTGGCGTTGACGAGCTTGTCGAGCGTGAGATCGGCGGGGAACACGGATGCGTCGTCGGCGTCGATGCCATCCGACAGACGCGCGGTCGCGCGCATCGACAGGTCCGAGCTGCACTGCACGACCAGCATGCGCACCGGGCCGTCGCCCATGATCTGCATGATCAGCGTGCCGTCGAACTTCAGGTTGGCCGAGAGCAGGGCGCACGCCGCCATCATCTCGCCGAGCACGGTGCGCACGGGGGCCGGGTACTGGCGGCGCGTGAGCACCTCTTGCCACGTATTGCGCAGCGAGACGATCTCGCCACGCACCGGCGCGGCGCTGAACATGAATTTTTGCAACTGGTCGTTCACAATCTTTTCCTTCGTTTCGTTCCTGGCGGCGCGGCCCGCGGCGCACAGCGGCTTTTAGCCGATGCGCACGAGCTGCGCCTTGAAATACTGCCTGCGCTCGCTATAGACATCCGCGTTGCGCTTGAGACCGGCGATGTCCGCCTCGGTCAGTTCACGCACCACTTTCGCGGGCGCACCGAGAATCAGCGAGTTGTCGGGGAATACCTTGCCTTCGGTCACCACCGCGCCTGCACCAACCAGACAGTTGCGGCCGATTACCGCGCCATTCAAGACCACCGCCTGAATCCCGATGAGTGCGCCTTCCTTGACCGTGCAGCCATGCAGCATCGCCTGATGGCCGATCGTCACGTTCGCTTCCAGCGTGAGCGGGTAGCCGGGGTCGGTGTGCAGCACCGCGCCTTCCTGGACGTTGCTGCGCGGGCCGACCGAAATCAGCTCGTTGTCGCCTCGCAGCGTCGCGCCAAACCAGACGCTCGAATCCTCGGCGAGTTCGACCTTGCCGACGATGGTGGCGTTGTCTGCGACAAACACGCTTTCGTGAATGGTGGGCGCGGCTTCTCCAAGCTTGTAGATCGTCACGGTGTTGCGTCTCCTGTTTTCTTGCGGTGGCTGCGGCCTGCGCGGCATGGGCCGGCGTTGGCACCGAACATGGCGCGGGCGGCGCAGTGCGGGTTAATCGCGTATTGTAAACGGTTGCGCCCGATGCTTCCGGGGCGCCCCTTTTTCGCTCTTCCGAGCGTCCTGCCGATTTTTCTCCGTTTTGCGATGAGTTCCGTGTTTTCCTCCGCCACGTCAGCTGTCCAGCCTGCCGATCCCGCTCCCACCGGTTGGCGCGCCGCCGCCCTCGACGCGCTGTGCGAACGCGATCCGCTCGCCAAAGCCGATGCCGTCAGCGCGCTCCATACGCAGACGCTCGAAGCCGCGGCGCGCGGCGAGTCTCACTGGGATACCGCCCGTGTGCTGGAAGCGCCTGCCGTGCTGCCGGGCCGCCCGCAGCGCCCCGAGCTGGTGGAGCCGCGCAGCCTGCAGCGCCGCAGCATGAGCACGCCGCAAGGACGCGTCGTGCTGCTGCACGCGCTCGCGCATATCGAGTTCAACGCGATCAATCTCGCGCTCGACGCCGTCTGGCGTTTCACCGACATGCCCGACGCTTTCTACGCCGACTGGCTCAAAGTCGCCGCCGAGGAGGCCTATCACTTTTCGCTGCTGCGCCAGCGGCTGGCCGACTACGGTCACAGTTACGGCGATTTCCCCGCGCACAACGGCCTGTGGGAAATGTGCGAACGCACCTGTGACGACGTGCTTGCACGCATGGCGCTCGTGCCGCGCGTGCTGGAGGCGCGTGGCCTCGACGCCTCGCCGCCCATCCGCGCGCGCCTGAAGCAGGCCAGCGACCACGAATCCGCCGCCATCCTCGACATCATCCTGCGTGACGAGGTGGGGCACGTGCGCATCGGCAATCACTGGTTCCGCTTCCTGTGCGACCAGCGTGGCCTCGATCCGCATGCGGCGTGGCTCGACCTCGCCGCCCAATACCATGCGCCGAAGATGCGCGGGCCGTTCAACTTCGAGGCGCGGCGCTCGGCAGGCTTCGACGAAGCCGAACTCGATACGCTGATCGCCCAGGATGCCGGCGAAAAATGACATTCTTGCGGTCCATCTGTCAGAGCGTATCGATATAATCGAACGACCATTCGTTTTTCTGCGAGCGCAATGAACCTTTCCCGATCCGAATTCGTCGCCGTGAACGGCATCCGTTTGCACGTGCGCCGCTGGGGCGCCGAGGACGCGCCCGTGCTCTTCATGCTGCATGGCTGGATGGACGTGGCGGCGTCGTTCCAGTTTGTCGTCGATGCGCTGGGTGGCGACTGGCAGGTGATCGCGCCCGATATGCGCGGCTTCGGCCTGTCGGACTGGCCGGCGGCGCAGCAGGGCGGCGGCAGCTACTGGTTCCACGATTACGTCGCCGATCTCGACGCGCTGCTGGACCATTACGCGCCGCAAGGCGAGGTGAATCTGGTCGGGCACAGCCTGGGCGCGAACGTGGTGTGTTTCTACGCGGGTGTGCGGCCCGAGCGCGTGCGCCGGGTGGTCGATCTGGAAGGCTTCGGTATGCCCGCGACTGTGCCTGCGCAGGCGCCCAAACGCGTGCGCGACTGGCTCGACGAGATGCGCACGCCGCAGCAGTTGCGCCCCTATGCGACGCTCGCCGACGTGGCCGCGCGGCTCACAAAGACCAACCCACGCCTGCTGCCGGCGCGGGCGCGCTTTCTCGCGCAGCACTGGTCGAAGCCGGTGACGGGCGAGGCGAACGGCGAGGGCGGCTACATGCTGCTCGGCGACCCCGCGCACAAGATGGTCAACCCGGTGTTGTACCGGCTCGAAGAGATCATGGCCGTGTGGGCCTGCGTGAGCGCGAAAGTGCTGCACGTGGAAGCGACGAATTCCGAAACGCTGGCGCGCATCGCGGGCAAGGTGCCGATCGATGTCTTCAAAAAGCGTTTTGAGGCCTTTCCCGACTGGCGCGAGCGTCTGATCGAGGATGCGGGGCACATGGTCCACCACGATCAGCCCGAGGCCGTGGCGCGCCTCATCGAGGCTTTCTGCGCTGCTTAGGCAGCGTTGAGGCGGGGCGGAGCGCGTCGGCACGGCTTCGCCGCGTTGCAGTAAAATGGTCGCTTACTCCTATGACGCCCGCAATGAACGCCGATCTCCACTGTCACTCCACTGTCTCCGACGGCCAGATGGCCCCGGCTGCCGTCGCCCAACTGGCGAAGGCGGGTGGCGTGGCGCTGTGGGCGCTCACCGATCACGACGAACTCGGCGGCCAGCGCGAAGCGCGCGAGGCGGCTGAAGCGCTCGGCATGCGCTACCTGAGCGGCGTCGAAATCTCCGTCACGTGGGCGTCGCGCACGGTGCACATCGTCGGGCTGCATGTCGATCCCGAGTGCCCGGCGCTGGTGGAGGGCCTCGCGCGCACGCGCAACGGCCGCGCAGCACGCGCCGAAGCGATCGGCGAAAAGCTGGAAACGCTCGGTATTCCCGATGCCTATGAAGGCGCGCTGCGCTATGTCTCGAACCCCGACCTGATTTCGCGCACGCACTTCGCGCGCTTCCTGGTCGAATCGGGCCGCGCGCAGAATATGCAGGACGCTTTCACGCGCTGGCTCGGCGACGGCAAGGCCGGCTACGTCTCGCACCGCTGGGCCAAACTTGCCGATGCGCTGGGCTGGATCAAGGCGGCCGGCGGCGAAGCCGTGGTCGCGCACCCAGGCCGCTACAACTACACGCAGCTCGAACTCGACGCCTTCTTCGGCGAGTTCATCGACCTGGGCGGCAAGGCAATCGAAGTCGTCACCGGCAGCCACACGCCGGATCAATACGGCGAGTATGCTGCGGTAGCACGCCGCTTCGGCTTCGAGGCGTCGCGCGGTTCCGATTTCCACGCCAAGGGCCCGGATTCGATCGAGCCCGGCACGCTGCCGCCGCTGCCGTCCGATCTCAAGCCTGTCTGGGAGCGATGGCTGTAGGCCGCGTTTGCCGCGCGGCCCGTCGCCTTCGTCTCCAATCACCGTCAAACGGCTGTCCGCCGTGCGCACGCCGCTCTCGCGCGGCATGCCACGGATAGCGCGTGAATAACGCGTAAAGTGCGCCTTCCCATCCGCTTTGCCTTCGTTAGCTGATTACTGCCATGTCACAGTTTTTTCGGCTTCACCCAGAAAATCCGCAGCCGCGCCTCGTCAAGCAGGCGGTGCAGATCATCCGCGATGGCGGCGTGATCGCGCTGCCGACCGATTCGAGCTACGCGCTGGCCGCGCGCATCGACGACAAGCAGGCCGCAGAACGTCTGCGCCGCATCCGTCATCTCGACGAGAAAGCGCTGCTTTCGCTGATGGTGCGCGATCTGTCTGAACTGGCGAACTTCGCGATGGTGGACAACCGCCAGTACCGGCTCATCAAGTCGGTGACGCCGGGGCCGTATGTGTTCGTGCTGGAAGCCACCAAGGAAGTGCCGCGGCGGCTGTCGCATCCGTCGCGCAAAACCATCGGCCTGCGCGTGCCGGGGCACCCGATTCCGCTCGCGATCCTCGAAGAACTGGGCGAGCCGCTGCTCGCATCGACGCTGATCCTGCCGCCCGACACCGACCCGCTCAACGATCCGGAAGAAATTCGCGATCGCCTGGAAAAGCAGCTCGATCTTGTGATCGACGGCGGCGCGTGTCCGTGGGAGCCGTCCACCATCATCGATCTGAGCGGCCCGGAACCCGTGCTGGTACGTGCCGGGCGCGGTTCGCTCGCGCCGTTCGGACTGGAAGAGGAGGCGTGACGCGCGCATTTATCGGGCTGCTTTGTACGCACATCGACGTCCACGAAGCAGCGCACCGCTAGCGCATTGTTACAATACGCCGCCATGGAAGCCTCGATCATTCAGACGCTCGTCGTCTACGCCTTGCCCGTCATCTTCGCGATCACGTTGCACGAAGCCGCGCACGGCTATGTCGCGCGCATGCTCGGCGACAATACCGCCTATGTGCTCGGCCGCGTGTCGCTCAATCCGATGCGCCATATCGATCCGGTCGGCACCATCGCGATGCCGCTGATTCTGTATTTCCTCACCAGCGGCGCCTTCGTGTTCGGCTACGCCAAGCCGGTGCCGATTGCCTTCGGCAATCTGCGCAATCCGCGCTGGGGCACATTGTGGGTCGCGGCCGCGGGGCCGGCCTGCAACTTCGTGCAGGCGCTCGTGTGGGGCGTGTTCGGCGTGGCGCTCGCGGTGATGGGTATCGACGAGCCGTTCTTCACGCGCATGGCCGCTGCCGGCGTGGGCGTGAATCTGGTGCTTGGCGTGCTCAATCTGTTTCCGCTGCCGCCGATGGACGGCGGCCGGGTGC
This sequence comes from Paraburkholderia sp., assembly GCF_035948235.1. Lineage (GTDB taxonomy): Bacteria > Pseudomonadota > Gammaproteobacteria > Burkholderiales > Burkholderiaceae > Paraburkholderia. Next base: position 16,175 of record NZ_DASZJJ010000145.1, on the reverse strand, counting down.
TCGCGGCTCTGTTGCCCACGCGTGCGAGCATTGCGCTCTCGCGCCTCGAGCCCTATGGTTTCATCATCGTGATGGCGCTGCTGGTCTCCGGCGTCTTCACGCGATTCTGGCTGCGCCCGCTCGTTTCGATCGGCTACGACGTGGTGACGGCAGTGCTTACTCCCCTTGTTTCGCTCTTCTCATAACATCATGTTCCCAGACCGTATTTTCTCCGGCATGCGGCCCACCGGGTCGCTGCATCTCGGCCACTATCACGGCGTGCTGAAAAACTGGGTCCGGCTTCAGTCCGAATACCCGTGCTTCTTCTGCGTGGTCGACTGGCACGCGCTCACGACGCACTACGAGACGCCGGATGTGATCGAGAAGAACGTCTGGGACGTGCTGATCGACTGGCTCGCATCGGGCATCGACCCGAACCAGGCCACGCTCTTCATCCAGAGCCGCGTGCCCGAGCATGCAGAACTGGCGCTGCTGCTCGGCATGAGCACGCCGCTGTCCTGGCTCGAACGCGTGCCGACCTACAAGGAACAGATCGAAAAGCTGCGCGACAAGGATCTGGGCACCTACGGCTTCCTGGGCTACCCGGTGCTGATGGCCGCCGACATTCTGCTGTATCGCGCCTCGCTCGTGCCGGTCGGCGAAGATCAGGTGCCGCACGTTGAAATGGCGCGCGAAATGGCGCGCCGCTTCAACTACATGTACGGCCGCGAGCCGGGCTTCGAAGAGAAGGCCAACGAAGCCGCGAAGAAGCTGGGCGGCAAGCGCTCGAAGCTCTATCACGAGTTGCGCGTCGCCTATCAGCAGGAAGGCAACGAGGAAGCGCTCGAACAGGCGCGCGCGATGTTGTCCGAATCGCAGAGCCTGTCGATGAGCGACCGCGAGCGCCTGTTCGGCTATCTCGAAGGCTCGCGCAAGATCATTCTGCCGGAGCCGCAGGTGCTGCTGACCGAGGCGTCGCGCATGCCGGGTCTCGACGGCCAGAAGATGTCGAAGTCGTACGGCAACACGATCGCGCTGCGCGAAGACGCGCAATCGATCGAGAAGAAGGTCCGCACGATGCCGACCGACCCGGCGCGCGTGCGCCGTACCGATCCGGGCGATCCGGACAAGTGCCCGGTATGGCAGCTGCACCAGGTCTACACCGACGCCGAGACGCACGACTGGGTGCAGAAGGGCTGCCGTTCGGCCGGCATCGGCTGTCTGGAGTGCAAGCAGCCGGTGATCGAGGGCATTCTGCGCGAGCAGCAGCCGATGCTCGAGCGCGCGCAGAAGTACATGGACGATCCGTCGCTGCTGCGCGCCATCGTCGCCGACGGTTGCGACCGCGCCCGCAAGTACGCTACGGAGACCATGCGCGACGTGCGCGAGGCGATGGGCCTCTCGTACAGCTAAGGCATGTCGATTCACGGAGTGGGTGAGCCGTCGGAATGGGTGCGCCAGTGGGCGCACCTGATCGCGCCGGGCGGCACCGTGCTCGACCTTGCGTCGGGCGCGGGCCGTCATGCGCGCTGGCTGGCCCAGCGCGGTCACCCGGTCGCGGCGCTCGATCGCGACGCCGACGCGCTCGCGACCTTGCGCGACGTGCCCGGCGTTGGCACGTTAGAGTGCGACCTCGAAGGCGCCCCCTGGCCGCTGCCCGACGATGCGCGCTTCGCCGCCATCGTCGTCACGAACTATCTGCATCGTCCCTTGATGGGGCGGCTGCTCGACGCGCTCGCGCCTGGCGGCGTGCTGATTTACGAAACTTTCGCGCAAGGCAACGAAACGGTGGGCAAGCCGTCGAATCCGGCCTTCCTGCTGGCGCCGGGCGAATTGCTGGCGGTCTGCGCGCCCACCTTGCGCGTTATCGCCTATCAAGACGGATTTATCCTGCATCCTCGTGAGGCTTTCGTGCAGCGCATCTGCGCCGTGCGCGAATGGGCCGTCGAAGCGGCAAACCTTACCAGGCTAACCACGATGACGGGGTCGGACACGTCATCGGAAATACCCGGTCATACACAGACGACTCAGGTACTACCCGTATCGCGTTACGTTCTGACCGCCTAATCCGCTACAATCGCGGTTTAACGTACTCATTTCTTTGACGTTTCATGGCTAACGGCACTCAGCACGGCATCACGCTTGGCGGCAGCATTCCCGCGATCGTCACCCCCATGCACGAAGACGGCAGTCTCGATCTGCCGGCCTTCCGCAAACTGATCGACTGGCACGCGGAAGAGGGCACGGACGCCCTCGTCGTGGTAGGCACGAGCGGTGAATCCGCTACCCTGGACGTCGAAGAACACATCCTCATGGTCAAGACGGCCGTCGAGCACGCTGCCGGCCGCATGCCGATCATCGCGGGCGCGGGCGGCAACTCGACCGCCGAGGCCATCGAACTCACGAAGCACGCGAAGGAAGTCGGCGCGCAGGCTTCGCTGCAGGTCGTGCCCTATTACAACAAGCCCACGCAAGAGGGCCAGTACCTTCACTTCAAGAAGATCGCTGAAGCGGTCGATCTGCCGGTGATCCTGTACAACGTGCCGGGCCGCACCGTCGCCGATATGGCGAACGAGACGATCCTGCGTCTGGCGCAGGTGCCGGGCATCATTGGCGTGAAGGAAGCGACGGGCAATATCGACCGTGCCGCGCACCTCATCAAGCACGCGCCGGAAGGCTTCAAGATTTTCAGCGGTGACGATCCCACTGCGATCGCGCTGATGCTGCTGGGCGGTCACGGCAATATCTCGGTGACCGCGAACGTCGCACCGCGTCAGATGAGCGACCTGTGCAAGGCCGCCATTGCCGGCGACGTGAAGACGGCGCGTGAGATTCATCTGAATCTCCTGTCGCTGCACAAGAACCTGTTCATCGAATCGAATCCGATTCCGGTGAAGTGGGCGCTGCAGGAGCTCGGCCGCATCGAAGGCGGCATCCGCCTGCCGCTCACGCCGCTCGACGCGCGTTACCACGACGTGGTGCGCACGGCGCTGCGCGAGGCCGGCCTGCTCGGCTAAGCCGACGCGCCGCATTTTCAATCGACGTCGCCATCGCCCAACCGCTGACAGACTTCTGACGGCACCAGGCTTAGCGTTCCCGTATTACGAAGGTCCACATGAAACGTTCCGTTCTTTCCCTCCACGCAACCCGCATGGCGGTGCTGGCGCTCGCAATTGGCTCGCTCGCAGGCTGCGAGTCGCTGAACGACATGTTCGCGTCGGATCGCGTCAACTACAAGGACACGCCGAGCGCACCGCCGCTGGCAGTGCCGCAGGATCTGTCGTCGGCGCCTGGCGGCCAGAAGTACGTCGCGCCGGCGCCCACGCTGACGCTTGGCGGCAGCGCGCAGCGCACCGTTACCAGCGCCGGCAATGCCACGCTGGGCGTGCCGAGCTCGCAGGACCCGCTGGGCATGCACGTCGAGCGCGATGGCGATCACCGCTGGCTCGTGATCGACGGCCGCTCGCCTGACGACGTCTGGCCGCAACTGCAGGAATTCTGGTCGGAAAGCGGCTTCACGCTGACCACCGATTCGGCCTCCACCGGCATCATGACCACGGACTGGGCCGAAAACCGCGCCAATATTCCGGACGACTGGTTCCGCCGCACGATTGGCCGCGTGATCGATTTCGCGTATTCCTCGGGTACGCGCGACCGCTTCCGCACGCTGGTGTCGCGCGGTCCGGACGGCCAGACCGACATTTCCGTCACGCATAGCGCGATGGAAGAAGTGCTGACGGGCCAGGACAAGACCGGTTCGAAGTGGGTCGAGCGTCCGCGCGATCCGGCTCTCGAAGCCGCGTTCCTTGCCAAGATCATGCAGAAGTTCGGCCTGACCGATGCGCAGTCGAAGCAACTGCTGACGGACGCTCGTACGTCGTCGGTGGCGGCCAAGGTTGCTGCGGGCCCGGACGGCACGACGCTCGATCTGCCGGAAGCGTTCGACAGCGCCTGGCTGCGTGTGGGTCTCGCGCTCGATCGCACCAACTTCACGGTCGACAACCGCGACCGCTCGAAGGGCATTTACTACGTGCGCTACGCGGATTCGATGCAGGAACTCAAGGGTGACGGCCTGTTCGGCAAGCTGTTCTACAACCCGAAGAAGGACGCGAAGAATCAGGGTCCGGAATTCCTCGTCGCAGTGCGCGCGAAGGGCGATACGCAAACCCAGGTCGCGGTGCTCAACCAGAACGGCCAGGTGGATACGTCGTCGGACGCGCAGCGCATCGTGACCGCGCTGCACGCCCAGTTGAACTGATCCGGCCGTGCGATTTGCGAGCCTCGGCAGCGGTAGCGAAGGCAACGCACTGGTGGTAGAAGCAGGCGGCGGCGCGACGCCCACGCGCGTGCTGCTCGACTGCGGTTTTTCCGCGAAGGAAGTGGAGCGGCGGCTCGCGCGAGCGGGTCTCGCCGCCGACACCCTGAGCGCGATCCTCATTACCCACGAACACAGCGACCATATCGGCAGCGCGCTCACGCTGGCGCGCCGCTGGTCGATTCCGCTCTACACGAGTTGGGGCACGGCCCGCGCGGTTGGCGCCGACGATGCTGCGGGCGTCGAGCTCAACGTCCTCTGGGGCGACGAGACGGTCGAAATCGGTGAGTTGGGCGTGTTGCCCTATACGGTGCCGCACGACGCGCGCGAGCCGCTGCAGTTCGTCTTCAGCGATGGGGCGAGCCGTCTGGGCGTGCTGACCGACGTTGGCGAATCGACGTCGCATATCAACGCGGTGCTCAGCGGGTGCGATGCGCTCGTGCTCGAATTCAACCACGATCTCGACATGCTGGCCTCGAGCCGCTATCCGGCGTCGCTCAAGGCTCGCATCAGCGGGTCATATGGTCATTTGAACAATGACGCAGCGGGGGAGATTCTCGCGGCACTCGACCGGTCGAAGCTGCGGCATCTGATTGCCGCGCATTTGAGCCAGCAGAACAACACGCCGGAACTCGCGCGTGCGGCGATGGCGGCGGTGCTGGGCAATGCGATGACCGAAATCGGGGTTGCAACGCAGGCGGAAGGATTTGACTGGGTGGCGTTGTAACGCCGGACGCCCGAAACGAAAAAAACCCATGATTTGCGTCATGGGCTTTTTATTTGGTGAAGCAGGTCGAATACGATCCGACCCCTCAAGCTTTAGTTACGATTGCCGCCGAAAATCCCGAGGATTGCCAGCAGGTTCGTGAACACGTTGTACAGATCGAGGTAGATCGCGAGCGTCGCCGAGATGTAATTGGTCTCGCCGCCGTTCACGACGCGCTGTACGTCGAACAGCATGTAAGCCGAGAAGATCACGATCGCCAGTACGGACACCGTGAGCATCAGCGCGGGCAGGTGCAGGAACATGTTCGCGATGCCGGCGAGCAGGATCACGATCACGCCCATGAACAGCCACTTGCCCAGACCCGAGAAGTCACGCTTGCTGACCGTGGCAATAGTGGCCATCGCGGCGAAAATCACGCCGGTGCCGCCGAATGCGAGCATGATGAGCGACGGGCCGTTCGAAAAGCCAAGGATGAACGACAGCAGGCGCGAGAGCATCAGGCCCATGAAGAACGTGAAGCCCAGCAGCACGAACACGCCGACCGAGCTGTTCTTGGTGCGCTCGATGGCAAACATGAAGCCGAAGGCGATCGCGAAGAACGCGAGCAGGCTCATGGCGGGGCTGGTGGCGGCGAAAAGCGAGAAGCCCGTGGTGACGCCCACCCACGCGCCGAGCACCGTCGGCACCATCGACAGCGCGAGCAGCCAGTAGGTGTTGCGCAGTACGCGGTTGCGGGTCTCGGCGGAGGCGACGGTGCCGCCGCGGCCGAAGTTGTAGGGATACTCGTTCATGCTTTCTCCTTGCGTGAGACGCGTGGTCCGCGGCGCGCGGCTAATGCGCGTGCCACTCCTCGTAAGATATGCGCGGCGCTCCAGAGTTTCAACGGTTTGCCACACGGTTCGAGCTATCGTGACAGAGCGTATGCCGGGATTCTTAAGCCCCGCTGAAAGCCCCGGCGGCGCGGCTTTTGAGCTTGTTTTGACCGGCTATCCGGCCTAACAGGGTTCAATCGCAATCATACATTGGAACATGCTACAATTGCGGATTCATTTGGATCTGTAACCTCTTAATTTTCTGGAGTTTTTATGGCGATCGAACGCACCCTGTCGATTATCAAGCCGGACGCAGTGGCAAAGAACGTGATCGGTCAGATCTACAGCCGCTTCGAAAACGCTGGCCTGAAGATCGTTGCCTCGCGCATGGTCCAACTCTCGCGCGCTGACGCAGAGAAGTTCTATGCTGTTCACGCAGAACGTCCGTTCTTCAAGGACCTCGTCGAATTCATGATCTCGGGTCCGGTCGTGATCCAGGCTCTGGAGGGCGAAAACGCCATCCTGAAGCACCGCGATCTGATGGGCGCAACGGACCCGAAGAAGGCGGAAAAGGGCACGATCCGCGCTGACTTCGCAGACAGCATCGATGCAAACGCAGTCCACGGTTCGGACGCAGCGGAAACGGCACGCGTTGAAATCGCGTTCTTCTTCCCGGAAGTCAACGTTTACTCGCGTTAATTAACGCGCGGTAAGCGGTAGTTCACAGTAGCATAGGTCGCGAACGGCGATGACGCTTACCGCCCGGTTTCGGGCTTTCCCGAGACCGGCGGTGAGCGCGCTCTCGCACTGAAATGGCAGGATTCGACATGACGAGCAGTTCCACCGTCAACCTTCTCGATCTCGACGCCCAAGGGCTCGTCGCTTATTGCGAAAGCCTGGGCGAGAAGCCGTTTCGCGCCAAACAGCTTCAGCGCTGGATCCATCAATACAATGCCGCCGATTTCGACGGCATGACGGACCTGGCCAAATCGCTGCGCGAGAAGCTCAAAGGGCGCGCCACGATCGGCATGCCCGACATCATTTCCGACAACGTTTCCTCCGACGGCACGCGCAAATGGCTCGTGGACGTCGGCAACGGTAACGCGGTCGAAACCGTGTTCATCCCGGAAGAAACGCGTGGCACGCTGTGCGTGTCCTCGCAGGCTGGGTGCGCGGTCAATTGCCGGTTCTGTTCGACCGGCAAGCAGGGTTTTTCACGCAATCTCACCACCGCCGAAATCATCGGCCAGCTGCGCATGTCGGAATTCGCCCTGCGCGCCTCGCTTCTGGGCGAAGCGGGCGGCCGTGCCAACGGCGGTGAAGGCAAGGGCGAGCGCGTCATCACCAACGTCGTGATGATGGGCATGGGCGAGCCGCTGCTCAATTACGACGCGGTCGTGCCGGCCATGCGCCTGATGCTCGACGACAACGCCTATGGCCTGTCGCGCCGCCGCGTCACGCTCTCGACCTCGGGCGTGGTGCCGATGATGGACCGCCTTGGTGCGGATCTGCCGGTGGCGCTGGCCGTCTCGCTGCACGCGCCGAACGACGCGCTGCGCGACGAGCTCGTGCCGCTCAACCGCAAATACCCGTTGCGCGAGCTGATGGCGGCGTGCCAGCGCTATCTGAAGGTGGCGCCGCGCGACTTCATCACGTTCGAGTACTGCATGCTCGACGGCGTCAACGACACGGAAGAGCACGCACGCCAGTTGCTGGCCGTGACGCGCGACGTGCCGTGCAAGTTCAATCTGATCCCGTTCAACCCGTTCCCGGAATCGGGCCTGTTGCGCTCGAAGAACGAGCAGATCAAGCGATTTGCCCAGATCCTGATGGACGCGGGCGTGGTGACGACCGTGCGCAAGACGCGCGGCGACGACATCGATGCCGCTTGCGGTCAGCTCGCCGGCGAGGTGAAGGACCGCACCCGTCTGGCCGAGCGCACCCAGCGCGCGGGCCAGAAGGTCATCGAAGTCCGGCCGGTCCAGCATTGAAGGGACGGCTGAAGGGCACTGAAGGTTTGGATTGGTGCCAGGCCGCAGCGGCTGCGCGGGGGGAGACGCAGCGCTGTCGGCGGTTTGACAAGTAACGTTGCAGAAGCGATCGGATGCGGCACAGACGCCGCGCATTTTGTTATAAACGGTCTGCGATTCGGGACGGGGCGCGGTGCGCCCGCCGGTCGTGGGTTAGAAAAGAATCGACGCAAGGACTTTGGGATGAGCGAGCCGCAGCACCCTTTCGGGACAGACGGGACAGAGACCAACGCAGGCCGTCTGGCGCACGAGGCTGCGCCGTCGCCTGTACAGGCCGTGCCTGAGACGCTCGGCGCAGTGGGCGCGCGTTTGGCGCAGTTGCGTCAGGCGAAGGGCTGGTCGGTCGAGGATGTCTCGGCGCGCCTGAAAGTGTCGGTGTCGAAGTTGCGCGAACTCGAGGCGGGCGACATCAGCCATCTGCCCGACGCGACTTTCGCGGTCGGCGTGGTGCGCGCCTACGCGAAGCTGCTCGGCGCGGACCCGGCTCCGTTCACCCAGGCGCTGCGCCGCGAACGCGGCGAAGCGCAGCAGGATCTGTCGATGCCGGCTTCTGCGGGCGCCGATCTGCCGCGCGGACGCGTGTCGTTGTCGCTTGGCGGCGGGGGCGGCGTGCGTGCGCCGCGTCGCCGCGCATCGTGGCTTTGGGGTGTTGCGCTGGTCGTCGTGGCGGTGATTGTGATCGGCATGTGGCGCACCAACAGCGGCGATTCGTCGGCATGGTTCGCGCGCATCAAGTCGATGGCGAACGGCGTGGGCAGCAGCACCGCAAGTGGCGACGCAGGCGCATCGTCGGCGACGGTGGCGGAGGGGGCCACATCGGGCGCTTCGGACGCGCAGGGCGTTGACCAGCAAGGCGCACAGAACGGCGCAGCGGCTGACGCTCAGGCCGGCGCGGATCAGGGCGCGGCGAGCGCGCCGCAGGCGGCAGCGTTGGCGCCTGCCGCACCCGCAGCGCCTGCCAGTGCGGCGCCGGTGGCGAATACCGCAGCGGCAGCAGTACCGAAAGCGGCGAGCGCTGCCCAGACCCAGGCGCAGGCAGCAAGCGCGCCGGCAGCGCAGGGCGCGTCGGCACCCGTGGCGGCAGCAGGCGACACCTCGACGTTCGCGATCCGCGTGACGCAGGACACCTGGGTCAGCGTGCGTCAGAAAGACGGTAAAGAGGTCTTCTCCGGCCTGGTTCACGGCAGCGACGCCCGTGAAATCAACGGCGTGGGACCGCTGAAGATTACGGTGGGCAACAAGGCCGGCATCGAGTCGATGACCATCGACGGTCAGCCGGTCGACGCGGCGAAGTACGCGTCGGCGCGCGGCAACGTCGCGCGCTTCGTGCTGCCCTGATAGAGACATGGCATGCGTCGCGGCCGGCGAAGATCAGTTTGCCGGCCGCGACGCTTTTTCAATTCGCGCAGCGTAGCCGTTCGTTGTGAACAGTGGCGCGCGCGAGGTGTAAATGGGTTTTTCGATGCAAAGCGAAACGCAATCCCCGACCAGCAATAGTCAGATCGTGTCCAATGAACCGATCCTCGGCGGCCACGCGCCGCGCCGCAAGTCGCACGCCGTGCACGTGCGCTGGGGCGGTCAACTGGTGACCATCGGTGGCGACGCGCCGGTGCGCGTGCAGTCGATGACCAATACCGATACCGCGGACGCGATCGGTACCGCGATCCAGATCAAGGAACTCGCGCAGGCCGGCTCGGAACTCGTGCGTATCACGGTCAACACGCCGGAAGCGGCGGCAGCCGTGCCGCACGTGCGCGACCAGCTCGACCGCATGGGCGTGATGGTGCCGCTCGTCGGCGACTTCCACTACAACGGCCATCTGCTGCTGCGCGATCATCCCGCATGCGCGGAAGCGCTCTCGAAGTACCGGATCAACCCGGGCAACGTGGGCCAGGGCGCCAAGCGCGACACGCAGTACGCGCAGATGATCGAAGCGGCCATCAAGTACGACAAGCCGGTGCGTATCGGCGTGAACTGGGGCAGCCTGGATCAGGATCTGCTCGCGCGCATGATGGACGAAAACGCGGCGCGCAGCGTGCCGTGGGAAGCGCAAAGCGTGATGTACGAAGCGCTGATCCAGTCGGCGATTGGTTCGGCGGAACGCGCGGTTGAACTCGGCCTCACCCGCGACAAGATCATTCTGTCGTGCAAGGTCAGCGGCGTGCAGGATCTGATCGCCGTGTACCAGCAGCTTGCCAAGCGTTGCGATTTCGCGCTGCACCTGGGCCTGACGGAAGCGGGCATGGGTTCGAAGGGTATCGTCGCTTCGACGGCGGCGCTCTCGGTGCTGCTCCAGCAGGGTATCGGCGACACCATCCGTATTTCGCTCACCCCGGAACCGGGCGGTGCGCGCACGGGCGAAGTGGTGGTTGGCCAGGAAATCCTGCAGACCATGGGTCTGCGCTCGTTCACGCCGATGGTCATCGCTTGCCCCGGTTGCGGCCGCACGACCAGCACGCTGTTCCAGGAACTCGCTTCGCAGATCCAGGGTTATCTGCGCGCGCAGATGCCGGTGTGGCGCGAGTCCTATCCGGGCGTCGAAACCATGAACGTGGCCGTGATGGGTTGTATCGTCAACGGCCCGGGCGAGTCGAAGCACGCGAACATCGGCATCAGCCTGCCGGGCTCGGGCGAGAACCCGGCCGCACCGGTCTTCATCGACGGCGAAAAGGTCAAGACGCTACGCGGCGAGCGCATCGCCGAAGAGTTCCAGCAGATCGTGAGCGACTACGTCGCGCGCAAGTACGGCAAGGCCGAAGCGACGGCGTAAGCGCGCCCGCCACGGACTTCCGGATATCGACCTACGCAACGCACTCGCAACGACAATTCGCATCGCAATGACTGAACAGAAAAGAAAGCCCGAAAAGCTCACCGGCGTGAAGGGCATGAACGACATCCTGCCGCAGGATGCAGGGCTGTGGGACTTCTTCGAAACGACCGTGAAGTCCATGCTCCGTTCGTACGGATACCAGAACATCCGTACGCCGATCGTCGAGCACACGCAGCTTTTCACGCGCGGCATCGGTGAAGTGACCGACATCGTCGAAAAAGAGATGTACAGCTTCACCGACGCGCTGAACGGCGAAAATCTCACGATGCGCCCGGAAAACACGGCGGCGGTCGTGCGCGCGTCGATCGAGCACAACATGCTCTACGACGGCCCGAAGCGCCTGTGGTACATCGGCCCGATGTTCCGTCACGAGCGTCCGCAGCGCGGCCGCTATCGCCAGTTCCATCAGGTTGGGGTGGAAGCGCTCGGCTTCGCAGGCCCCGATGCGGACGCGGAAATCATCCTGATGTGCCAGCGCCTCTGGGACGACCTCGGTCTGACCGGCATCAAGCTGGAGATCAATTCGCTGGGTCTCGCGGAAGAGCGCGCAGCGCACCGCGTCGAACTCATCAAGTACCTCGAACAACACGTCGACCTGCTCGATGAAGACGGCAAGCGCCGCCTCTACACGAACCCGCTGCGCGTGCTCGATACCAAGAATCCCGCGCTGCAGGAAATGGCCGACAAGGCGCCTAAGCTGATCGACTTCCTCGGCGAAGCGTCGCTCGCGCACTTCGAAGGCCTGCAGCGCATCCTGAAGTCGAACAACATCCCGTTCAAGATCAACCCGCGTCTCGTGCGCGGTCTCGATTATTACAATCTGACCGTGTTCGAATGGGTGACGGACAAGCTCGGCGCGCAGGGTACTGTCGCAGCCGGCGGCCGTTACGACCCGCTGATCGAGCAACTTGGCGGCAAGCCCACGGCGGCATGCGGCTGGGCGATGGGCATCGAGCGCATTCTCGAACTGCTCAAGGAAGAGAACCTCGTGCCGGAAGCCGAAGGCTGCGACGTCTATGTCGTGCATCAAGGCGAAGCGGCGCGCGAACAGGCGTTCATCGTCTCCGAGCGTCTGCGCGATACGGGTCTCGACGTCATTCTCCATTGCAGCGCAGACGGCCAGTCGGCCAGCTTCAAGTCGCAGATGAAGCGTGCGGATGCAAGCGGCGCGGCGTTCGCCGTGGTGCTCGGCGAGGACGAAGTGGCGCAGGGCGTGGCCGGTGTGAAGGCGCTGCGCGGTAATGCCGCGGACGCTCGCAGCGAGCAACAAACGGTAGCCTTTGAGGACTTGACCGAATATCTGATCAATGCGATGGTTGCATCCGCCGATGACGGCGAGGAATGATCCAGCGTATTTGATCACCTTGGTGGTGCGCTGCTTCGTCCTGCATTGACCTGCATTGACCTGTGTGGCGCGCCCGAAAACAGGCTTCAGAATAAACGAGGAATCGCTACGCGATGAGTTATCACGACGAACAGGAATCGATCGAGAGTTTCAAGGCCTGGTGGACGCAGTGGGGCAACGCGACCACGTGGGTCGTGCTGATCGTTCTGCTCGCGCTCGCTGCGTGGAATGGCTGGAACTTCTGGCAGCGCCGTCAGGCCGCCGAAGCCGCCGTCCTGTACGACCAGGTGCAACAGGCGGCTGCGGGCTCGGACAAGGCGATGCTCACGCGCGTCGCAACCGACATGGAAGACCGCTTCGGCGGCACGGCCTACGCGCAGATGAGCGCGCTCACGGTGGCGAAGTCGCTCTATATGGACGGTGACACGGCAGGCGCGAAGGCGCAGCTGCAATGGACCGCCGATCACGCCAGGGACGAGGAATTCCGCCAGATCGCCAAGCTGCGTCTTGCGTCGGTGCTTCTCGACGAAAAGGCCTACGATCAGGGCCTCGCGTTGATCCCGCAGCCCGATTCGGGTCCGTTCAAGGGTGTCGTGGCCGATGGCCGCGGCGACCTGCTCGCGGCAGCCGGCAAGCGCGACGACGCGCGCACGGCCTACAAGCTCGCGCTCGACAGCCTGCCGAAGACCGACGCGTCCGAGCGTCAACTGGTCCAGTTCAAGCTCGACGCTCTGGGCGGCTAACGCTGCCGGCATCGATCGCAACATCATTCAACCAACTCCATTCATGCTTCGTTCACCGATGAATCTGCTGAAACGAACCGTTGTGCCTGTCGCCTGCGCGATGACCGTTCTCGCACTGGCGGCCTGCTCGTCGACCAAAGACGAGCGCCGCGTGCCGATGCCGCTGACCGAGTTCAAGCCGGTGCTGGACGTCCAGCAGGTGTGGAAGGCGAGCGTCGGCAAGGCCGGCCGCTATCTGTTCTCGCCGGTCGCCGTGGGCGATACCGTGTACGCCGCGGGCGCCAACGGCTCGGTCGCGAAAATCGATGCGCAAACGGGCAAGGAAGTCTGGAGCGTCAAGCTCAAGGACGATCTGTCGGCGGGCGTGGGCAGCGACGGCAACCTCACGGCCGTCGGCGGCCTGAAGGGCGATGTGTACGTGCTCGACTCGAACGGCAAGCTGTCGTGGCAAGCGAAGGCGCCGGGCGAAATCATTTCGCCGCCGCTGGTTGGCAACGGCCTCGTGGTCGTGCGCACGATCGACGGTCAGGTTGTCGCGTTCAACGCGCAGACGGGCGAGCAGAAGTGGGCCTATCGCAACCGCGCTGTGCCGCTGAATCTGCGCGTCTCGGCCGGCATGACCTTCGCGGGCGACCAGGCGGTGCTCGCGGGCTTCCCGGGCGGCGCGTTCTCGGCGATCAACCTGCAAAGCGGCGACGCCTTCTGGGAAACGCCGGTGTCGTATCCGAAGGGTGTGACCGAAGTCGAGCGTATCAATGATGTGAGCGGTCCGCCCACGCTGATCGGCGCGACCACCTGCGCGGTCACGTTCCAGGGCCAGCTTGGCTGCTTCGACGCCAACTCGGGTCGTCCGATGTGGGAGAAGCCGTTCTCGAGCACGAGCGGTATCGCTCAGGACGACACCACGGTAGTTGGCGGCGACGACTGGTCGGTCGTGAAGGCCTACAACGTTGCAACCGGCGCGCAGACCTGGAGCACCGACAAGCTCAAGAATCGCGATGTCAGCGTGCCGGCAATGCTCGGCCACGCGGTGGCGGTGGGCGACTATCAGGGCTACGTGCATTTCCTTTCGCTCGACGACGGCAGCTTCGTCTCGCGCGTGAAGACCGACGGCAGCCCGATCACCGCAGCGCCTGTGCTGGCCGGCAATACGCTGGTCGTGCAGACGAAGGACGGCGATATCTACGGTCTGCGCCCGCGCTGATCGAATCCTGACGCCAGGCGCTGAATCGCCGGGCGTCACCTGGAGGGGCCGCGCCCGCGGGCAGCGGCCTCTTGTGTTTTTCCGGCGTTTTTTCTGCGTGCAAGCGGTGCCTTGATACTGCACGCCGCCCGCGAACTTAATGAGACGACGGATGGCCGGGGCGGCTACCCCCGGTGTTCCAGTCGAACGTCGAAGCGCGACTTGCCGCTTCGGGCCGGCCGGCGCGATATCGCGTCGGGACCGACAATCGGGTGCCCGGCCCGATTCGTGATAATTTGCAACTATTGCAGCATCTGCGGGCACTCATAGCAGACGCTTGCCGCGCTGCGCGCCGGACGTCCCGGCGCCGCGCCTTACTGTAGAAAAGATCAGATGAAACCCGTAATCGCCCTCGTCGGGCGCCCCAATGTGGGGAAATCCACGCTCTTCAACCGGCTCACGCGTTCGCGCGATGCGCTGGTCGCCGACCTGCCCGGTCTTACGCGCGACCGCCACTATGGCGAAGGGCGCGTGGGCGAGCGCGCCTATCTGGTGGTCGATACCGGCGGCTTCGAGCCGGTCGCCAAAGACGGCATCCTGCACGAAATGGCGCGCCAGACGCGCCAGGCCGTCGAGGAAGCCGACATCGTCGTGTTCATCTGCGACGGCCGTAATGGCCTGGCGCCGCAGGACAAGCACATCGCCGATTACCTGCGCAAGACCGGCCGGCCGATCTTCCTGGTGGTCAACAAGGCCGAGGGCATGAAGTACAGCGCCGTGGCCGCCGACTTCTACGAACTCGGTCTGGGCGACCCGCGCGCGATTTCCGCGGCGCACGGCGACGGCGTGACGGAAATGATCAACGAGGCGCTCGAACAGGCCTATGCCGATCTGCCGGAAGAGGACGAAGAAGACGCCAGCAAGCATGGCATCAAGATCGCCATCGTCGGCCGCCCGAACGTGGGCAAGTCCACGCTCGTCAATACGCTGATCGGCGAAGACCGCGTGATCGCGTTCGACATGCCGGGCACGACGCGCGATTCGATCTACGTGGACTTCGAGCGCAACGGCAAGAAGTACACGCTGATCGATACGGCTGGTCTGCGCCGCCGCGGCAAGGTGTTCGAGGCAATCGAGAAGTTCTCGGTGGTCAAGACGCTGCAGTCGATCGCCGATGCCAACGTGGTGATCCTGCTGCTCGACGCGCACACGGAAATCTCCGACCAGGACGCGCACATCGCCGGCTTCGTGGTGGAGCAGGGCCGCGCGCTGGTAGTGGGCGTGAACAAGTGGGATGGCATGGACGATCACGCGCGTGAACGCACCAAGCACCACCTGCAACGCAAGCTGAAGTTCCTCGATTTCGCGGAAATGCGCTTTATCTCGGCGACGGAAAAGTTCGGCATTGGCCCGCTGATGCGCTCGGTCGACGACGCGTACGCTGCGGCCATGGCCAAGCTGCCGACGCCGAAGCTCACGCGCGCGCTGATCGAAGCCGTGGAATTCCAGCAGCCGCGCCGCCGCGGCCCGGTTCGCCCGAAACTGCGCTATGCGCACCAGGGGGGACAGAACCCGCCGATTATCGTGATCCACGGCAATGCGCTCGACGCGGTCACGGAAACCTACAAACGCTATCTGGAAAACCGCTTCCGCGAAACTTTCTCGCTGAAGGGCACTCCATTGCGAATAGAGCTTCGTTCTTCGACGAACCCCTACACGGAAAAGAGCTGAAGTACGTGCGTTACCGCGCGTAAAGGCGCGTTCAGGCCGTCTGGCCTGGCCGCCGCAAGCGGCGCGGCGTAACGAGAATCAGCTATAGTGTAGCGATTGGTGGTGGATTTCTTTTTCTTCATCCCAATATAAGTTAAACCTGCAAAAAAATACGGAGTTTGCTATGAGCAACAAAGGGCAACTGTTACAAGACCCGTTTCTGAACGCGCTGCGCAAGGAGCACGTGCCTGTTTCGATCTACCTGGTCAACGGCATCAAGCTTCAGGGGAACATTGAATCGTTCGACCAGTACGTCGTGTTGCTCCGTAATACGGTTACGCAAATGGTTTACAAGCACGCCATTTCCACGGTGGTCCCGGCCCGTCCGGTGAACTTCCACCCGGACTCGGAAGCGTCCTGACCCATGACGCGGCCGGTCCTGGGCGCCTCGCAGGCGCTCGCGGGCCGGCCGTTTCCATTTTGATACCAGACAATTTGATC
>NZ_DASZJJ010000144.1:0-12853 GCF_035948235.1 Paraburkholderia sp. | reverse complement strand
CACGTCGTGAACGTTCTGCAGGCAGCTCAGCAGATTGACGGTGTTGGGATCGTAGACGTTGACGTGGGCGCGCAGCAGTGGCCTTTCTGAGCGCGGCGACCCCCACATCCATATACGCGGGGATATCGCCCGCGTCGCGCGCGATGTAGCGCACGGGAATGCCTTCCATCGCGCTCATATAGTCGCGCGGGCGGATGAAGCTGCCGACCGGGCAGCCACCGTAGTTATGCAGGCCGCCACCGCTATAGCCGCCTCGATAGGCGCCGCCGCCGCACGGCAGCAACGCGGCGCTACCTTGCCCGAACAGATGCGCCACCGCGCGGTCGAAGATCTCCTGATGGCTCAGGAAGTGTACGTTTTTCATGTTGGCCCCCTGCGCGTGGCACAGCGGTTAGGTCTGCCCGGACGCGCCGTCGCACGCCCTCCGGCGTGCTCCCCGTCCTGCGTCCTGTTGCGGCTCGTCATGACGGGGCCCCGGACGCATCCGTTGTCAGTTATAACGGCGCGCTGCGGGAAAACCGTTGGGCTGCGCACCCAACCGGGGAGAAATCGACGCGAACCGCGCCGCGCACGACCGGGCGTCGAACGCGCCGCGCCTTGATGCGTAAGGGCGTGCGCCGTGCAAAGCGGCTTGCCTGGGACTTTCCCGACCCGTGTGCTGTCTCAGGCGCTTTGCTTCGCTGCCTTGCTTCTGCCTTTCGTTTTTACGCCGCCGAGCGCCGCGCATGTTTTGCGGCAGGCGCAGTCGCGCTGGTGGTCGTTGACCATGCCCACAGCTTGCATGAACGCATAGCAGATCGTCGTGCCGACAAATTTGCAGCCGTACTTCTTGAGCGCCTTGCTCAGCGCGTCTGACACCTCGGTGGATGCGGGCGCGTTGAGGTACGAATCCAGATCGCTCTGCAGCGGCGTGTCGTCGACGAAGGACCAGACAAACGCCGCAAGCGATCCATGTTCTGCCTGGATCTGCTGGACGGCGCGTGCGTTGAGGATTGCGGCTTCGATCTTGCCGCGGTGGCGCACGATCGAGGCGTCTTCCACGAGTTTGTCGACCTGCTTCGGCGTGAAGCGCGCGACCTTGTCGATATCGAAACCAGCAAAGGCACGCCGATAACCCTCGCGCTTGTTGAGAATCGTGGACCACGACAGCCCGGCCTGCGCGCCCTCCAGCACGAGCATTTCGAAGAGGTGCCGGTCGTCGCGCGAGGGCACGCCCCACTCCTGGTCGTGGTATTGCGCGAGGGCTTCGCTTGTCGCCCAGCTACAGCGTTGTGTCACGGAGAATCTCCTGGTGGTATCGCAATCGAGCCTCGCAAGAATAACGGATCGCCCGCGCGCCGCCACCTGGCCATCCGGCCAATTGTGCGAACGGCGTCGAGCCGTTAGTCTCTGCGGCACGGTTCAATCTTTAATGATTCTCACAGTCTCCACATCATGCAGACATATTCCTGGTTGATCGGCGTTGACGGCGGCGGCACGGGCACGCGCGTCGCGCTCGGCGACGCGCATGGC
This sequence comes from Paraburkholderia sp., assembly GCF_035948235.1. Lineage (GTDB taxonomy): Bacteria > Pseudomonadota > Gammaproteobacteria > Burkholderiales > Burkholderiaceae > Paraburkholderia. The sequence goes on along the minus strand of NZ_DASZJJ010000144.1, from coordinate 11,341 downwards.
AAGGAACTCGCGCGCGCAAGCGCAGGGCCGTCGGGGCTGGGGCTCGGCATCGCACGCGCCTGGCAGTCGATCGAAGAAGGCGCGCGCGCCGCATTCGCGCAAGCCGGCGTTGCGTTTGACTGGTCGCAGTGCGTGCTCGGCTGCGGCCTTGCGGGGGTGAACAATCCCGACTGGCTCGCGGCCTTTCGCGCGGCGGCGCCGCCCGTGGCGGGACTCGCGGTCGAAAGCGATGCCTATACGACGCTGCTCGGCGCGCATGGCGGCGAGCCCGGCGTGGTCGTGGCGCTCGGCACGGGCAGCATCGCGGCGGCGCTCGACGCGTCGGGAGCGTGTCATATTGCGGGCGGTTTCGGTTTTCCGTCCGGCGACGAGGCGAGCGGTGCATGGTTCGGCCTGCGTGCAATCGTCTGGGCCCAGCAGTCGCTCGATGGACGCGTCGCGCCCGATGCGCTCTCGCAGGCCTTGCTCGCCCACACGGGCGCGACCGATCGCGACAGCCTGATCGTGTGGCTGTGCGCAGCCAACCAGACCGCTTATGCGAGCCTCGCGCCCGTGGTGCTCGCGCACCGTGAGCATCCGTTCGTCGCGAAGCTGCTTGCTGAAGCCGGCGAGGCGGTCGCGCGCATGATCTCGGCGCTCGACCCCGCGGCGACGCTGCCGGTGGCGCTAGCTGGCGGTTTGGGCCAACCGCTGCGCGAATGGGTGCCGCAAGCCGTACGCGAGCGTCTGCGTGCGCCGCTCGCGGATTCGGCCAGCGGCGCCTTGCGGCTGGCGTGGCGCGAAGGCGAGCGCCAGCGCAAGGGCATTGACGGCGCGTGATCGCCAGCTGGCGATTCCGTCCGCGATCCCAACGATCCCAAAAACACGGTTGAAGTCGCCGGGTGCTAGGATTGACGGTTTCCCGCCAACCGCCTGAACTGTCATGTACAAGGTCATCGCCACCGATCTCGACGGAACGCTGCTCAACGCCGACCATCAACTGGACCCGTTCACGGTTGCCACGCTCACGAAGCTCGATGCGCAGGGCCTGAAGTTCATCATCGCCACGGGCCGCCATTACAGCGATGTGGCCGGCATTCGCGACATCCTCGGCATTCCGGCGTATTTGATCACGTCGAACGGCGCGCGCGTGCATGGTCCCGACGACGCGCTGATCCATGCGAGCAATCTGCCCGAGCCGATGGTGCGCCGCCTGGTCGCGCCGGATACGGTGGGCGAACATGGCCGCGTGATCGTGAGTCTCTACACCGACACGGAATGGTTCATCGACCGCGACGCGCCCGAGCTGCTCGCGTTCCATCAGGACTCGGGCTTCACGTACCGCGTGACCGAAGATCTCGGCGCGCTTGGCAGCGCGGGCATCGCCAAGGCGCTCTATATCGGCGAGCCGGCCGATCTCGCGCATGTCGAGGCGAGTCTCACGCGTGAGTTCGGCGACGCGCTCTATATCACCTACTCGCTGCCCGATTGCCTGGAGGTGATGGTCGCAGGCGTGTCGAAGGGCCGCGCGCTGCGTGTCGTGCTCGATCGCCTCAATCTGGATGCCGCGCGTTGCGTGGCATTCGGCGACAACATGAACGACATCGACCTGCTGGAAACGGCGGGCCATCCGTTCATGATGAACAATGCGAATCCGCTGCTGATGGAGCGTCTGCCCAAGGTGCCGCGCATCGGCAACAACTTCGAGGCGGGCGTCGCGCATCATCTGCGCAAGCTATTTGCGATCGACGACGAAATCGCCGGCTGACCCGGCGCTGCGTTATGGCTGGGCGGGCGGCCTGGGCGCCGGAAGTCCCGCGCACGGGCATGCGTCGCTCACGCTATCCAGGTCTTCGTGATCGTGGCTGAAGCGCACGACGGGTTTGCCGCTGCTCCAGTCGACGCGTACGACGTAAATACTGTCGAAATCCGCGCTTTTCCATTTGGGCACGTCGGACGCCGATCCGCCATGTTCGGCGACGATCTTGCGCACCATCGTCTCGATTTCGCGGTGTTCCCAGCCGATCAGCACCGTACGGTCGCGCAAGGACGGATCGAGCAGCGTTTTTTCCAGCGCGTCGGTGTGGGAGTGGCCATACGGCGTCTGGATTGGCAGTCCGAACTGGATTGCTGTGGGCTCGACGGTCGCAAGCGGTCGCACGTAGTAGTAAGCGTGGCCGCGATCGTCTTTCTGTTCGCCAGGGTCCGGCGCGTAGACCGCGTCGGGTTTGCCGTACTTCGCGGCGATCACGGCGGGCAACGCCAGCGCCCGGTTCAAGCCTTTGCAGTCGAGTTGGCCGAGCCCCGCGTCGGGCTTTTCGCCATGGCGCACGAAAATGAGCGTCGTGACATTCGAACTGTCTGAAACCGTGGCGGCGTGAGCTGCACTCGCGCCCGCGAGGAACCCGCCCGAGACCGCGAACAGTTGCGCCGCGAGCATCACGGTGAAGCGGCCCAGCGAATATCGTGAATGCTTCATGCCGTGCGCCTTGCCTGGAAGTTGGAGGGTGCGCCGATTCTAGCAGCGGGGCCGCACCCGTCGGAGCGGCGGCGGCACGCTGGCGGTCCTGCAACGACCTGCGCACAAATAAGAACGGGCGCCGAAGCGCCCGTTCTTATTGCGTGATACCGCGCGAAATTACGCCTTCACGCGCGCTGCCAGTTCCGCGACTGCTTCACGGCGGCCAGCGACCAGCGGATACACCACGCCCGCGATCACGGCGCCAATGATCGGCGCGACCCAGAACAGCCACAGTTGCGAGATCGCTTCACCGCCGACGAACAACGCCGGGCCCGTCGAGCGCGCCGGGTTGACCGAGGTGTTGGTGACCGGAATCGAAATCAGATGGATTAGCGTGAGGCACAGGCCAATGGCGATCGGCGCGAAGCCGGCCGGCGCGCGCACGTCGGTCGCGCCCAGGATCACGAAGAGGAAGAACGCCGTCATCACGACTTCGCAGACGAACGCTGCGGCGAGCGTGTAGTGGCCCGGCGAATGGTCGCCGTAGCCGTTGGTGGCGAAGCCGCTTGCCACGAGGTCGAAGCCCGGCTTGCCGGTGGCGATGCATGCCAGCACGGCCGCGCCGATCACCGCGCCGATCACCTGCGCGACGATGTACGGCAGCAGGTCACGCGCCGGAAAGCGCCCCGCGACAGTGAGGCCGACGCTCACAGCCGGATTCAGGTGGCAGCCCGAAATATGGCCGATGGCGAACGCCATCGTCAGCACGGTCAGGCCGAATGCCAGCGACACGCCGACAAAGCCGATGCCGAGGCCGTGAACGGGCCCGGCGAAATTGGCGGCGAGCACTGCGCTGCCGCAGCCGCCGAGAACCAGCCAGAAGGTGCCGAACATTTCGGCCAGAAGTCGTTTGGATAAGTGCATGGTTAGACGCCTCGAAAAGTCATTTGACGGGAGCCGAATAAAGCACGGCACCGGGAAATGCCAGATTCTAGGCAGTCGCGAAAAGCACGGGTGTCAAGGATTGTCAATTCTGATGTAATTGTTCTCATTATTGCGCCGGATGCGTTCCGAATTCCTTAAAGCGGCATTGCGTCCTTAATTGAAGAAATATCGCGATAAAACAGTATTAGCAGCGATTGCTAATTCCGTTATTTACGTCTAATCTGCGATCGAGTCAGTTAGCTCGACAATGAAGGGGGGAGGGGAAAAATGTCACAATATTCAGAACTCAAGGCGCAGATCGCCCGACTGCAAGCCCAGGCCGACGAAGCCCGGCGCATCGAAGTCGCCGATGTCATCACCATGATCCGCGAGAAGATCGCCGAATACGGGCTGTCGGCCCAGGATCTCGGCTTTGCCGTCGCGGTTGCCGCCCGGCGCGGACGTCCGCCCAAGAAAGCTCCGCTGCCGCCGCGCTATCAGGACCCAAAGACCGGCGCGACGTGGAGCGGACGCGGCAAGCCGCCCAAATGGATCGCTGGCAAGAATCGCGAGCGCTATCTGATTGCCTGACGAATATGCGTCAGGCGCCGCGGCGTTCCGGTAGCGGGTTGTCGCGCTTATCCAGATAAAAAAGAGCCGCATGAAGCATGCGGCTCTTTTTATAAGCAATGGGTTTAGCAGCGGGTAATTACGCTATATCAGCGTACGCAAACGATTCACATTGCCCGTTTGTGGTGCTTTGATCTCAGGAATGCCGGATTTATTGCATTCGGCATTGCGGATCTTAAGCACCTGCTGCCACTCGACGCAGCACCGGACGCTGGGAGGCCTCGATCAATGTCGAATAGCTTTCGACATAATTACTGGCCATCGTCTGCGAAGTAAAGCGACGCTCGAATTGCGCGCGAATCGCTTCACGCGAAAGCGAATCGATATTCTGAAGCGCGGCCACCGCGCCCTGGACATCTTCGCAGATGAAACCGGTGACGCCCGGATCGATCACTTCGGGCACCGAGCCACGGTTGAACGCGATCACCGGCGTGCCGCAGGCCATCGCCTCGATCATCACGAGGCCGAACGGCTCGGACCAGTCGATCGGGAACAGCAGTGCCTTGGCGCCGGAAAGGAATTCGGGCTTTTGCGCCTCGTTGATCTCACCGATGAACTCCACGTGCGCCATCGACAGCAGCGGCTCGATCTCGCTCTTGAAGTAGTCCTGGTCGACCTTGTCGACCTTGGCGGCAATTTTCAGCGGCAGGCCGGACAGCGCCGCGATCCTGATCGCCGTATCCACGCGCTTTTCCGGACAGATGCGGCCGAGGAACGCCAGGTATTCGGGCTTTTTGTCGGTGCGCGGCGTGAGCAGATCCTTCGGCAGGCCGTGATAGATCGTGTTGAGCCAGTTAGCCTGGCCAAGCGGCTGACGCTGCGAGTCCGAAATCGAAATCACCGGCGCCTGCGGGAACGAGTCGAACACCGGCTGCAGTTCCGGCAGATCCAGGCGGCCGTGCAGCGTCGTCACGAACGGCGTGTCGAGCGTCGAAAAGAGCGGGAACGGCAGATAGTCGAGGTGAAAGTGCAGCACGTCGAATTCATGCGCCATGCGGCGCACGCGTTCTAGCAGCACGATGTGCGGCGCCAGGGCGTCGCGGATCGTCGGGTCAAGGCGCAGGGCACGCGGCCATGCCGCCTCCAGCTTTGCCGAAGTAACCGAATCGCCGCTGGCGAACAGCGTCACTTCGTGACCCTGATCGACCAGCGCTTCGGTCAGATAGGACACGACTCGCTCGGTGCCGCCGTAGAGTTTCGGCGGGACGGCTTCGTAAAGTGGCGCAATTTGTGCGATTCGCATGGGCTTGATCTCCTTGGCAAAAACCGCGTGTGTCGGCAACGAAAATCCAGCACTGCCCGTGACTGCGGTATCGGGTTATCCCTGATTCCGATTATGGACGTCTGAATCTGCGTAACCAGTTGTTTTGCAAACGCTTAAAGTTGTTACAGCGGGATACACCGGCTGTAAGCGGCCGTTGCAAGACGTGAGTGCATCTGCCGGGGACGAAACGCAATTCGCATGCCCGAATGGATCAATTGTTTCGACCCTGTAAGACCTTGTGTTTTGGCACGCTTTTCAGTGCGTTACACGCCAATGAAAAGCCTTTTATAATCCGCAGAGGAATAGCCTGATATGCCATCGGCATTAATGAATGGGCTTCCCATCTTTCTTTTCTCCCCGTTGTCAGAAAAATTCCTACACGAAAAGGGAAGTTTTTCTCGCATCGCGTCGCGGCATCCTTCCGATTTTCTTTTGCGAGTGCCCTCGCCACAATGCAGGGACGACCACTAAACGGGCCGTTCGCTTCGCCGTGCGCTTATCGCGCACTCAATCTGGCGGGCAAACGTTTCCGTATCAGGCCTGACCAGCCGCTACGTTTCGAATTCGGGGGAATCCATGAGCGCGACGACGCCAAGCGACATGCTCAGCGAGATCAAGGAAGTCAATCTGTCGTATTTGTTGCTCGCACAACGACTGCTGCGCGAGGACCGTCCGACTGGCATGTTCCGTATGGGCATCTCGGCGCAGCTCGCCGACGTGCTGGCCAATCTCACTTTCGCGCAGACCGCGCGTCTTGCTGCATCCAACCAGCTGCTTTGCCGCTTCCGCTTCGACGATCACGCCATCCTGGGCGCACTCGCCGACAAGGGCAAATCCGCGCAGACCCACTCCGCCATTCTGATGGCCGGCCAGAGCGTCGAGCAGATCGGCTGAGCGCCGGGCGGCCGCGCGGCCCGCTGTGGCGGTCCGCGTGCGCGTCTTTACCAGCGTCCGTGCGCGGATGAAGCAGGTAGAAAAGCGGGTCGATGTGGGGCCGATGCGGGAGCCTGATGGCGACAAAAAGTGTGGTGCTTGAGGTCAAGGAGATTGCGCTTGCGATCGAGCTGATCGAACTGGGTGCGCGGCTGCAACTGCTCGAAGCGGAACTCTCGCTGTCGCGCGATCGCCTCATCCGCCTTTACAAGGAAGTGAAGGGCGAATCGCCGCCCAAGGGCATGCTGCCGTTCTCGACCGACTGGTTCATGACGTGGCAGCCCAACGTGCATTCCTCGCTGTTCTACAACACCTACCTGTTCATGAGCGGCCAGGGCCGCTGCGACTCGATCCGCGCGATCGTGAAGAGCTACCGGCTCTATCTCGAACATGTGCGCATCCAGGAGGACGAGCCCGCCTTGAGCCTCACGCGCGCGTGGACGCTGGTGCGCTACTTCGCCTCGGGTCTCCTGCAGATGACGCGCTGCACGCGTTGCGGCGGGCGTTTCGTCGCGCATGCACACGAACCGCAGCGCTACTACGTGTGCGGCCTGTGCCAGCCGCCGTCGCGTGCCGGGCGCACGCGGCGCAGCTCCGCGCTTTCTGCCGATGCTTCCAGCGTCGCCTCTTTGCCTGCGTCCCCGCTGCCCGGCGCGGGCGGTTGAGGCCAGTGCGCCTCGATCCATAGAAATGGCGACAGATTGACGCCGTATTCCCCCGACGAATCCGCCCGTGCGCCACCACTTGCCGCCCACACGACAGGTCCGCGCGGCGCGGCTCGCCAACCCGGCCCCGATTCGCTTCGCGTAAGTGAATCGCCTACCCACCCAATCCCAAAGTTTTTCGCGCTGGTGCCGTAAACCCAACTAAGGGAGCGGGCCAATGGCGGCCCGCAGCGCAATCTTCTCCAGTGAGGACCCGTCTGTGCTGATTATCGTTGGAACACTCGTGACGCTCGTTTGCGTCTTCGGCGGCTATGCCATGGAGGGCGGCCACCTTGGCGCTCTTATGCAGCCGGTCGAAGTGCTGATGATCGCCGGGGCGGGCCTCGGCGCGTTCATCCTCGGCAATGGCATGAAGACGATCAAGGCCACGCTGCGCGTGCTGCCGGCACTCTTCAAGGGCTCGAAGTACAGCAAAGAGGTCTACATGGAGCTGCTCGCGCTGCTCTATGTCCTGCTCGCGAAAGCGCGCAAGGAAGGCACGCTCACGCTGGAAGCCGATATCGACGATCCGCAGAAAAGCCCGATCTTCACGCAGTATCCGAAGATCCTGGCCGACCATCACATCGTTGAATTCCTCACCGACTACCTGCGTCTGATGGTGGGCGGCAACATGAACGCGTTCGAAATCGAAAGCCTCATGGACGAGGAAATCGAAACCCACCACGCCGAAGGCGAAGCCCCCGCGCATGCGCTTTCGAAGGTGGGCGACGCGATGCCGGCGTTCGGTATCGTCGCGGCGGTGATGGGCGTGGTGCACACCATGGCGTCGGCCGACAAGCCGCCGGCCGTGCTCGGCGAGATGATCGCCCAGGCGCTGGTGGGCACCTTCCTCGGCATTCTGCTTTCGTACGGTCTGATCGGCCCGCTCGCCTCGCTCGCCGAGCAGCGCGTGACCGAGTCCACCAAGATGTTCCAGTGCATCAAGGTGACGATTCTCGCGAGCCTGAACGGCTACGCGCCAGCCATTGCGGTGGAGTTTGGCCGCAAGGTGCTGTTCTCGACCGAGCGCCCGTCTTTCTCGGAACTCGAAGAGCACGTGCGCCGCGTGAAGGCGAAGTAAGGATCGCGCCATGAGCAACAACAAGGATCGCGCGATCGTCGTCAAGCGTGCCGCCCCGAAAAAGGGCGGTCACCACGGCGGCGCATGGAAGCTGGCCTACGCGGACTTCATGACCGCGATGATGGCGTTCTTCCTGCTGATGTGGCTGCTCAGCTCGGCCTCGACGGTGCAGTTGAAGGGCATCGCCGATTACTTCAACCAGCCGCTCAAGGTCACGCTCTGGGGCGGCGACCGCAGCGCCGAAGATTCGTCGATCGTGAAGGGCGGCGGCCGCGACATCTCCTCGCAGCAGGACGGCATCACGCGCCGCAGCGACGGCATGACCGAGCGCACCGACCGCGAAAGCGTCAAGCACAACGACGAGGAAGCGTCGAAGCAGCAGCAAGGCTCGCTCGAACGCAAGGAAGAAGTGCGTCTGCACGACCTGCAGGTCAAGCTGATGGCCGCGATCGAGGCGAACCCGGTGCTGCGCCAGTTCAAGCAGCAGATCCGCGTGGATTCGACCTTGCAGGGCTTGCGCATCGAGATCGTCGATTCGCAGAAGCGCCCGATGTTCGCGACAGCGCGCGATGTGGTCGAGCCGTACATGCGCGACATCCTGCAGGCGATCGGCAAGACGCTCAACGACGTGCCCAACCGCATCGTCGTGCAGGGCCACACCGACGCCGTGCCGTACGCGGGCGGCGAGAGCGGCTACAGCAACTGGGAACTGTCCGCCGACCGCGCGAACGCCTCGCGCCGCGAGCTGATCGCAGGCGGCATGGACGAATCGAAGGTGCTGCGCGTGCTGGGGCTCGCCTCCACGCAGAACCTGAACAAGGCCGATCCGCTCGATCCGGAAAACCGCCGGATCAGCATCATCGTGCTCAACAAGAAGTCGGAAGACGCTCTGGAGCACGACGACTCCACGGCTACCACGCTCTCGGACGATGCCGCGGGCTCGGGCAAGTCGCTGCTGCCGGCGATCTCGGGCGGGGCGCCCGCGACTTCCGCTGCTCCCGCGACGTCGGCGGGAACGGGTGTGACGAAGGCGCCGCCTGGCGTGGCGCCGGTCGCGCCCGCTGGCGTGAAGCTCGCGCCGGTGGCGGTGGGCATTGCGCCCGTCATCCCCGGCAAGCCCACTGCGCCGTAAGGCGGCAGCGCAGGCAGACCGAACATACGAACAGGCGCGAACGAGGAACGGATGATCAGAAATATTCTGGCGATCGACGATTCGGCGTCCATGCGGGAAATCCTGTGTGCGGCGCTCGGTTCGGCGGGTTACGAAGTGACGACGGCCAACGACGGCGAAGACGGGCTCGAGCATGCGCTCGCGCAGCGCTTCGACCTCGTGCTCACCGATCTGTACATGCCGCGCATGAGCGGGCTGGACCTGATCAAGCGGCTGCGCGCCAACCCGTCTTACCAGGAAACGCCGATCCTCGTGCTGACCACGGAGTCGGACGAAGGCTTCAAGGCAGCCGTGCGCGAAGCGGGCGCGACTGGCTGGATCGAAAAACCGGTGGACCCCGAGCTGCTCGTCGATCTGGCGAGCGCTCTCGGCGAAACGCAACCATGACATCAGGCGCGCTGCGGTAGACCGCACGCAGATCCTGCCCCTGCACTGACGGCAGTGCATGGACCAGGACCCGGAAGCGGAACCGGCGGCACGCCCCCCACGCATCAATTGCGGTGAAAGAGCAATGACTCTCGACATCACTCAGTTCTACCAGACGTTTTTCGACGAGGCGGACGAGCTGCTCGCGCAGATGGAGCAGCTTCTCCTGAACCTGAACGTCGGTCAGCCCGATCCCGAGGATCTGGCGGCGATCTTCCGCGCGGCGCACTCGATCAAGGGGGGCGCGGCGACGTTCGGCTTCACCGCGCTCACCGAGACGACCCACGTGCTCGAATCGCTGCTCGACCGCGCGCGCAACAACGAAATCGTGCTGCGCACCGACATGGTCGACGTGTTCCTCGAAACCAAGGACGTGCTGTCCGACCAGCTCGCGGCCTACCGCGCGAGCGCCGAGCCCGACGCGGCGACGGCGGCCGCCATGCGTACCAAGCTCGAGCGTCTGAACGCGGAAAGCCACGGCGTGGAGGCAGCGGCAGCACCGGCCGCAATGGCCGCACCGGCACCCGCGCCGACGCCCATCGTGCCGATTCCGGCTCCCGTGATGGCCGCGCCTGCGCCTGCCATGGATACGGAAGAGGACCTCGAAGCCGCATTCGAAGCGCACCGTCCGACCTCGTTCGCCATCACCAACAGCGGTGGCGCGAGCGTGCCCGAGCATGTTGTCGATGAGGCACTTGCTGCGGCACCGGCAGCACCTGCGGCACCCGCCGCGCCCACATCAGGCGCTGCCGCCGAAGGCCCGCATCTGCGTATCACGCTGCGCCGTGTGGGCGCGAAGGACCAGGAACTGCTCGCCGAAGAACTCGGCAACCTGGGCCGCATCCTCGGCCAGGTGAAGACCGGCGACGACCTGACGCTGTGGCTCGAAACCGACGTGCCCTCGGACGACATCATCGCCGTGTGCTGCTTCGTGATCGACGAAAGCCAGATTTCGATTGGCCGGGGCGCTGCGCCCCAGGGCGACGCCGAACCCGCCGCGGAAGTGGCCGCGCCGGTTGCCATCGCTGCACCGGCACCGGTTGCCGCGCCTGTCGTGGCCGCTGCGCCGCCCGCGCCGGCCGCGGTGGCTGCACCCGTTGCACCGGTCGCTGTGGCCGCACCGGCGCCAGTTGCCGCGCCCGCACCGGTCGCAGCCGCACCGGCGGCTGCCGAACATGAACGCAAGCCGCGCGCGGCTGCCGCTGCGTCAGCGGAAGGCAGCTCGATTCGCGTGGGCGTGGAGAAGGTCGACCAGCTTATCAACCTGGTGGGTGAACTCGTCATCACGCAGGCGATGCTGGCGGAAACCACCAGCACCTTCGATCCGGCGCTGCACGACCGCCTCTTCAACGGCATGGCGCAGCTCGAGCGCAACGCGCGCGATCTGCAGGAAGCGGTGATGTCGATCCGCATGATGCCGATGGACTACGTGTTCAGCCGCTTCCCGCGTCTGGTGCGCGATCTGGCGTCCAAGCTCGGCAAGGAAGTGGAGCTGGTCACGTTCGGTCAGGCGACCGAACTCGACAAGAGCCTGATCGAGCGCATCATCGACCCGCTCACCCACCTCGTGCGCAACTCGCTCGACCACGGCATCGAAACCGTGGAAGTGCGCCGCGCCGCGGGCAAGGATTCGACCGGCCAGCTGGTGCTGTCTGCCGCGCATCACGGCGGCAACATCGTGATCGAAGTGAGCGACGACGGCGCGGGCCTGCGCCGCGACAAGATTCTCGCCAAGGCGGCCAAGCAGGGCATGCAGGTCAGCGAAAGC
>NZ_DASZJJ010000143.1:0-5763 GCF_035948235.1 Paraburkholderia sp. | reverse complement strand
GACGTATCGAAACCGCTCGTGAGCGCGGCGTTATCCATGCGCAGAATCGCGGCGGCGAGCGAAATCGGGCCGTTGTTGTAGCGCAGCGCGGCGCTCCAGGTCTGGCCCTTGCCCGTGCTGCCCGCGATGCCGCCGAACGCGTACATTGCGCTCGCCTGCAGGCCGTACCACGTCGGCGAGGTGTAGATCGCTGAGTTGTTGATGCGCACCGTGGTGTCGAGTCCGTCGATATCGCCGGGGTGCGCGCCGGTTGCGCCGGTGAGCCAGTTGCTGCCCGTGAGCGGGCCGACGAACTGGTAGTAGGGCGTGTACTGGCGGCCCAACGTGAAGGTGCCCGCCTGGTTGTTCTTCAGGCCAACGTAAGCCTGACGGTTGAACAGCAGGCCGGCCGACTGCAGCGCACCGCTGTTGGGATCGAAGCCGTTCTGCAGGTCGAAGATCGCGTAGGTGCCGCCGCCGAGATCTTCCTTGCCGAGCAAACCGAATTTCGAGGCATAGACGTTACCCTGGCGCAGGTAGACGTTCGAGTGACCATTCTGGTTGTTGACGTAGGTGATCGCGTCGTCGACCGCGCCGTAGAGCGTCACGCTGCTCTGCGAAAATGCCGGGTTAGCGATCAGCGCGGCGCCCGCCGCCACGAAAATGCCGGGGCCGAAGCCAGTCTTCTTCATCGTTTGCGTCTCCAATAAAAGGCAGGATTACTTATTGTTTTGAATCGAACCGCACCAGAATGTGCGGGGTGGGCCGCCTGCGCGGCGCCGGGTCTCAGGTTTTTTTAATCAGGTCTGGCGTGACCTTCTTATCGTGAGGGCTCGTAGTGCATGTGCTGATCTGGCGGATTGGGTTTATTCGGCCTGTTCGCGCGCCGTCCGCGCACGCTGGCGAGCCTGAGCGGCCAGCCGCACGGCCGCATTCGGCGCACCGTAGCCGTCGTAACCGCCGCGCCGTTCGACCAGCTCGACAAAGAAGCGCTGGTCGAGCGTTTCGGTATAGGCATGCAGGAATTCGCCGCCTTTTTCATCGCGATCGTAGAGCAGGTTGTGCTGGCGCAGCGCGTCGAGGAAATCGGCGGGCATGGCAAAACGCGCTTCCAGATCGTCGTAGTAATTGGCGGGCACGCGCAGCAGCGGTACGCCCGCGGCTTCGAATTCGGTCACGGCGCGGAAGATATCGCCGGTACTGAAGGCCACGTGATTCAGGCCCGTGCCGTGATAGGCGCGCACGGTTTCCGCAGCAGCGGTGTGCTGGTCGACCGAGGCGTTGAGCACCACGCGCAGGCCGCGATCGGCGCTGAACAGCGCACGGCTGCGCACGAGCCCATACGGATCGGGCACCAGCACGGCGGCGCTCGCCTGCAGGCCGAACACCGACTTCAGGAACAGCACCCACGAATCGAACGAACCAGCCGGCAGCGAAAGACTCACGTGATCGATGCCCGTGATCGGGCCGACTTCGGTGGGACCGTCCACATCGGTGAGTACGAAGTCGGCTTCGAACAGCGTCGGCTTGCCCGGCTCTTCGTTAACGAAGTAGTTAAGACTGCCGTCCGGCGCCTGAACGGCGGGCACCACGCGCTCGTTCGGACCCACCCGGCCCGAGAACGGCTGATAGCCAAAGCCCGCCGCCCGTTCGAGCGCGAGGCGCGCGTCGTCCACGCGCAGCGCTGAGGCGCACAGCGACAGACCATGGCGCTGGAAAAACGCATCGGCGAACGAATCGGGTTCGGCGTTCAGCACGATGGCGGCCGAGCCGTGCTGATAAAGCGTCACATCCTTCGAACGATGCTGGCCGGCGCGGCGGAAATGCAGCTTGTCGAGCAGACCCGCCACGTGTTCGCGCGCGTCGCCATTGACCGCGAATTCGAGGAATTGCCACTGCGTATGCGCGGGCGCGGCGGGCGGCGTGTAGAGCGTCGCGCCGTCGGCCTTCTCGTGATTCTTTGCCAGTTCTTCGTGCGTGAGGGCTTCGAGCAGCAGCAGCGAGCGATGGCCGTCCGCTGCGGTTGCCGCCGTTGGCGCGCCACGGAAGCCGTCATTGAAGATTTCCAGCGAAAGCGGGCCCTGATAGCCGCTTTTCACCACCTGCGCGGTGAAATCGGCCAGCGCGAAGTCGCCTTGACCGGGGAAGCAGCGGTAATGACGGCTCCATTCGAGCACGTCCATCTGCATCTTCGGTGCATCGGCGATTTGCACGAAACCGATGCGATCGCCCGGAATCGACGCAATCGCATCAGGCGTATCGTCGAGCGAAAGCGTATGGAAGCTGTCCAGCGCGAGCGTGAGATTGGGATGATTCACGGCGTCCACCAGCTTCCAGGCATGGCGATAAGTCCGCACGTTGCGACCCCAGGCCAGTGCCTCGTAGCAGGTCACAACGCCCGCTTCGGCGGCCACTTGCGCGAGACGGCCAAGCTGGTCGATGGCGAGCGCATCGTCGTCGATCGCATCGGGGGCGACGCTGCTGCACACCAGCAGGCGATCGGCGCCCAGTTCGTGCATCACGTCGAATTTGCGCTTGACGCGTTCCACATTGCGCGCGAGGCGCTCGGCGCTCACGCCCTCGAAATCGCGGAACGGCTGATAGAGCACGATCGCAAGGCCATGATCGGCGGCCATGCGGCGCACGTCGGCGGGCGAGCCTTCGAAATAGAGCAGGTCGTTTTCAAAGATCTCGACGCCCGTGAAGCCGGCGGCGCTGATCGCGGCGAGCTTTTCCGCGAGCGTGCCGCTGATCGACACGGTCGCGATCGAGCGGCACAGAGGGGAAAGAGCGGAGGCGGCTGAAGCTTGGGGCGTCTGGATCATGGCGTGGCGCTGCGGCGGCAATAACGTTAAGCATAGAACCCGCGATCAGGACCAGGGGCGGCCCGCACCGCAGGATTGTCGCAAGAATAGCCAAACTAACTAGTTAGTACAAATTCTCGGAAACCCCAGGGTGACCTGAGGGCGCGCGCGCGGCACACTGGCGGCCATGCGTCGGGTGTGCCCATTGGCCGCAAGCATGAATGCATGCAGAGCGAATGTGCGCAAAGACCGCGCCTGTCGAGACGTCGTAGTGGAGCGTGTAATGCAATTGCCGTCGGTACTGGTCCTCAATGGACCGAATCTGAATCTGCTGGGAACGCGGGAACCCGCGGTCTATGGGTCCGAAACGCTGGACGACGTGGCGCAGCGCTGCCGCGAAGCCGGCGAGCGTCTGAATCTTTCGATCGACTTTCGTCAATCGAACGCCGAGCATCAACTGATCGACTGGCTGCACGAGACGCGCACGCAAGTGGCGGGCATCGTCATCAATCCCGCTGCCTACACGCACACTTCGGTCGCGCTGGCCGACGCGCTTACCGCCGTCGCCAAGCCCGTGATCGAGGTGCATATTTCCAACGTGCATCAGCGCGAAGCGTTCCGGCACCACTCGTTTGTCTCGGCGGTGGCGTCGGGGATCATCGTCGGCTGCGGCACGCAGGGTTATGTGCTAGCGCTCGAGCGCATGGCGACGCTGCTTTCGGCTCAAGTCAACACGCAAGCCGCAACGGCACAGAAGGGGGCGCAATGAGTGCACAGAACAACAGCCTCAAGCCGCGCTCGTTCCTGTGCGGCCTGATCGGCAAGGGCATTGCCGGTTCGCTCACGCCCGCGATGCATGAGAAAGAAGGGCGCGAGCTGGGCTACAACTATGTGTATCGACGTCTCGATCTCGATCCGCTCGGTCTCACGATCGACAATCTGCCGGAGCTGCTGCTCACGGCGCAGCGCGCGGGCTTCGACGGCCTGAATATCACGTATCCCTGCAAGCAGGCTGTGATTCCGCTGCTCGACGAGCTTTCGGACGATGCACGCGCGCTCGGCGCCGTCAATACGGTGCTGTTCCGCGACGGCAAGCGCATCGGTCACAACACCGACTGGTCGGGCTTTGCGACGGCGTTCAAGCGCGGTCTGCCCGACGTGTCGCTCGAAGCGGTTGTGCAACTGGGCGCGGGCGGCGCCGGCGCGGCGGTCGCGCATGCAGCACTGCAGATGGGCGCCCGTGCGCTCACGCTATTCGATGTCGATGCCGATCGCGCGGCCACGCTCGCCGCCGAATTGCAGGCGCGTTTCCCGGCTGCGCGCGTGAGCGCGGGCACGAGCGCAACGCTTGAAGCGACGCTGGCCAGCGCGACGGGCCTGATTCACTGCACGCCTACCGGCATGGCCAAGCTGCCCGGCCTGCCGCTGCCCGCCGAGTATCTGCACGCGGGTCTGTGGGTCGCCGATATCGTCTATTTCCCGATCCGCACGGCGCTGCTCGAAGCCGCCGAGGCACGCGGCTGCCGTACGTTGAGCGGCGGCGGCATGGCGGTGTATCAGGCGGTGGACGCGTTCCGGCTGTTCACGGGCCTCGAGCCCGACGCAGAGCGCATGTACGCGCATTTGCAGGCGATGTTGGCGCAGGACGCGGGCCAATAACAGAAACGCACAGATAGAAGCACAAAGACCACAACGAGCCTTTCAAGGGCAAACAGGATCAGGAGACAGAAATGGCACCACCCGTATCCACGGGGCGCGACGCGCCTGGCGTCGCTGCCGCACCTGCACAGGGCGCGCTGCGCCGCACGAAAGCGCGTTACCGCATCCTCGGATTGCTCGCGATCGGCACGATGATCAACTACCTCGACCGCACGGTGCTCGGCATCGCGGCGCCGCAGCTGACGAAGGAGCTCGGTATCAACGCGGCGCTCATGGGGGTGGTGTTCTCCGCGTTTTCGTGGAGTTATGTGGTCGCGCAGATTCCGGGCGGCGTGTTTCTCGACCGCTTCGGCAGCAAGCTCACCTATTTCCTGTCGATGACGCTCTGGTCGCTCTGCACGCTGGTGCAGGGCTTCGTCGGTAGCGTGGGTGCGTTGTTTGCCTGCCGTCTGGGGCTGGGCGCCGCCGAATCGCCGTGCTTCCCGACCAATAGCCGTGTGGTGGCGACCTGGTTCCCGCAGCACGAACGTGCCTTCGCGACCGGCACCTACACGGTGGGCGAGTACATCGGTCTGGCGTTTTTCAGCCCGTTCCTGTTCGCGCTGATGGGTGCGTACGGCTGGCGCTCGCTGTTTTACGTGGTGGGCGGCGTGGGCATCGTGTTCGGCTTGATCTGGTGGGCGTTCTACCGCGAGCCGCACGATCACCCGGCGGCCAACCGCGCGGAACTCGACTATATCGAGGCGGGCGGGGGCCTGGCGAAGCACGAACGCAAGGTGGAAGCGGCCGCACAGGATGGCACCCAGGCGACGGACAAGAAAGGCGGTTTCGACTGGCGCATGGCCGGCAAGCTGCTGCGCAAGCGCCAGCTCGCGGGGATTTGCCTCGGCCAGTTCGCCGGTAATTCGACGCTGGTGTTCTTCCTGACGTGGTTCCCGACCTATCTGGCCACCGAGCGCCACATGGGCTGGCTCAAGATCGGCTTCTTCGCGATCATGCCGTTTATCGCCGCGTCGGTGGGTGTGATGTTCGGCGGCACGTTCTCGGACTGGATGCTGCGTCGCGGCGTCTCCGCCAACGTGGCGCGCAAGCTGCCGATCATCGCCGGGCTGCTGCTGGCGTCGAGCATCATTCTCGCCAACTTCGTCGAGAGCAACGTGGCCGTGATCGCCATCCTGTCCGTGGCGTTCTTCGCCCAGGGCATGGCCGCGCTGGGCTGGACGCTGGTGTCGGATATCGCGCCGGCCGGCATGCTCGGCCTGACGGGCGGCATCTTCAACCTGGCCGCCAACCTCGCAGGCATCATCACGCCGCTGGTCGT
>NZ_DASZJJ010000142.1:0-14299 GCF_035948235.1 Paraburkholderia sp. | reverse complement strand
CGGCGTGCACGATTTCGGCATGCGTGGCGCCGGGGCGCGCGTAGGCGATGTTCTCCGCTAGCGAGCGGTGGAACAGCACCGGTTCCTGCTGGACGATGGCGATCTGCGAGCGTAGCGACGCCTGCTGCACGCGCGCGATATCCTGCCCGTCGATCGTGATGCGGCCCTCGGATGCGTCATAGAGGCGCTGGATCAGCTTGATGAGCGTCGTCTTGCCCGAGCCCGAATGGCCGACCAGCCCCACGCGCTCGCCCGGTGCGATGCGCAGATTCAGGTTCGCGTAAAGCGGGCGTTCCAGCGCGCCATAACGGAACGTCATGTTCTCGAAGCGGATATCGCCGCGATCGATCACGATGGGCGGCGCGCCCGGGATGTCTTCGATGCCAAGCGGCTGGGCGTCGAGCATCACCAGTTCTTCCATGTCGTTGACCGAGCGCTGAAGATTGCGCACGTGCATGCCCACGTCGCGCAGATAGCCCTTGAGCAGGAAGAACAGCGTGAGCGCGAAGGTGATGTCGCCCACGCTCGCCAGCCCCCGCGCCCACAGCAGCAGCGCCGCGCCAAGAATCGCCGCCTGCATCGCCACCAGCAGCGCGCCCTGCACGCCGCCGTTGAAGGTGCCGCGCCGCCACGTGCGCCGCGTGCGGCTGTCCCACTTGTCGATCACGCGGGCGAGGCGTGTCTCTTCGCGCGCCTCGGCGCCGAAGGCCTTCACGACGGGATTGCAGGACACCGCATCGGCGAGCGCGCCGCCCATCTTCGTGTCCCACTGGTTCGCCAGACGCGCGGACGGCGCCACGTAGAACAGCGAGAGCGACACGGTGATGGCCAGATACAGCGCCGAACCGATGCCCACTACCAATCCCATCAGGTGCCACTGCACCGCGAGCAGTGCGGTCGAGCCCACCAGCATCACGAGCGAGGGGAACAGCGCGACGAGCAGCGTATCGTTGAGCAGATCGAGCGCCCACATGCCGCGCGTGATCTTGCGCACCGTGGAGCCCGCGAAGCTGTTGGCGTGCCAGTCGGTCGAAAAGCGCTGCACGCGGTGGAACGCGTGCGTGGCGACCTCGCCCATCATGCGCAGCGTGAGCACGATGATGTTCTGGAACGCGGCCTGGCGCATCAGCGTACCGGTGAGCCCAAGCGCGGTAAGCGCCACGAACGCCATGACGGCCGCGTGCCACGCGGCGGCGTTGCCGCTGGCGTCATGGGCGAGCGCATCGACGAGTTGGCCCGCGTAGTGAGGCGTGAACACGTCGGCGAGCGCGCCGAGCAGGGCGGCGAGCGCGACCGCGCTCACGCGCCACGGCTGGCGCGACCAGTGCCGCCAGGTGAAGCCGAGCACCTTGCGGAAAGTGTGGCCGCCGGTAACGCGTACCGGAGCGGATTGTTGGTCTTGATCTGTCATGGACAGCATGCCCCGGTCGCGAGACCCGGAGACTTCCCTGAAAGAGAGGAGCAAAAAAGAAAGCGACGGCGACACATTCCGGCATAACGAGCCGGACGCATCACCACAAAAAATCGCTGGAAACTGGCGCAGCGGCAATCTGTGCGCTGCGCTTTGACAACCTACGGTCGCGGTCGACCCGCTCGACTGAGGGTGCCTTTGCCGATAGCGCTACAAGAAACGCTACGGGACATCACCCAAACCGGCGGCATGACAGCGGCCATCTCAATCGTTGCCATCGTTGCCTCCTTGTGACGTTCGGGTGAATAAGAGAGAGTGCGGCATGCCGGAGCAAACCGCGAGAGGAATAGTCTGAATCTTAGCAGCGCCAGGCAAGTTGCGCTTGCATGTTGCGCGCGCCGTGAGGAACGGCGCGCGTGCATCAACTCCGCATCAATCGCGCTTCAATCAATCCTTGTCGGCGCGTCCGGTCACGCCTGCCGAGAGCATCCGCTCCACATAGCGCGCAATCAGATCGATTTCCAGATTGACCTTGGTGCCCGCCGCGAGATGCTTGAGCGTCGTCACTTCGACGGTGTGAGGAATCAGGTTGATCGAGAACTCGCAGCCATCGGCGCGATCGTCCACGGAATTGACCGTCAGGCTCACGCCGTTGACCGTGACCGAACCCTTGTAAGCCAGATAGCGGCCGATTTCCACCGGCGCGAGAATGCGCAGCTCGTGCGATTCGCCCACCGGCGCGAAGCGCGTGACCGTGCCCAGACCGTCGACGTGGCCCGACACAATATGGCCGCCCAGCCGGTCGTGCGCGCGCAGCGCCTTTTCGAGATTCACTTCGCCGGTATCGGCCAGACCGACGGTGCGGTTCAGGCTTTCGCGCGATACATCGACGTCGAAGGTCGTGGCCGTCTTGGCGATCGCGGTCATGCACGCGCCCTGGATGGCGATGCTGTCGCCCAGTTGCACGTCGTCGAGGTCGAGGCCGCCTGCGTCGACGGTCAGGCGCACGCCTGCATCGGCGTCGGCGCCAAGGGGCTTGATCGAGGCGATGCGGCCCACGGCCGCGACGATTCCGGTAAACATCTGGCTGTCCTTGAGTGGTTCGTTCAGTGCCTGGTTCAGCACGTTCGTGAGATTCATTGGGCGTCCTCCAGCGTGCCCGGCGCGCCGTCGGCGTTGTCCGGCACGAGGCGCGCGAGAATGCGCAGGTCGTCGCCGACGCGATCGACCGAATGGAACGCCAGGCGTGTGCGCGCGTCGAGCGTAGCCGGTGCGGCCAGATCGGCCATGCCGAGCGACTGCGTGCCGAGCAGCGAGGGCGCGAGATACACCAGCAGTTCGTCCACGCAGCCTTCGCGCAAAAGCGAGCCATTGAGCTTGTAACCCGCTTCAACGTGAAGTTCGTTCACGCCGCGCGCGGCGAGTTCGGCGAGCATGGCCGGCAGGTCGACCTTGCCGTGCTCGTTGCCGAGCGCGACGATTTCCGCGCCGCGCGCGCGCAGCGCATCGGCGCGTTCCTCGTTATTTGCGTCGAGCGTGGAGCAGAACACCAGCGTGGGCGCGCCCACGAAAATCTGCGCAAGCGGCGAGGCGTCCAGACGGCTGTCGATCAGCACGCGTTTGGGCTGGCGCGGCGTGTCGATCGCGCGCACGGTCATGCGCGGGTCGTCTTCTTTCACCGTGCCGATGCCCGTCAGAATCGCCGAGGCGCGCGCGCGCCAGGCGTGGCCGTCGGCGCGCGCGGCTTCACCCGTGATCCACTGGCTTTCGCCAGAGGGCAGGCCGGTGCGGCCGTCGAGCGTGGCGGCCACCTTCATGCGCACCCACGGGCGCTTGCGCGTCATGCGCGAGACGAAGCCGATGTTCAGTTCGCGCGCTTCGTTGGCGAGCAGGCCGCAGCGCACGTCGATACCCGCATCGCGCAGCATCGACAGGCCGCGCCCCGACACCAGCGGGTTAGGGTCTTCCATCGCGGCGATTACGCGCGCGACCTTCGCTTCGATCAGCGCATTGGCGCACGGCGGCGTGCGGCCGAAGTGGCTGCACGGCTCCAGCGTCACGTAGGCGGTCGCGCCGCGCAGGTCGTGGCCGCGCGTGCGGGCGTCCTTCATCGCCTGGATTTCCGCGTGATCGAAACCCGCGGGCTGGGTGAAACCTTCGCCGATCACCACGCCGTCCTTGACCAGCACGCAGCCGACGCGCGGGTTGGGATCGGTCGTGTAAAGGCCGCGCGTCGCGAGGGCGAGCGCGCGTTCCATGTGGACGAAATCGGATTGCGAGAACATCGTCGATCTTTCTCCGCGGGGGCGGTCGGGTGGAACCGGCGAGGCGTGCGCCTCGCCTTCGGCTGGCTTGTTACGGCGCGTCTGCTTTACTTTTCGGCGAGCGCGCGGCGCGCGGCTTCGATGGTCTCGTCGAGGATCGCGTCGTCGTGCGTGCTCGACACGAAGCCCGCCTCATACGCCGAGGGCGCAAAGTACACGCCCGCGTCCAGCATCTGATGGAAGAAGCGGTTAAAGCGCGCGACGTCGCTCTTCGTGACTTCGGCGAAGCTGCCCGGCACTTTTTCCGCGAAGTAGAGGCCGAACATGGCGCCCACGGAATCCGCGACGAACGGCACGCCCGCTTCGCGCGCGGCCTGCGACAGCCCTTGCGCGAGACGCGCGGTCTTTGCGCTCAGGTCTTCGTAGAAGCCCGGCGCCTGGATCAGTTGCAGCGTCTTCAGACCCGCCGCGACCGCGATCGGGTTGCCCGAGAGCGTGCCCGCCTGATAGACGGTGCCGGTGGGCGCGAGGTGGTCCATGATTTCGCGTCGGCCGCCGAAAGCTGCAGCCGGCATGCCGCCGCCGATCACCTTGCCCAGACACACGAGGTCGGCTTCGACGTTATAGAGCGCCTGCGCGCCGCGCAGGCCCACGCGGAAGCCGCACATCACTTCGTCGAAAATCAGCACGCTGCCGTGCTTCGAGGTCAGCGCGCGCAGCGTGTGGATGAACTCGGGCGTGGCCTTCACGAGATTCATGTTGCCCGCAACCGGCTCGATGATGACCGCGGCGATTTCGTCGCCGAACGCCTTGAACGCTTCTTCGAGCGCCGCGACGTTGTTGTACTCCAGCACGGTGGTGTGCTTCGCGATATCGACCGGCACGCCCGCCGAAGTCGGATTGCCGAACGTGAGCAGGCCGGAACCGGCCTTCACGAGCAGGCTGTCGGCGTGACCGTGATAGCAGCCTTCGAACTTCACGATGCGGTCGCGCTTCGTGTAGCCGCGCGCCAGACGCAGCGCGCTCATGGTCGCTTCGGTGCCGCTCGACACCATGCGCACCTGTTCCATCGACGGGACGATCTTGCAGATTTCCTCGGCGATCTCGATTTCGGCTTCGGTCGGCGCGCCGAACGAGAAGCCCTTGGCCAGCACGTTCTGCACGGCTTCGAGCACTTCCGGATGCACGTGGCCGACGATCATCGGGCCCCACGAGCCGATGTAGTCGATATAGCGCTTGCCTTCCGCGTCCCACATGTACGGCCCTTGCGCGCGCTCGATGAAGCGCGGCGTGCCGCCCACCGAGCGGAACGCGCGCACGGGCGAATTCACGCCGCCCGGGATGGTTTGCTGCGCGCGATCGAAGAGGGCCTGGTTCGTGGTCTGGGTGCTGGAAGTGGAAGACATGAGTGCTGGACCTGCGAGAGTGGTGTCGGATGTCGGGTGCGGCAAGGAGCGCGGCGAGGCGTGCGCCCCGGCCCCGCGAAATGGCGGTCCGGCGCGCTCCGTAGTGTCCGAAATTGTACCGGACTCGCGCCGAACGGGCCGGGGGCCAGACTGGACGGCACGGCGGGCGCGGCGGGTCAGGTCGCGGTGCGCGATTTCGCGGCGGTCTTGCGCGTCTTTACCGGGGGTTTGTCCGGTTTGTCCTGCTTGTCCTCTTCGACGAGCGCGAGGCGCGCGTTTTCCGCCGCATGCATCGCCGCGACGGCCAGAGCGGGCATCGGGCGCTTGCCGGTCAGCTCGGCCCAGCGCTTTTCCAGCGCGCCCAGCGCGATTGGCTTGATGACGGTGCCCGAGCTTTGCGCGTCCCACGTCTGCACCGACCACGGATGCGCGCGCAGTGCGTCGCGCCCGATCACGACCTGGCCGCTGGCATCGACGAGCCAGTCATAAACGAAGTCGATACACAGCCGATAGCCGCGCTTGTAGGCCGCATCGGGCACCTCATAGGGCCCGCGCGTGACGTAGCCGGAGCCGAACAGGCCGCGCGGCTCGGCGGCGACGCGATGCAGGAACACGCGGTCGCCGGGCAGGATGCCGCGCGCGAAGCCGCAGCCCCAGGTGTCGGTGACGGTCTCGCCCGCCTGCACGCGGCGCGCGAAGTCGGACAGTTCAGGCCAGGGCCATTTTTTGGGGCTCCAGATCAGCAGGTACGCGCTCATGATCGATTTGTCGTTGCTGGGTGTGGCTTGCCGCGAGGCAAAGCGCGCAGCTTAGCGCATGGCGGGCCTGGGCGGTCCCGCCTGCGTAAGCCAACTGGAGGCCCCGGGGTACAATCCGGCTACGTCGCCGCTCCCTGCACCGGCCTTACGACCCGCGCAGACCGAGCCGGCCCATGACATCGAGACCGCGCCACCCGTGCGCGGTCCGCTCCCAGCCGACTCCATGTCCCATTCCCCACGACGCCGGCCCGATGGCCGGCTGATCCTGTTGCTTGGCGCGCTCGCCGCCTGCGGCCCGCTCGCCACCGACATGTACCTGCCGAGCCTGCCCGCCATCGCCCAATCGTTCGGGGTGAGCGCGGCGGCGGCCGCCTCGACGCTCACCAGTTTTATGGCCGGTTTCTCGATCGGCATGCTGCTTTACGGCCCGGTGTCCGACGCCTATGGCCGACGCCCCGTGCTGCTGGGCGGCATCGCGCTCTTTACGCTCGCGAGCATCGCGTGCTGGCTTTCGTATTCGGTCGGCGAGCTGACGCTCGTGCGCTTTCTGCAGGCGCTCGGTGCGGGCGCGGCTTCGGTGCTCGCGCGGGCCATCGCGCGCGATGCGCACGAACCGTCCGACGCGGCGAAGGTATTGTCGATGGTCGCCATCGTCACCTCGATCGGGCCGCTGCTCGCGCCGTTGATCGGCGGGCAGTTGTTGCTGCTGGGCGGTTGGCGCATCGTGTTCGTCGCGCTCACGCTGTTTGGCCTCGCCTGCGGCGTGGCCGCGTGGCTGCGCGTGCCCGAAACCTGGCCGCGCGAAAAGCGCGAAAGCGCCGCTGTGCTGCGCTCGTTCGCGGCCTACGGACGCTTGCTGCGCGACCCGCTGGTCTGGGGCCATATGCTGTGCGGCGGCATGGCGTTCGCGTCGATGTTCACCTACATCTCGGCCACGCCGTTCGTCTATATCGAGTACTTCCACGTTTCGCCACAGCATTACGGGCTGTTTTTCGGCATGAACGTGTTCGGCATCATGCTCGGCAATTTCCTCAACACGCGCTTTATCGGCCGGCTGGGCACGCTGAAGATGGTGTCGATGGCGTCCTTCGTGAGCATCGTCGCGTCGTTCTTTGTGGCGCTGATGTGCGTGACGGGGTGGGGCGGCCTGTGGTCGATCGTGTTCGGCCTGTTCTTTGTCGTGAGCGTGGTCGGTCTGCTTGGCGCGAACTGCGCGACCGATCTGATGTATCGCTATCCGAAGAATGCGGGCGCGGCGGCGGCCGTGTTCGGCGCGGCGCAACTGGGACTGGGGGCGTTCGCGAGCGCCGTGGTCGGCTGGTTTCCGGGGGTCTCGCCGTTCGGCATGGGTTGCACGATCGGCACCTGCGGCGTGTTGACGTGGGTGGGCCGCGCGCTGGTCATGAAGTGGCACGATCACCCCGCGCCGGGCGCGGCGGCGGCTTCATCGCCGCAGGCTTGAGCGCCTGGATGGGCTGAAAGCAAAACGGGACGTCGATCGACGTCCCGTTTTCATTTAATACAGCCGCTTCTTGACGCGTTATTCGCGCTCGCGCGGTGTGGACGACGCCCCGTGGCTCAGCCAGTCGAGCACGGCGGACGCATCGTCATCCGACTGCTCGCGCGCCTGCGCCACCGTCTGGCTCACGTCGTTATCGGGCGAGGCGCGACGAATCGCGACACCCACCGCGAGAATGTCGATCATCAGCAGATGCAGGATGCGCGAGATCATCGAAAGCTGCGACTCGCGCATTTCGATGTGATCGGTTTCCAGCGCCACGGTCGCGCGCTTGGCGAGCGGCGTGTTGCTGGAGGTGATGGCGATCACCTTGGCGCCTGCCTGCATCGCCACGTCGAGCACGCGCAGCAGTTCCGGCGCGCGGCCCGACTTCGACACGGCCACGATCACATCGCCCTTGCCGAGCAGCGCGGCAGACGCGGCCTGCATATACAGGTCGCCGTACGCAATGGTCGGGATGCCGAAGCGGAAGAACTTGTAGTGCGCGTCCTGGGCGACGATGTGCGAGTTGCCCAGACCGTAGAACTCGATGCGGCGCGCGCTGTTGAGCAGCGAAATCGCCTGCTCGACCTGATCGAAGTTCAGGTGTTCGCGCAACTGCAGGATCGCGGACACCGTGTTGTCGAGCACCTTCGCGCCGAAGTCGGTCGCCGTGTCGCCCAGATGCACCTGGCTGTGACTGACCGGAATCGTGCCGGTCAGGCCGGTCGCGAGCTTGAGCTTGAAGTCTGACAGACCCTGGCAGCCCAGCGAGCGGCAGAAGCGGATCACGGTGGGCTGGCTCACGTCGGCCTTGCGCGCGATATCGACGATCGGGTCGTTGATGATCGAGCGCGGATGGTTCAGCGCGAGATCGGCCACGCGGCGCTCGGCGGGCGTGAGCGCGTCGCGCATCTGACGGATGCGCTCGAACACCGCCGACGAGCCGCCGCCGGCGCGGTTCGAAAGCTGTTCCGCGAGAATCGCCGAAACCCCCAGAAACGCGGGGTATTCCGCCGTGATGACGTAAGTGGGCACGTTGGCGAGATAGGCTTCGAAACGGCCCTTCGCCTCGAAACGCTGGCGGAACGACGAGCGCGTGAACAGTTCGCCCAGACGCGGCACCACGCCGCCGCCCACGTAAATGCCGCCCAGCGAGCCGAGCGTTACCGCGATATTGCCCGCGAAGCTGCCGAGAATGCCGCAGAAGCATTCGACGGCTTCGAGCGCGAGGGCTTCGCCTTCGTGCGCGCGTTTGGTGATTTCCGCCGGATCGACGCTCTCCGCCACTTTCTTCTTGTCGCGCGCGGCCAGCGCGCGATAGATCAGCTCGATGCCGGGACCCGCGCAGACGCGCTCGAACGACACGTGCGGCCACTTCGTGCGCGCGTATTGCAGCACGATGTCTTCGCGCTCGTCCTGGGGCGAAAAGCTTGCGTGACCGCCTTCGCTGCCGAGTGCGATCCAGCGGTCGTCGGCGGGAATCAGGCCCGAGACGCCCAGACCCGTGCCCGGCCCAAGCAGCCCGATCACGCTGTTCTGGCGGCGCTGGCCGCCGCCCACCTGGACGCGCTGCGTGTCGGTCAGACCCGGCAGCGCCATGGCGAGCGCGGTGAAGTCGTTCACGACCAGCAGCGTGTCGAAACCGAGCGCGCGGCGCGTGGCTTCGATCGAGAAGGTCCAGTCGTGATTGGTCATGCGCACCTGGTCGCCGTCGACCGGGTTGGCGATGGCGATGGCCGCATGGTTCACGCGGCCGATCTTCGTGTCCTTCAGATACTGCTGGATCACTTCGGCGACGCCCGGATACTGCGCGCACGGATAGACCCGCACCTGGCCGATGTCGCCGGGCGAGGTTTCCAGCGCAAAGCGCGCGTTGGTGCCGCCGATATCGGCCAGCAGTCTCGGTCCGTCGGCGTGCTGGCCCGCGCCGGGGGCGGATTTGTTAGGCGCACCAGTAGACATCGAGTCTCACTCCCTTGTCGTTCGCCAGTTTCGAGATGGCGTTGTTTTGTTCTGTTGCCGCAGCCTGTTGCAGCACGTCGAGCTTGCGTTGCCCCGCGATCAGCAGGAACAGCCGGTCGACCTGGCGCAGCGCCTGCATCGACCACGACACGCGCGCGTGGGGCGCGGCCTGCGGATGCACGGCCACGAACGGGCGCGCGGTGGTGATGGCCTCATGCCACTCGGGCGCATCGGCGAAGATCGAGGCGGTGTGGCCGTCCTCGCCCATGCCCAGCACGGCCACGTTCGGCACAAAGCGCTGCGGATCGGCGTTGAGCGTGGCGACGTGGGCGTCGAGATCCTGCGCCACATCCACGAGCGGCAGGAAGCGCGCGTTCGCGGCTTCGTGCTTGAGCAACGTCTCGCGCACGAGGCGCGCGTTGCTGGCCGCATCGCTTTCAGGCACCCAGCGGTCGTCCACCAGCGTGACGTCGGTGTGCGCCCAGTCGAAGCGGTGCGTCGACAGGTTCTCGAGAAAGGGACGCGGGCTCGTGCCGCCGGAGACGGCGAGCGTCGCACGGCGCGCACCGGTGCCGGGCGCGGCTGCAAGAGCGGTGAGCGACGCATGTAGCGCGTCGCCCACGGCTCGCGCCAGCGCGTCGGATTGGACGCGCGGGTCGTCGAATACGTGAAGCTCGATCACTTCTCCTCCAGGCTGCTTTTTTGTAGGTCTTTGGGGTCTTTCAACTGTCCGTTACTGCGGGTGGCCTTACCTTTTGCGCGCTGCAAACGCCTACGAAAACCTGCCGCGCGCGCACATTCACCCGTTCACATCAATTCTCTTCTTCGAGCCAGCAGGTGCCGTGCTGCGCCAGCATCGCGCTCGCGGCCGCCGGTCCCCACGTGCCCGCCGCGTACGGCTTGGGCGGACGCGCCGAGGTGCTCCATTCGTTGAGGATCGGCTCGACCCATTTCCAGGCCGCTTCCTGCTCGTCGCGGCGCACGAAGAGCGCCAGACGCCCATTGATCACGTCGAGCAGCAGGCGCTGATACGCCTCCATCTGGCCTTCGCGGAAGAACTGGTCGAACGCCAGATCCAGATGCACGCTCGCGAGGTTCATGCCTTCGCCGGGCTGCTTGGCGAGGCAATAGAGGCGAATCGTTTCGTTCGGCTGCAGGCGGATCACGAGGCGGTTCGAGCCCGGACGCAGCGCCGTGGGACTGAGCGCCGAATGCGGCACGGGCCGGAAATTCACCACGATTTCCGCGACGCGGTCGGCCAGACGCTTGCCGGTGCGCAGGAAGAAGGGCACGCCGGCCCAGCGCCAGTTTTCGATTTCCACCTTGAGCGCGACGAAGGTGTCCGTGCGGCTGTCGGGCTTCACGCCTTTTTCGGTGGCGTAGGCGGGCACCGGCGTGCCGCGGATCACGCCTGCGTGATACTGGCCGCGCACCGCGACCTTGCTGATTTCGTTCGGATCGATGGGCTTGAGCGCGCGCAGCACGCGCAGCTTTTCGTCGCGCACCGAATCCGAATCCATCGAATGCGGCGGCTCCATCGCGACGATCGAGAGCAGTTGCAGCAGATGGTTCTGCACCATGTCGCGCAGCGCGCCGGTGTTGTCGTAGAAGTCGCCGCGCGCTTCCACGCCGAGTTCTTCGGCAATGGTGATCTGGATGCTTTCGACCCATTCGCGGCGCCACAGCGGCTCGAACAGCGCATTGCCGAAGCGCAGCGCCAGCAGGTTCTGCACCGGCTCTTTACCCAGGTAATGGTCGATGCGATAGATCTGCTCTTCCGCGAAGATTTCGCCAACGGCATCGTTGATCGCGTTCGACGATTTCAGGTCGTAGCCGAGCGGCTTTTCCAGCACGATGCGCGCATTCTCGTTCAGGCCGACCGCGGCGAGCGCACGGCAGATCGGCACGAACAGGGACGGGCCGGTAGCCAGATAAAACACGCGGATGCCAGGCAGTCCTGCGATGCCGTCACGCAGCGTGCCGAAGTCTTCGGCGCGCGACAGGTCGAGCTTCACATAGACGATGCGTTCGAGAAAGCTGGCCCAGGCGGCTTCGTCGAGGCCGTTCTTCGAGACGTGCGGTTTGACGTGTTCCTCGACCCACTGGAGATAGTGATCGCGGTCGTTTTCATGGCGCGCCACGCCCACGATCTTGCCGGACTCGGCCAGCATGCCCGAGCGGTGCGCTTCGAACAGGGCCGGAAGAATCTTGCGCATCGCCAGGTCGCCGGTGGCGCCGAACAGCACGAACGTGAATCCTGAATCGGTAGGGAATTGCATAGTCTCCGTCACAGTCCAGATAGGCCAGAAGCTGGCTGGAAGCGGGCCGCGGAAGCTGCGCCGGGCTGGCGCGGGCAGGGGTCCGTCAGGCGGCCGTAGTCCGATAAAATTTTTTTTGACACTGAATTGTAGTTTAACTACAATCCAAATCAAGAGGTAACGTTGATTCGATGAAAAAAGCGTGGGGAAGCGCGGCCCGGCGAGGGTTTGCGGCGGTCTTCAGGCGAATTTTCGCGAGTCGGACGAAACGTCTCCCATGTTAAAGGACAATGAATTCGTCCATCGGCGAGCCCGGCGTAGCGCCTGGCAAACGGTAAGTGGGAAACGCAGCCTCGACTGGCCGCGCATCTACAGGCAGCAAATAAGCCTGGCGGGGCGGCCGGACAAAATCAAAAGAGGAGACAGTCAGTTGCATCCCGAACCACTCATCTCTTGAGCGTCCAGCGGCCGGACCCCGGCCCGCGGCCCGCGCGCATCCAAAGACAACACGCGCACGCGGTACTCCGGCGCCCGTCCGTCCAGTGTTTTGCCTGTTTGAACTACACCGCACCCTGGCGCAATCAGGGGCCAACCGTCTTTTTTGTTCAGGTGTCTGGAGGAGATAAGCAATGAAATTCCGAGCGATCATGGGCGCCCTGTGCGCAGCAGGTCTGATGGGCGGCGTTGCCACGGCGCAAGCTGCCGAATCGATCGAAGTGCTGCACTGGTGGACGTCGGGCGGCGAATCGAAGGCCGTCGGCGTCCTCAAGGACGACATGCAGAAGCAGGGCTACACCTGGAAGGACTTCGCCGTTGCTGGTGGCGCGGGCGCGGCAGCCATGACCGCACTCAAGACCCAGGTGATTTCGGGCAACGCGCCGAGCGCCGCCCAGATCAAGGGTCCGCTGATTCAGGAATGGGCGGAGCAGGGCGTGCTGGTGCCGATCGACTCGGTCACCGGCGACTGGAAGGCTAACCTGCCGCCGCAGATCGACAAGATCATGCACGCGGACGGTCACTACGTTGCAGCGCCGTTCTCGGTGCACCGCGTCAACTGGCTGTGGCTCAACAAGGCAGCACTCGACAAGGTGGGCGCAAAGCCGCCCACGACGTGGCCGGAATTTTTCGCGCTGGCTGACAAGCTGAAGGCCGCAGGCATCCAGCCGGTCGCCGCAGGCGGCCAGCCGTGGCAGGACCTGACGCTGTGGGAAGACGTGGTGCTGTCGCAGGGCGCGGACTTCTACAAGAAGGCCATCGTCGATCTGGACCAGAAGACGCTCACTTCGGCGCAGATGGTTGGCGTGTTCGACACGGTCCGCAAGATCGAGTCGTACATGGATAACGGCCGCACGGGTCGCGACTGGAACCTGGCCACGGCCATGGTCATCAACGGCAAGGCCGGCATGCAGTTCATGGGCGACTGGGCCAAGGGCGAGTTCGCCAACGCGAACAAGAAGCCGGGCACGGACTACATCTGCGCACCGGTGCCGGGTACCTCGAAGGGCTACACCTTCAACGTCGACTCGTTCGTGTTCTTCCAGCAGAAGGGCCAGAAGACGGCAACGCCGGGCCAACTGGCGCTCGCCAAGACCATCATGAGCCCCGCCTTCCAGGAGCAGTTCAGCCTGTACAAGGGTTCGATCCCGGTGCGTCTGGGCGTCGATATGAGCAAGTTCGACGATTGCGGCAAGCAGTCGTACGCGGATGAGCAGACGGCCATCAAGGCCGGCGGCTACGTTCCGTCGCTCGCTCACGGCATGGCTCAGGCCGACGCAACGGCGGGTGCAATCACCGACGTCGTCACGAAGTTCATGAACTCGACGCAAGATTCGAAGAGCGCGGTTGAAGCGCTCGCGAAGGCTGCCAAGACGAAGTAAGCAGTCGGCTTGTGGCTTGTGAAGTGAAGTAAGACGGGGTGGGCCGCTGGCCTTGCTGGCGGCTCATCCCGGGCATGACGGTTCAACCCGAACCCCATCATCGTGCGCAAGGTCGCTTCGATCTTTCGCACCGTAACAGGAGTTGCGCAGTGACTGCTTCTCTTAGCGGCAACGGCAAGGCGGCCTCGCCTGCTGAATCGCGCCGCGCGTCGCCGATGGCGGCGCTCGCAGACCGCTGGATTCCGAAGCTGGTGCTTTCGCCCAGCATTCTGATCAGCCTTGTGTTCGTCTACGGCTTCATCGCCATTACCGGCTATATATCGCTGTCCACGTCGCGATTGATGCCGCGCTACGATTTTGCAGGCTTCGACCGTTACAGCGAGCTGTTCTCGAACGACGTCTGGTGGACGTCGGCGCAGAACCTCGGCTGGTTCGGCATTCCCTTTATCGTTATCTGCGTGTTTCTCGGCCTGTTTCTCGCGATCCTGCTCGACCAGCAGATTCGCCAGGAAGGCGCACTGCGCGCGGTGTTCCTGTACCCGATGGCGCTCTCGTACATCGTGACGGGCACGGCCTGGCAATGGATTTTCAATCCGGACCTGGGCATCCAGCAGGTGCTGCACGACTGGGGCTGGACGAGCTTCCAGCTCGGCTGGCTCAACGACCCGGACAAGGCGATCTTCTGTATCGTCGTCGCGGCGGCGTGGCAGTCCACCGGCTTTTGCATGGCGCTGTTCCTCGCCGGTTTGCGCGGCGTCGACAGCGAAATCTTCAAGGCCGCCCAGGTGGACGGCGCGACGCTGCCCACGATCTACCGCAAGATCGTGATTCCGAGCATGCGTCCGGTGTTTTTCTCGGTGCT
>NZ_DASZJJ010000141.1:0-28561 GCF_035948235.1 Paraburkholderia sp. | reverse complement strand
ATATCAAGGTCACACAAGCCGACGATTAAACGGGTTCGTCCCGAGCATCAAAACACAAACGCCGACCCTCACAAGTCGGCTTTCCGTGCCCGTTTTTCCTGGCCGCCCAGTTCGTGCTGCTGGGTCTTCGCCGCGCGCGGTCGCCGAGGTTATTTTGTTTGCGTAGATCACCGTCTGGTGGGGCTTTCAGGCCGGTTCGTGATGCTGCGTGATCCGGCCCGTCCCTCACATCAACACAATGTCATACTGCTCCTGACTCAAATTCGACTCCACGCGCAGCGAAACCGGCTTGCCGATAAAGTCGATCAGCATCGCCAGATGCTGCGATTCATCTTCCAGAAACAGATCGATCACCTGCTGCGACGCCACCACGCGGAACTCGCGCGGATTGAACTGCCGCGATTCCCGCAGAATCTCGCGCAGCACGTCATAGCAAACCGTGCGCGCCGTCTTCACCTGCCCCTTGCCGAGGCAAGTCGGGCAAGGCTCGCACAGCACGTGCGCGAGCGACTCGCGCGTGCGTTTGCGCGTCATCTCAACCAGCCCAAGCTGCGAGAAGCCATTCACCGTCACGCGCGTGCGATCGCGCGAGAGCGCCTTCTTCAGCTCGCCAAGCACCTGGTCGCGATGCTCGACGTTCTCCATATCGATGAAGTCGATGATGATCACGCCGCCCAGATTGCGCAGCCGCAATTGCCGCGCGATCGTATGCGCCGCTTCCAGGTTGGTCTTGAAGATCGTGTCGTCGAAATTGCGCGCGCCCACGTAGCCGCCCGTGTTCACGTCGATGGTCGTCATCGCCTCGGTCTGGTCGATCACCAGATAGCCGCCCGATTTCAGATCCACGCGGCGTGACAGCGCGCGCTGGATTTCGGCCTCGATGTTGTAGAGGTCGAACAGCGGCCGCTCGCCCGTGTAGTGATGTAGCTTCGGCTGCACGGCGGGCGTGAATTCGGTGGCGAATTCGCTGAGCTTCTGGAACGTTTCGCGCGAATCCACCTGGATACGCGTGGTCTCGTCGTTGACGAAGTCGCGCAGCACGCGCTGGCCCAGATTCAGGTCCTGGTAGAGCAGGCTGGTCGCGGGCAGGCGCTGCGCCTGCGAGAGAATTGTCGCCCACGTCTTGCGCAGATAGGCCACGTCGGCGGCCAGTTCTTCGCTGGTTGCGTCTTCGGCGATCGTGCGCACGATATAGCCGCCTTTTTCATCGGCGGGCAACACGGCGGTCAGGCGCGCGCGCACCGCTTCGCGCTCGGCCTCGCTCTCGATTTTCTGCGAGATGCCGATATGCGGTTCCTGCGGCAGATACACGAGCGTGCGGCCCGCGATGCTCACCTGCGTGGACAGCCGCGCGCCCTTGGTGCCGATCGGGTCCTTCACGACTTGCACCATCAGCGTCTGGCCTTCGAAAACGGTCTTTTCGATGGGCTGATGATGCGCATTCGTATGCGGTTCGCCCGCCAGGCGCGGATGCCAGATATCAGCCACATGGAGAAACGCGGCGCGTTCGAGACCGATGTCGATGAAAGCGGACTGCATGCCCGGCAACACCCGCACGACCTTGCCGAGATAGACGTTGCCAACGCGCCCGCGCGACAGCGTGCGCTCGACGTGAAGTTCCTGCACTGCGCCTTGCTGGACCAACGCGACGCGCGTCTCCTGTGGCGTGACGTTGATCAGGATTTCTTCGTTCATGATTTGTTTTAGAAGTCGATGCTCGCGGCGCGCAGGAGGGCGGCCGTTTCGAAAAGTGGCAAACCCATGATACCCGAATAGGACCCGTCGATTCGCTCGATGAATTCGGCGGCGCGGCCCTGGATGCCGTAGGCGCCGGCCTTGCCGAACGGTTCCTTGCTCGCCACATAGCGGGCGATGGCGGCGGGCAGGGCGGCGGCGAAGCGCACATGCGAGCGCGAGACGGCCACCGGCAGGCACACGCCTTCGGCATTGACCACGGCAACGGCGGTCAGCACTTCGTGCTCGCGCCCGGCGAGGCGTTCGAGCATCGCGTAGGCGTCGGCGGCGTCGTGCGGTTTGCCGAGGATATGGCCGTCGATGCTCACGGTGGTGTCGGCGGTGAGGATCGGTGCGTGCGCATGGGCGCCCGCCACGAGGCGCGCGCGCGCGGCGTCGGCCTTGGCGGCGCACACGCGCTCGACATAGACGGCGGCGGTTTCGCCGGGCAGCACCGCTTCGAGCGCTTCGGCGTCTTCGTCGGGACGCGGCAGCAGCAGCTCGAAACGCACGCCCAGCTGCTGCAGCAGTTCCTGGCGGCGCGGGCTTTGCGAGGCGAGATAGACGAACGGATAAGTCGCGGAATGGGTCATCGGGCGTGTTTACGTCTTGAATTCGTCTTGAAGCGACGGAGTTCGGATGAGCGCCTGGGCGCGGGCGGCATTCCTGCAGACAACGCACGAAAAAGCCGCACGCGTCATGCCGGAAACACAGGCCACGCTGGCCGCAAATGCGGCATGCATGGCCCGGAATGCGCTTCAGGCGCGCTTAAACGCGATGATAGGGGTGATTCTGCGTGATGGTCCAGGCGCGGTAAAGCTGCTCGGCGAGCAGCACGCGCACCATCGCATGCGGCAGGGTGAGGGAGGACAAGCGCAGCAGCGTGTCGGCGCGCGCCTTGAGCTGCGGATCGAGCCCATCCGCGCCGCCAATCAGGAACGCCACGTCGCGCCCGTCCTGCTGCCAGCCAGGCAGCGCCTGGGCAAGCTGCATCGTGGTCCAATCCTTGCCGCGCTCGTCGAGCGCGACGATGCGCGCGTTCTTCGGCAGCGCCGCTTCGATACGCGTGCGCTCGGCGGCCATCACGCTTTCGGCGGAACGGCCCGACGAGCGCTGCTCGGGCTTCACTTCGCGCAGCTCGATGCGCAGCTCGGGCGGCATGCGCTTCGTGTACTCCTCGAAGCCCTCGGCGATCCAGTCCGGCATCTTGTGGCCGACGGCGACGATATGCAGTTTCATATGCCAGGGAGTGCGAACGGGCGCTGCAGCTTACTTCGCGCTCTTGCGCGCAGCCGTCTTGCGGGCCGGCTTCTTCGCCGCGACCGGTGCGTCTTCCGCTTCTTCCTCGTCTTCGTCCATCGGCTCGCTCGGACGCGCGCCCACGAAACCCGTGTTGGCCGCCAGCTTCAGGCGCACCGGCTTGTCACCCCAGATTTCTTCGAGGTTGTAGTACTGGCGCAGCGCAGGTTGCAGGATGTGAACGACAGCGTCGCCGCAATCGACCAGCACCCATTCGCCGATGTCTTCGCCTTCGGTGCTGACGATGTCGCCGCCGGCTTCCTTGACCGCCTCGCGCACGCTATTGGCGAGCGCCTTGGTCTGGCGGTTCGAGGTGCCGCTCGCGACCACCACGCGGTCGAACAGTTCGGTCAGATGGCTCGTGTTGAAGACGCGGATGTCTTGCGCCTTGACGTCTTCCAGAGCGTCGACGATGGTGCGTTGAAGTTTGCGGATGTCCATATTTACCCGTGGTGCCTGTACAGATGATGTTGATGAATATAGTCCCACACGGTTGCGGGGACCTTCCCGGCGGCCAGGCCGTCGGGTGTCGTTGTTTGCCGGTCGTCTTGACAGCCTTGATCGCCGTGTCTGGCGAGATCGGCGGTGTTGATCGCATGGCGAATTTCGGTCGCCGATACGTCGAGCGCGAGCGTCTCGTCGATCAGCAGATGGCCGCAGCGCGTGGCTGCGAGCGTGGCGGCGTCGGCGCGGCGTGCAGCGACCGTCGCGCCCACTTCAGGCGGCAGCGCCGCGAAATCGAAGCCGGGGCGGCTCGCCACGCCCAGATGCGCGAGCGCGAACAGCTCGCGCCATTCGTGCCACGAATCCAGATGCAGCAACTGATCCGCGCCCATTAGCAGCGTGAGCGCCGCGTTGGCGTTGCTCGTGCTCTTCGCGCGCCAGCGGCGCAGCGTCTCCACCGTGTAGGTGGGGCCGTCGTGCTCGATCTCGTCGGCGTCGACCGTGACCGTCACGCCCGGCATGACGAGCGTGGCCGCAGCCAGGCGCGTCATGGCAAGCCGATGCCCGGCGGCGCTCACCTCGGGCTTCTGCCAGGGCTGGCCGGCGGGCAGCAGGATCACTTCGGTCAGATCGAGCACGCGTGCGAAATGGCGCGCGAGTGCGAGATGGCCGTCGTGGATCGGGTCGAAGGTGCCGCCAAGCAGGCCGACACGTCGCGCAAGCGCTTTCGTGTTTGCCGCTGGCGCCGGGCTCACCGACGAAGTCGAAGAAAGGGTCACAGTGTCAGATCCACTCGCGCACGGGCAGAAAGTCGCTGTAAAGGCGCGCTTCCGGCGTGCCGGCTTGCGGCTGCCAGTCGTAGCGCCAGCTCGCGCCCGGCGGCATCGACATGAGGATCGATTCGGTGCGCCCGCCGCTTTGCAGGCCGAAGTGCGTGCCGCGATCCCACACGAGGTTGAATTCGACATAGCGGCCGCGCCGGTACGCCTGGAATTCGCGTTCGGCTTCGCCATAGGGCATCGTGCGGCGCTTTTCGATGATCGGCAGATACGCCTTCATGAAGCCGTCGCCCACACTACGCATCATGGCGAACGCTTCGTCGAAGCCGCCTTCGGCGTAATCGTCGAAGAAAATGCCGCCCACGCCACGCGCCTCGTTGCGATGCTTGAGGAAGAAGTATTCGTCGCACCAGCGCTTGAAGCGCGGGTAGAGCGTCTCGCCATAAGGCGCGAGCGCGTCGCGGCAGACACGATGGAAGTGCTGCGCGTCTTCCTCGAAGCCGTAGTAGGGCGTCAGATCCATGCCGCCGCCGAACCAGAACACGGGCGCTTCGCCCGGTTTGGTCGCCATCAGCAGGCGTACGTTCATATGCACGGTCGGGCAATACGGATTGCGCGGATGCAGCACGAGCGACACGCCCATTGCCTCGAAGCCGCGGCCGTTGAGCTCGGGGCGCGCGGCCGTCGCCGACGGCGGCAGGGCGTCGCCTTGCACGTCCGAGAAGCCGATGCCGCCGCGCTCGAAGAACTGGCCGTTTTCGAGGATGCGCGTGCAGCCGCCGCCGCGCAGCTTTTCGCCGGGCGCGCGCTGCCATGCGTCGGTCGCGAAAGCGGTGCCGTCGAACTCGCCGAGCGCGTCGGCGATGCGCGTCTGCAGGCCGGAAAGCCAGCTGCGCACTGCGGTGCTGTCATGGGTGGCGCCTTCGGGCGCCACGCCGGTTTGAATCGTTTCGGTCATCGATGAAGGGGCGCGCAAGGCTTGAGGCCGGCGCGGCGCCAGGATTGCTTTCGGATTCGGAATGCAGACCGCGCGCGGCGCGGTTTTGTCGAGTACTTGTGCTGCCAGCGTGTCAGTGCACCTGGTCAAGCGCACTTGATCAAGCGCATTTGGTCCAGCGCATTTGATCCAGTTTACGCCGATCTGCGCGGTTGCGGCCCCGTGAGCGATGTTCCGGCTACCTTCGGAGGGCCGGATCGCACACGCAGGTCCACGGAGAAGCTGCCTTCCAGGCCAGCCAGGCCGCGCGGCGTGCCCATGTGTCCTGCCGCGTGCCTGTCACCGCCAGGCAGCAGCGTCAAGCCGCATGGGCACACCGCGAGCCGGGCGTCTGCCCGCGGCCGTAGCCGTGAGCGCGCGCCCGGACAACGCTTGTCACAACCTTACTGCTTGCGTCCCGCGGCGCGGTAGCCGATGTCGTGGCGATACTGCATGCCATCGAACGAGATGCGGTTCACCGTTTCATACGCGACGTTCTGCGCGCTGCGCACCGAATCGGCCAGACCGACCACGCACAGCACACGGCCGCCCGAGGTCACGAGCTTGCCGTCGGCGAACTCCGTGCCGGCGTGGAACGTGACCGAATCGGCCGTTTCCGCCGGGATGTCGCTGATGCGGTCACCCTTGCGCGGCGTTTCCGGATAGTTGTGCGCGGCCAGCACCACGCCCAGCGCCGTGCGGCGATCCCATTCCAGCTCGACCTGATCGAGCGTGCCGGCGATGGCGTGCTCGAACACCTTCGAGAAGTCGCCCTTCAGGCGCGCCATGATCGGCTGCGTTTCCGGGTCGCCCATGCGGCAGTTGAATTCGAGCGTCTTCGGGTTGCCCTGCGCGTCGATCATCAGACCGGCGTACAGGAAGCCCGTGAAGCGGATGCCTTCCTTCTCCATGCCCGCCACGGTCGGCAGGATGATTTCGCGCATCACGCGTGCGTGCAGCTGCGGCGTGACGATGGGGGCGGGCGAGTAGGCGCCCATGCCGCCCGTGTTCGGGCCCTGATCGCCGTCCTGCAGGCGCTTGTGGTCCTGGCTCGAGGCCAGCGCCAGCACGTGCTTGCCGTCCACCATGACGATGAAGCTGGCTTCTTCGCCGGCGAGGAATTCCTCGATCACGACACGCGCGCCGGCGTCGCCGAGCTTGTTGTCGGCGAGCATCGAATCGATCGCCTGATGCGCTTCTTCCAGCGACATCGCCACCACCACGCCCTTGCCCGCGGCCAGACCGTCGGCCTTGATGACGATCGGCGCGCCGTGCGTGTCGACGTAGGCGTGCGCGGCCGTCGCGTCCGAGAAGGTCTCGTAAGCGGCGGTCGGGATGTTATGGCGCTTCATGAACGCCTTGGCGAAATCCTTCGAGCTTTCGAGCTGCGCGGCTTCCTTCGTCGGGCCGAACACCTTGAGGCCGCGCGAACGGAACACGTTGACGATGCCCGCGGCGAGCGGCGCTTCCGGGCCGACCACGGTGAAGGCCACCTGCTCGCGCTCGGCGAAATCGGCGAGCTCGTTGATGTCCGTGATGGCGACGTTGGTGAGCCGCTCGTCCTGCGCGGTGCCGCCGTTGCCCGGTGCGACGTAGACGAGCTGGACGCGTTGTGCCTGCGCGAGTTTCCACGCCAGTGCATGTTCGCGGCCGCCAGAACCGACGACGAGTAACTTCATGAGAATCCCCGAAAGACCTGAACCAGAAACAGTTGCGGCTGACGCACAATGCGCCAGCCGTGAAAAGCGTTGGGGCGTGCGGCTGAGTGATGCGAGCCGCGCGCGCCGCCGTGCGCCGGGAGCCTCAAGCCCGCGGCGCCACGCCGATGCCGTTATTCGTCGGCGATCGACGCGTTGGTGTAGACCTCCTGGACGTCGTCCAGGTTTTCGAGCGCGTCCAGCAGCTTCTGCATCTTCACGGCGTCATCGCCCGTGAATTCGACTTCCGTCTGCGGCTTCATGGTGACTTCGGCCATTTCCGCCTTGAAGCCGGCGGCTTCCAGCGCGTCCTTGACCTTCTGGAACTCGAACGGCGGGCAAACCACTTCGATCGAGCCGTCTTCGTTGGTCACGACGTCGTCGGCGCCGGCTTCCAGCGCGGCGTTCATGAGTTCGTCTTCTGACGTGCCCGGCGCGAACACGAACTGGCCGACGTGATCGAACATGAACGCGACCGAGCCGTCCGTGCCCATGTTGCCGCCGAACTTCGAGAACGCGTGGCGCACTTCCGCGACCGTGCGGGTGCGGTTGTCCGTCATGGTGTCGACGATCACCGCCGCGCCGCCGATGCCGTAGCCTTCATAGCGGATTTCTTCGTAGTTCGCGCCATCGACACCACCCACGCCGCGCTGGATCGCGCGGTTGATGTTGTCCTTGGGCATGTTGGCGTCGTAGGCCTTGTCGACCGCCAGACGCAGACGCGGGTTGGAGTCGATGTCGCCCCCGCCCATGCGCGCCGCCACCTGGATTTCCTTGATGAGCCGCGTCCAGATCTTGCCGCGCTTCGCGTCAGCAGCCGCCTTCTTGTGCTTGATGTTGGCCCATTTCGAATGACCCGCCATACCTTTCTCCGTCGCACGCTCATTGCGTGCATGGTGCAATTGTCGTCGCTGCAGTGCCGAAGCCGCAGTGCTCAAGTCACGATGACAGGGCGCGGCACGGTGCGCGTTTCGCGCGCCATGCGGCCTCAATGTCTTCGAGTGTCTGTTCCGCCTGGGGCCGGTGCGCCGCGCGCCAGCCAGGTATCGCGCCGGCGCTACACGGGCCGTCCGGGCCGAGTCGTGGCGCGCGAGGGCGGTGCTGCCGCCCGCTCGTGGGCTTGACGCCAGGGTTCGGCGTGGCCCGGCAGGGAGCCGCGCGAAGGCGGGCGCTGCTGCGCGCAGCCGTCGCGACCCGCTCGCAACCATCAGGTGGACCTGAATTTTATCACGCCGCACCTGCTCGGCCGCGGCCCCGGCAAACTCAGTTCTTGGTGCCGAACAGTCGGTCGCCGGCGTCGCCCAGACCCGGGATGATGTAGGCATGGCCGTCCAGATGCGAATCGAGCGAGGCCACGTAGAGCTTGACGTCCGGATGCGCCTTCTGGAATACCTCCACGCCTTCGGGCGCGGCCACCAGCGCGAGGAACAGGATGCGCTCGCCGGGCACGCCGCGGCGCTTGAGCACGTCGATCGCGTGCGCCGCCGAGTAACCCGTCGCGACCATCGGATCGCACAGGAT
The DNA here is from genome assembly GCF_035948235.1 of Paraburkholderia sp. Classification (GTDB taxonomy): domain Bacteria; phylum Pseudomonadota; class Gammaproteobacteria; order Burkholderiales; family Burkholderiaceae; genus Paraburkholderia. The sequence goes on along the minus strand of NZ_DASZJJ010000141.1, from coordinate 20,111 downwards.
GAAGGTGCGGTCTTCCAGATCGGGCAGACGCACGAGATATTCGACCGGACGATGGTCGTCGGCGCGATACACGCCGATGTGGCCCACGCGCGCCGACGGCACCAGTTCCAGCAGACCGTCGGACATGCCCACGCCCGCGCGCAACACCGGCACGATGGCAAGCTTCTTGCCCGCGATCACGGGCGCATCGACCTCGACGAGCGGCGTCTGGACGCGGCGCGACGCGACCGGCAGGTCGCGCGTGATTTCGTAGCCCATCAGCAGCGTGATCTCGCGCAGCAGCTCGCGGAATGTGCGCGTGGACGTGTCCTTGTCGCGCATATGGGTGAGCTTGTGCTGGATCAGCGGGTGGTCGAGGATGAAGAGATTCGGAAAACGGCTGTCCTGTTTCATGGCGGGGCGCACAAGGCTGCAAGAGATATCGGGGGATTCGGGCGGGCCGGCGCTGCGCGGCGCTCGCCCGGATGGCATCCGGGGCGGCTCGCGGCAGCGCTGGGCCGCGCTACAGGCGCAAGTATACGGGAACGGCGCGCGAAGCTCTCCACGAACTGATCGGCTTGTCGCGCGCCTACGCGCTTTGGCCGATTCTTCTAGAATCGCAAAATTCGGGGCGCTTACCGTAATTGGCGCGCTTACCGCGATTCACCACTTAAGCAGGCGACGAGGACATTCACCATGGACATGGGCATTGCAGGACGCACCGCGCTGGTGTGCGCGGCCAGCAAGGGATTGGGGCGCGGCTGCGCCGAGGCGCTCGCCGCCGAAGGCGTCAACGTGACGATCGTCGCGCGCACGCAAAGCACGCTGGAGGAAACCGCCGCGCAGATTCGCGCGAGCACGGGCGTCGAGGTCAAGGCCGTGGCCTGCGACATCACCACCGAAGCGGGCCGCGCCGCGGCGCTCGCCGCCTGCCCGTCGCCGGACATCCTCGTCAACAACGCGGGCGGCCCGCCGCCGGGCGACTTCCGCAGCTTTACGCGCGAACAGTGGCTGGCCGCGCTCGACGCCAATATGCTCACGCCGATCGCGCTGATCCAGGCAACCATCGACGACATGATCGCGCGCGGTTTCGGGCGCATCGTCAACATCACGAGTTCGTCGGTGAAAGCGCCGATCGACGTGCTGGGCCTCTCCAACGGCGCGCGCTCGGGGCTGACGGGTTTCGTCGCGGGCGTGGCGCGCCAGGTGGCCAGCTCGGGCGTGACGATCAACAGCCTGCTGCCGGGCCTGTTCGATACCGATCGCATCAAGACCACCATGGTCGCCCAGGCGGGCAAGAGCGATCTGTCGCTCGATGAAGTGCGCGCGCGCCGCATGAAGTCGATCCCGGCGGGGCGCTTCGGCACACCGGACGAATTCGGCCGCGCCTGTGCGTTCCTGTGCAGCGTCCACGCGGGCTATATCACGGGACAGAACTGGCTCATCGACGGCGGCGCCTATCCGGGCACCTTCTGACGTGCCAGGATGCACCCGCGTCATTTCATTTAACCCAAGCCAGGAGCCGAACCCATGCCCACCCGCGTCGCACTGATCGCGCACGACCACAAGAAAGACGACATCGTCAGGCTCGCCGGCGAATACGTCGATACGCTGCGCCGCTGCGAACTGCTCGCGACCGGCACGACCGGCGGGCGCATTGCCGCCGCGCACGGCCTGAATGTCGAGCGCCTGCTGTCGGGGCCGCATGGCGGCGACCTGCAGATCGGCGCGCGTCTGGCCGAAGGCAACGTCGACGTGGTGATTTTCCTGCGCGACCCCATGACGCCGCAGCCGCACGAACCCGATATCAACGCGCTCGTGCGCGCCTGCGACGTGCACGACGTGCCGTGCGCGACCAATATCTCGACGGCGCGCATGATTCTCGACGCGCTCACGCTGCGCATGAAAGACGCGATCTGAGTTGCGCTACTGAGTTGCGTTACCGAGCTGTGCCCGCGGGCGCAGACGAACCCCTGACTGTGGAAGAGACATGATGAGCAAGGCAATCCGATACGATCGAGCCGGCGGCCCGGAAGTCATGAAGTGGGTCGATGTCGAAGTGGGCGAGCCGGGCGAGGGCGAAATCCGCGTCAGGCAGAGCGCGTGCGGCCTGAATTACATCGACGTGTATTTCCGCACCGGGCTGTATCCGCAGCCGTTGCCGGCGGGACTCGGCATGGAAGCGGCAGGCGAGGTGGTGGCCGTCGGCGCGGGCGTAACCAGCGTGAAAGTGGGCGAGCGTGTGGCCTACGTCGCGCGGCCGCCCGGCGCCTACGCGCAGGAGCGCGTGCTGCGCGCGGACCAGGTGATCCGCCTGCCCGATACGATCAGCGACGAACAGGCGGCATCGGTGATGCTCCAGGGCCTCACCGCGCAATATCTGCTGCGCCGCACGTATCGCGTGAAGGCGGGCGACACGATCCTGATCCAGGCGGCCGCGGGCGGCGTGGGCCTGATCGTGTGCCAGTGGGCCAAGGCGCTGGGCGCAACCGTGATCGGCACGGTCGGTTCGGACGAAAAGGCCGAGGTTGCCCGCGCGCACGGTTGCGATCACCCGATCGTCTACACCCGCGAGGACTTCACGGCGCGTGTGCGCGAGATCACGAACGGCGCGGGTGTGCCGGTGGTGTACGACTCGATCGGCAAGGATACGTATGTGAAGTCGCTCGATTGCCTCGCGCCGCTGGGCATGTTTGTGAGCTTTGGCAATGCGTCGGGGCCGCTGCCGCCGATCGAATCGCAGGAGTTCGCCTCGCGCGGCTCGCTGTTCTTCACGCGCCCGACGTTGTTCTCGTACATCGCCAAACGCAGCGACTACGAGGCGATGTCGGCGGAGCTGTTCGAGGTGATTGCATCGGGCAAGGTGAAGACGTCGATCAACCAGCGCTATGCGTTGCAGGATGTCGGCCAGGCGCACGCCGATCTCGAAGCGCGCAAGACGACGGGTTCGACGATTCTCATGCCTTGACGCCGTAGAAACTCGCGAAATCAGGAAGGCGCGCATGGCTGTCATGCGCGCTTTTTTTATGGCCCAAGAGCTTACAAATGCTTTCTCATGGAAAGAATATGGCCATGAAAGAGGGTGAAGTCTTACCGGATTGCGCTTGATTGTTCATGAGCGGTAATTCGGCGAAATGACTCGTAATGATTAATCGAGCGTGGGCGGCGCGCCGTCACGAAGGGTAATACATGTAATTTCAATCGAAAGCCGATCCAAAAGATGGCTCCCTACACTGCCTCGCAATACTGCGGCAGTGCCGCTTACAAACTGGAAGCGGGGCTTTCTTTCATGTCGATTATCACCGCGCCTTCTATACCCGAAGCCATTCTTCCTGCAGGCGCGCAAGCTCCCCAGTCGACCGAAGAATCTGACGCACTCGCGCAAGCCCATTCAATCATTCGGACTGCGATGCAAGTCGAGCCGCTGGCGATCGAGCGGCAGACGCTGTCGCAAAGCGGCAATGCCGTGTTTCGTGCCGATCTGGCGGACGGCCGCACGGTGGTCCTGCGCATGAGTCCGCTGCGCGGCGCGTTCGCGTACACCGCGCACAACCTGAACGCGTTGCGTGAGATCGGCGTGCCGGTGCAGACGGTGCTGGCTTCGGGCGCCATCCCGGCGGGCGGATCGTATGTGGTGATGAGCTGGCTGCCGGGGCGCGATCTTGCCTTCGAATTGCCGCTGATGCATGCCGAAGAGGCCGCAGCGCTGGCCGATACGATCGCGGCCTGCCAGCAGCGCGTCGCGGCGTTGCCGCGCGGGCAGGGCTTCGGCTGGGCGGCGATCGGGCGGCCGGCGCTGGCGTCGAGCTGGAGCGACATGTTCGGGCGGCCGGTCGAAGAGCCGCTGGACGAGCCGCCGACCCCGTTGAACCGGCTGCGCTTGCGTCTGCGCGGCTTGCGGCGCGCACTGGAGCCTTACTTTCAGGCGGTGCCTCCGGTCTGCTTTCTCGACGACATAACGACGAAAAACGTGATCGTCGATAAGGGCAGATTGAGCGGTCTGATCGATCTGGACTTTGCCTGCTATGGCGACCCGCTGCTCGCAGTGGGCAATACGCTCGCCCAGCTGGCGGTGCAGGATAACGACGCCGCGCGAGCCTACGGCGCGACACTCGTCCAACGCTGGCAGCCGGAAGGCGAAGCGCGCCGCGCCATGCATTTTTACAGCGCATTGTGGCTGACGACGGCCATCGTCGCGGCCGATGCGGCTGGCGACGCCGCCCGGGTGAACGTGCTCGGCGGCATCGTCCACGGCATGCTCGACGCGAGCGGCGTGTAATTTCCCCGCGCTTCCCCTGCGCGTGTCCCCGGATCGCGCGCTGTTTACACGCTTTTTATACGCCCACCCCAAGCTTTGATCCGGAATTAACGCGATAAACCGTACCTTACCGCCATCCGTCAATGGAGAACACGACAATGGATGTGCTGTATATCGGGGGGCTGGCGGTTTTCGCCGCGCTCACTTACGCGTTGATCGCTGGCTGCGGGAAGCTCATGCAGTACCGTCGCGTCGATCAAAACGCCACGGGAGCGCGCTCATGACCTGGATCTTCTGGCTGTCGGGAGCGGCGACGCTGTTGCTGTTCGTCTATCTCGTCCATGCGCTGCTGCGCGCGGAGGAGATCGAATGAACGCCAACAATCTGCTGCAGACGGGGATTTTCCTCGTCGTTCTGCTTGCGCTGGCGGTGCCGGTCGCGGGCTACATCACGCGTGTGCTCGACGGGCGCTCGCGGGTCGTGCGTCTGTTCGCGCCGGTGGAGAATCTGCTGTACCGCATCGCCGGCGTCGATCCGAACACCGAGATGAACTGGAAGCGCTATGCGCTCGCCACCATCTCGTTCAACGTGCTCGGCGTGGGCTTTCTCTACGTGCTGCTGCGCGTGCAGGGCTGGCTGCCCGGCAATCCGCAGGCGTTCAGCGCGATGACGCCGGACGGCGCGTTCAACACCGCCGTGAGCTTCGTCACCAACACCAACTGGCAGGACTACACGCCCGAGCAGACCGTGAGCTATCTCACGCAGATGCTCGGCCTCACCGTGCAGAACTTCCTGTCGGCGGCGACGGGCATTGTGGTGATGATTGCGTTGATTCGCGGCTTCGCGCGCCATTCGGTGCAAACCATCGGCAACTTCTGGGTCGATCTCACGCGCACGACGATTTACATCCTCGTGCCGATGTCGGCGCTCATCGCGGCGCTGCTGATGAGCCAGGGCATGATCCAGAACTTCAAGTCCTATCAGGGCGTGCCGACGCTCCAGACCACCACCTACGCGGCCCCGAAGCTCGACGCCCAGGGCAATGCCATCAAGGACGCCAAGGGCAACCCCGTCACCGTCGATACGAAAGTGACGACGCAGACGCTGGCGATGGGCCCGGTCGCTTCGCAGGAAGCGATCAAGATGCTCGGCACCAACGGCGGCGGTTTCTTCAACGCGAACTCGGCGCATCCGTTCGAAAATCCGACGCCGTTCTCGAACTTCGTCGAAATGCTGTCGATCCTGATCATTCCGGCGGCGCTGTGTCTCGTGTTCGGCAACGTTGTGGGCGACCGCAAGCAGGGCGTGGCGGTGCTCGCGGTGATGACGATTGCGTTTGCAGTGGCGGTGGGCGTGGAACTGTCGGCGGAGCAGGCCGGCAATCCGATGCTCACGACGCTCAACGTCGATCAGCACGCCAGCGCCTTGCAGGCCGGCGGCAATATGGAAGGCAAGGAAACGCGCTTCGGCATGGCGCAGACCGGCATCTTCGTTGTCGCCACCACGGCGGCTTCGTGCGGCGCGGTCAACGCGATGCACGATTCGCTCACGCCAATCGGCGGCCTCGTGCCGATGCTCTTCATCCAGCTGGGCGAAGTGATCTTCGGCGGGGTTGGCTCGGGTCTCTACGGCATGCTGGTGTTCGCGCTGCTGGCGGTGTTCGTGGCCGGTCTGATGATCGGGCGCACGCCGGAATATGTGGGCAAGAAGATCGAATCGTTCGAGATGAAGATGGTGTCGATCGTGATTCTGCTTACGCCGTTGCTGGTGCTGCTGGGCACCTCGATTGCCGTGCTCTCCGATGCGGGCAAGGCCGGCATCGCCAATCCGGGCGCGCACGGCTTCTCCGAAATCCTCTACGCGTTCAGCTCCGCCGCCAACAACAACGGCAGCGCGTTCGCAGGCTTGACCGTCAGCACGCCGTTCTACAACTGGCTGCTGGGCATTGCGATGTGGTTCGGCCGCTTCGGCACCATCGTGCCGGTGCTGGCGATCGCAGGTTCGCTGGCCAGCAAGAAGCGCATCGGCGTCACGGGCGGCACGCTGCCCACGCACGGACCGCTGTTCGTCGTGCTGCTGCTTGGCTGTGTGCTGCTGGTGGGCGCGCTCACCTATGTGCCGGCGCTCGCGCTCGGTCCGGGTGTCGAGCATCTGATCATGCTCGGCGTGCATTGAACGGGGACTTCTTCAAATGACACAACATAGTGCAACACGGTCCATGTTCGATCCGGCGCTGCTGCGCCCGGCCATCGTGGATTCGTTCAGGAAACTCAAGCCGCGCACCCAGTTGCGCAATCCGGTGATGTTCTGCGTCTACGTGGGCAGCGTGCTCACGACGATCCTCTGGATCGCGGCGCTGATGGGCCAGGCCGAAGCGCCCGCGGGCTTCATTCTCGCGGTCGCGCTGTGGCTGTGGTTCACGGTGCTGTTCGCCAACTTCGCCGAAGCGCTCGCCGAAGGCCGCTCGAAGGCGCAGGCTGCGTCGCTGCGTCAGGCCAAGCGCGACGTGATGGCCAAGAAGCTCAACGAGCCGCATCCGAAGGCGCCGATCCGCATCACCACCGCCACCGATTTGCGCAAAGGCGACGTGGTGCTGGTCGAAACCGGCGACGTGATTCCCGCCGATGGCGAAGTGATCGACGGTGTTGCTTCGGTGGACGAATCGGCCATCACGGGCGAATCCGCGCCGGTGATCCGCGAATCGGGCGGCGACTTTTCGTCGGTCACGGGCGGCACGCGCGTGCTGTCCGACTGGATCGTCGTGCGCGTGACGGCCAATCCGGGCGAAGCGTTCCTCGACCGCATGATCGCGATGGTCGAAGGCGCCAAGCGCCAGAAAACGCCCAACGAGATCGCGCTGACGATCCTGCTGGTCGCGCTGTCGATCGTGCTGCTGATGGCGACCGCGACGCTGCTGCCGTTCTCGATGTTCTCCGTCGAAGCCGCGAAGATGGGTCACGTGGTGACGATCACGGCGCTCACCGCGCTGCTCGTGTGCCTGATTCCGACCACCATCGGCGGGCTGCTTTCGGCGATTGGCGTGGCGGGCATGAGCCGCATGATGCAGGCCAACGTGATCGCCACCTCGGGCCGCGCGGTGGAAGCGGCCGGCGACGTGGACGTGCTGCTGCTCGACAAGACCGGCACGATCACGCTCGGCAACCGCCAGGCGTCGGCCTTCGTGGCCGCACCAGGCGTCACCGAAGAAGCGCTCGCCGATTGCGCGCAACTCGCCTCGCTCGCCGATGAAACGCCGGAAGGCCGCAGCATCGTCGTGCTCGCCAAGCAGCGCTTCAACATTCGCCAGCGCGACATGAACTCGCTGCATGCGGTGTTCCTCGCCTTCAGCGCGCAGACGCGCATGAGCGGCGTGGACATGCCGGGCCGCGAAATCCGCAAGGGCGCCGCCGACGCGGTCAAGCATTACGTCGAGCAGCATGGCGGCCGTTTCCCGTCCGAAGTAAGCGCCGCGGTGGATGAAGTCGCGCGGCGCGGCAGCACGCCGCTCGTGGTGGCGGAGCGCAACGGCCAGGGCGACGACGCACAGGCGCGCGTGCTGGGCGTAATCGAGCTGAAGGACGTGGTGAAGGGCGGCATCAAGGAGCGTTTCGCCGAACTGCGCAAGATGGGCATCAAGACCGTGATGGTGACGGGCGACAACCGCCTGACCGCCGCCGCGATCGCCGCCGAAGCGGGCGTGGACGATTTCCTCGCGCAAGCTACGCCGGAGACCAAGCTCGCGACCATCCGCGAACATCAGGCGCAAGGCAAGCTCGTGGCGATGACGGGCGACGGCACCAACGACGCCCCCGCGCTCGCGCAGGCCGACGTCGCCGTGGCGATGAACACGGGCACCCAGGCCGCGAAGGAAGCGGGCAACATGGTCGATCTCGATTCGAACCCGACCAAGCTCATCGAGATCGTCGAGATCGGCAAGCAGATGCTGATGACGCGCGGCTCGCTCACGACCTTCTCGATCGCCAACGACGTCGCCAAGTATTTCGCGATCATTCCGGCGGCGTTCGCTTCGACGTATCCGCAACTGCGCGTGCTCGACGTCATGCATCTGACGTCGCCGGCTTCAGCGATTCTCTCGGCGGTGATCTTCAACGCGCTCATCATCGTGATGCTGATTCCGCTTGCGCTCAAGGGTGTGAAGTACCGGCCGCTGGGCGCGGCCACGCTGCTGCGCCGCAATCTGCTGATCTATGGCCTTGGCGGCATTCTGCTGCCGTTCCCTTGCATCAAGCTGATCGATATGGTGCTGGCCGCGTTTGGCTGGGTTTGAACCACGCGCCACTATTTAGACAGGAATGCATATGAAAGCGCAGTTTCGTCCTCTGATCGTGTTGTTCGCCGTGCTCGCGGCGATTACCGGTCTCGTCTATCCCGCCGTGATGACGGCGTTCGGCCAGGCGGTGTTCCATCGCCAGGTCAACGGCAGTCTTGTGCAGGTGAACGGCAAGGTGGTGGGCAGCGAGCTGATCGGCCAGCAGTTCGACGCGCCCCAGTACTTCTGGGGCCGCCTGTCGGCTACCTCGCCGATGCCGTACAACGCGCAGGCCTCGGGCGGCTCGAACTTCGGCCCGACCAACCCGGCGCTCGCCGATGAAGTCAAAGGCCGCATCGACGCGCTCAAGGCCGCCGGTACCGATGTCTCGCAGCCGATTCCCGCCGATCTCGTGACCTCGTCGGCCAGCGGTCTCGATCCTGAGATAACGCCTGCCGCCGCCGCGTATCAGGTCGCGCGCGTGGCCAAGGCGCGCAATATCAGCGTCAACGACGTGCAGGCGCTGGTGGACCGTTACACCAAGGGGCGCCAGTTTGGCCTCTTTGGCGAGCCGCGCGTGAATGTGCTGGAGTTGAATCTCGCGCTCGACGGCAAGGACGCGAGCTGAGCGTTGCGGTTCGCGTTGAACGCACCGCACGCCGTGCAAGCGGCGTGCGGTTTGCTCGCTGTTTGCTTGCTGTTTGCTAATTGCGGGTCACGGTGAGACGATCAACGTCTGCGCCGCGACAACCGCCCCGAACACGAATACATTCGCCCACGCCGCATGAACCGCCCCGATCCCGACGAACTCCTCGACCGCCTGCAGCGCGAGGAAGAAAAACGCCGCCGCGGCAAGCTGAAGGTTTTCTTCGGCGCCTCGGCGGGCGTCGGCAAGACCTATGCGATGTTGCAGGCCGCGCGCCGCCGCGCCGAAGAAGGCGTGGACGTGGTGGTCGGCATCGTCGAAACCCACGGGCGCAGCGAAACCGCCGCGCTCACCAGCGGCCTCGACGTGCTGCCGCGTCTGCGTCTGGCGTATCGCGGGCGCATGCTCGACGAATTCGATCTCGACGCCACGCTCGCGCGCAAGCCGCAACTCGTGCTGGTCGACGAGCTGGCCCATTCGAACGTGCCCGGCGCGCGCCACCTCAAGCGCTGGCAGGACGTCTACGAACTGCTCGACGCGGGCATCGACGTCTATACGACCGTCAACGTCCAGCATCTGGAAAGCCTGAACGACGTGGTGGGGCAGATCACCGGCATCCGCGTCTGGGAGACGGTGCCCGACCGCGTGTTCGACGGCGCCGACGAAGTCACGCTGGTCGACCTGCCTGCCGAGGAACTGCTCGACCGCATGCGCGACGGCAAGGTCTATTTGCCCGCCCAGGCCGAGCGCGCGGTGCGCAACTTCTTCCGCAAGGGCAATCTGATCGCACTGCGCGAGCTGGCGCTGCGCCGCACCGCCGATCGCGTCGATGCGCAGATGCACGAGTACCGCGCCGACCGCTCGATCCAGCACGTCTGGCAGGCGCGCGAGCGGCTGCTGCTGTGCATCGGCCCCGGTCCCGAGGCCCCCGCGCTGGTGCGCGCGGCGGCGCGTCTGGCGGCGAGCCTCAAGGCCGACTGGATCGCCGTCTATGTCGAAACGCCCCGGCTCCAGCGCCTGCCCGATGCGATCCGCGAGCGCACGCTCGGCGCGCTCAAGCTCGCGGCGGAACTGGGCGCGGAAACGGCGACGCTCGCCGGTGAAGACGCCGCCGTGACGCTTGCGGGTTATGCGCGGCTGCGCAACGTGTCGAAGCTGATCGCGGGCGCGTCGCTGCGCACGGGTTTTTCGCGCTGGTTCAAGCGGCCGTTCGGCGAGCGTCTGGCCGAAAAAGCCGGTGACGCCGATCTCACGCTCGTGCGCGCGAGCGGCAACGAAATCGACCGGCTGAATAGCCGCGAGTCCTCAGACGGCGCGAGCGCCGCCGCGCGCGCGGCCAACGCCTGGCGCGCCGCGATCGGCCAGGGCGGCACGCCAGGCAATGGCCGTTCGCCGCCGCGCGCCTATGTGGCGGCGATGGTGATCTGCGCCTGCATCACCTTGCTCGCCAACCAGTTGAACGACCGCATTGCGCTGGCCAATCTGGTGATGCTGTACCTGCTCGGCGTGATCTTCACGGCGACGAAGCTCGGACGCGGTCCAGGCGTGCTGCTCTCGTTCGCAAGCGTGGCGGCCTACGACTTCTTCTTCGTGCCGCCGCGCCTGTCGTTTTCGGTGAGCGATACGCAATACCTGCTCACCTTCGTCGGCATGCTGCTGACGTCGCTCGTCATCAGCCATCTCACGTCGAGCCTGCGCCGCGAGGCGAGCGTCGCGCAGCGGCGCGAACAGCGCACGGGCGCGATGTACGCGATGGCGCGCGAACTGGCCGCGGCGCTGGCCACCGAGCAGATCGTCGCGATCGGCAGCCGCCATGTGAGCGAGGTGTTCGGCGCGCGCGTGGCGATCCTGTTGCCCGATAGCGCGGACAAGGTCCAGCAGAAGATCGAGGACCCCGATCCGCAGATCATGCTCGATGCGTCGAGCCTCGACATCGACGTGGGGCAGTGGGTCTACGACCAGCAAAAGCCCGCGGGCCATGGCACCGATACCTTGCCCGCGGCGGCGGCGCGCTATTTGCCGCTCAAGGCGCCGATGCGCACACGCGGCGTGCTGGCCGTGGTCACGCGCGACGCGCGCGAATTGCAGGTGCCGGAGCAGCAGCGCATGCTCGACGCTTTCGCCGCGCAGATCGCCCTGGCGCTGGAGCGCGTGCATTACGTGGAAATCGCGCGCGACGCGCTCGTCAACATGGAGTCCGAACGGTTGCGCAATTCGCTGCTTTCGGCGATTTCGCACGATCTGCGCACGCCGCTCACGACCATCGTGGGCTTTTCGTCGATGCTCGCGCAGACGCACGAGCCGAGCACCGACGCGCCCGATCCGCAGAACGCGCGCGAGGGCGAGTTGATCGAGGCGATTCACGACGAGGCGCTGCGCATGACCGGCATCGTCACGAATCTGCTCGACATGGCGCGGCTGCAGGCGGGCAGTCTCAAGCTGAACCGCCAGTGGACGCTGCTGGAGGAAACCGTCGGCGCGGCGCTGGCGGCTTGCCGACGCGTGCTGGCGCGCCATCCGGTGCAGGTGAAGCTCGAAGAGGATTTGCCGCTGCTGCAGCTCGACGCCGTGCTGATGGAGCGGCTGTTTTCGAATCTGCTGGAGAACGCCGCGAAGTACACGCCGCCCGACACGCCGCTGACGATTGCCGCGCGCCGCGTGGAGGAGGGCGGCCAGCCCCAGGTGCGCGTGAGCATCGACGACCGTGGCCCGGGCCTGCCGCCAGGCATGGGCGAGCGCGTGTTCGAAAAGTTCACGCGCGGCGAGAAGGAATCGGCCAAGCCCGGCATTGGGCTTGGGCTTGCGATCTGCCGCGCGATCGTGGAGGCGCACGGCGGTACAATCGGCGCGGCCAATCGCGTGGACGCCGACGGTCGCGTCGTGGGCGCGTCGTTCTGGTTCGCGCTGCCGGTGGAAGAGCCGCCGCCGCTGCCGGCCGACGTGCATGACGACAATGCGGACGACCACGCGGAAGATCCGCACGACTCACACGATCCGCACGACGGCCCCACCAAACCTCTCGATTCGAATGCCGCCCATGAGTGACCCGAGTCTCTCCGTTGTCCTGATCGAAGACGAAAAGCAGATTCGCCGCTTCGTGCGCGCCTCGCTCGAAGGCGAGGGCATCACCGTCCATGACGCCGAAACCGGCAAGCAGGGGCTGGTGGAAGCGGCCACGCGCAAGCCCGATCTCGTCATCGTCGATCTGGGGCTGCCCGACACGGACGGCCTCGACGTGATCCGCGAGCTGCGCGGCTGGAGCGATCTGCCGGTGATCGTGCTGTCGGCGCGGACCCAGGAGAGCGAAAAAGTCGCCGCGCTCGACGCCGGCGCCGACGATTACCTGACCAAGCCGTTTGGCGTGTCCGAACTGCTGGCGCGCATCCGCGCCCATCTGCGCAGGCGCAACCGTGGCGGCGCGAACGAGGCGCCGCAGGTGAGCTTCGGCGCGGTGGTCGTCGATCTGGGGCTGCGCCAGGTGACGCGCGAGGGCGCGCTGGTGCATCTCACGCCGATCGAATACCGGCTGCTGGCCACGCTGGTGCGCGACGCGGGCCGTGTGCTCACGCACCGGCAACTGCTGCGCGAGGTCTGGGGACCGTCGCATGTGGAAAGCAGCCACTATCTGCGCATCTACATGGCGCATCTGCGCCAGAAGCTGGAGCGCGATCCGGCCCAGCCCGAGCACATCATCACCGAGACGGGCGTGGGTTATCGGCTTGTGGGTGTGCAGTGAGGCAGCCCGCAAGCCCGGTCTGACCAGCTTTGCTATACTTACAGAAGCGTAAGGACGACCTTGCGCTTCTCTTTTTTCGGGGACGGCCCCATTTTTCTCATGGAGCGTTCCTGATGCCCTGGATTTATCTCCTCATTGCCGGCCTGCTCGAAGTGGCGTGGGCCACCGGTCTCAAATCTTCCGAAGGATTCACGCGGCTGTGGCCGTCCGTGTTCACCGTCGTGACGGCGCTGGGCAGCTTCTGGCTGCTCGCGCTCGCCATGCGCCAGTTGCCGCTGGGCACCGCCTACGCGGTCTGGACCGGGATCGGCGCGGTGGGCGCGTTCGTGCTCGGCATTATCGTGATGGGCGAAGCGGTGAGTGTGGCCCGCGTGCTCAGCGCCTTGCTGATCGTGGCGGGGCTGATCGGCCTCAAGCTTTCGTCGGCTGCGTAATTTCGTCGGCTGCCTAAATCTGCCGCAACCGTAGCGGCGCGGCTGCTCGAGCGGTCGTTGCGCGTCGCTATGTGATGCGGCGCGCATTTTCGTGCGTTTTATTGCGCGCCCAGCGTGGCGCAGGCGCACCAGAACGGCAAAACCGCGCTGCGGCGGCGCAGCGTGCGTGGCTATAATGAGATGGTCACCACGCTCACCAACCGATAACACCCAAGCGCCGCGGACGCCGCGAGCGCCGACGTCTTTTTGTCCCCCGGTTTTTTAGCCTCGCTGGACAAATTTGGACGCTGCGCTACGCCACGTATCGTGGGGAACGGCGCCGCGCGAGCCTCGCGCGAGGAGGCAGTCATGCTGGAACCCTTATCTCTCGCCGCAGGCCTGTCCTGGGGCAGTGGCTTGCGCCTCTACCTCACTGTCCTGATGGCGGGAGTCATGCAGCGCCTGGGCGTCATTCATCTCCCCGACACGCTCGCGATCCTCTCTTCGCCCTGGGTAATCGGCGTGGCCGCTGCGCTCACCGTCCTCGAATTTCTCGCCGATAAAATCCCCGCGCTCGATTCGCTGTGGGATGCCGTGCATACCTTTATCCGCATTCCGGCTGGCGCCGTGCTGGCGGCTGGCGCGCTCGGCCATGCCGACCCGGCCGTGCTGACGATTGCGGCGCTCGCGGGCGGCACGCTCGCCGGCACCGCGCATCTGGCCAAGGCGGGCACGCGCGCGCTCATCAATCTGTCGCCCGAGCCGGTGTCGAACGTCGTCACCTCCAGCGCCGAGGACGGCATGACCTTCGTGGGCGTGCTGCTGGCGTTTTTTGTCCCGCTGCTTTTCCTTGTGATGCTGGTTGCCTTCCTGCTGGTCGCAACGTGGGCCTTGCCGCGTCTGTGGCGCGGCGTGCAGGGCGGTTTTCGCGGCATGGCCACGCATATGGTCACGCGTTTCTCGTTACGGAGCCGTCACGATTGAACGGCGCGAATCCTTCCCCGTCTAGTGCTTCTTCCGCTGCGGCCGTGTCCGGCCGCTCATCGCTAAGCTGGTCCGATCTCGTGCGGCTTGCCGCGCGCATGAGCGCACGCGACTGGCGCGCGGGCGAGTTGACCATGCTGCTGCTGGCGCTCGTGCTGGCGGTGGCGGCGCTTTCGAGCGTGGGCTTTCTCGCCGATCGTCTGCAGCGCGGGCTGGAACGCGACGCGCGGCGCATGATCGCCGCCGATTTCATCGTGCGCGCCGATCATCCGCTCGACCCGATGTTCGCGCGCGAGGCACAAGCGCTCGCCCTGCACACCGCGACCACGGCGATTTTCCCGAGCATGGTGAGCGTGCCTGCCGCGAACGCGGGGGCGCAAAGTGCACAAGCGCCCGCGCGCCTGGCCGCTGTCAAATCGGTTTCGCCCGAATATCCGCTGCGCGGCGCGCTGCGCATCGCGTCCGCGCCGGGCGCGCCCGATCACGAAGCGCAGGGCATTCCGCCGCCTGGTACCGTCTGGGTGGACGGCGAACTGCTCGACGCGCTCAAGCTGCATGTGGGCGGCACGGTCAAGGTCGGCACGCGCACCTTGAGCGTGGGCGCGATCATTACGCGCGAACTCGACCGTGGCTTTTCCTTCGTTAATTTTTCGCCGCGTCTGATGCTCAACGCGGCCGATCTGCCTTCGACGGGCCTCACCGGCTACGGTAGCCGCGTGACCTACCGCCTGCTGGTGGCAGGCGCCGATCCCGCCGTCAAGCAATACGCCGCGTGGGCGAGGGCGAAAGTCGAAGGTGACAAAGCCGGCGGCAAGATGCGCGGCGTCGGCCTCGAATCGCTCAACGACGGCCAGCCGCAGGTGCGCCAGACGCTCGAACGCGCGCGCCATTTCCTCACGCTCGTGTCGCTGCTGACCGCGTTGCTGGCGGCGGTGGCCATCGCGATGGCCGCGCACCGCTACACGCGCCGCCATCTGGACACCTGCGCGGCGATGCGGTGCCTGGGCGCGAGCCAGCGCACGCTGCGCTCGATCTTCGTGCTCGAATTCGCGGGGCTTGGACTTGTGGGGGGCGCGGTTGGCGTGGCGCTCGGTTATGCGGGGCATCTCGCGCTGCTCGCGTGGCTCGGTACGCTGATCGATGTGGCGCTGCCGTATCCCGGGCCGCTGCCCGCGCTCGAAGGCGTCGCGGCGGGGCTCGTGCTGCTGCTCGGCTTTGCCTTGCCGCCGCTGTTGCCGCTCACGCGCGTACCGCCTGTGCGGGTGCTGCGCCGCGAATGGGGCGACGAGAGCCGCACCGCCTGGGCGGCCTACGCCATCGGCATCGTGCTGTTCGCGGGGCTGCTGGTGCTGGCGGCGGGCGAACTGAAGCTCGGCGGCATCGTTGCAGGTGGCTTCGCGCTCGGTCTGCTGGTGTTCGCGGCGATAGCGCGGCTGGCGCTGTGGGGCGCGGCGCGCGTCGCGCGCAGCCAGCGCAACGGGCTGGATTCGCGTGCAGGCGTGGGCTGGCGCTATGCGCTGGCGTCGCTCGAACGGCGGCCCGGCGCGAGCGCGCTGCAGATTACGTCGCTCGCCATCGGCCTGATGTGCCTGCTGCTGATCGCGATGACGCGCAACGACCTGATCGACGGCTGGCGCAAATCGACGCCGCCCGATGCGCCGAACGAATTCCTCATCGACATCCAGCCCGCGCAACGCGACGCCGTGGCGGCGTGGCTCGGCGCACACGGTATCGCCAATCCGGATCTTGAGCCGATGGTGCGTGGCCGCCTGACGTCGATCAACGGCCAGCCCGTGAATCCCGATCAGTACAAGAGCGAGGATGCGCGGCGTCTGGTCGATCGCGAATTCAATCTCTCGTACACGACTCAACTGCCGGACGATAACCGCATCGAGGCCGGTGCCTGGTATGGCGACGCCAGCACGCCGCAGCTCTCGATCGAGCAGGGGCTCGCGAAAATCCTCAAGGTCAAGCCCGGCGATGTGCTGACCTTCGACGTGACCGGGCTGGAAGTGACCGCGCCCGTGACGAGCGTGCGCAAGCTCGACTGGGGCTCGTTCAAGGTCAACTTTTTCGTGCTGATGCCGCCTGCGCTCCTGCACGATTTCCCGGCTACGTTTATCACCAGTTTCCATCTGCCCGAGTCGCAGCGCGCCGTGGTTGACGGGCTGGTTGCGCAGTACCCGAACGTCACCGCAATCGACGTCGGCCCGATCCTCGCGCAGATCCAGCGCATGCTGGAGCAGGTGATCGGCGCGGTGCAGTTCCTGTTTATTTTCACGCTCGCGGCGGGCGTGCTGGTGCTCTACGCGGCGCTCGCGGGGACGCGCGACGAACGCATGCGCGAGTCGGCGCTGCTGCGCGCGCTGGGGGCGTCGCACGCGCAGGTGCGCTCGGTGCAGATCGCCGAGTTCGTCGCCGTGGGGGCGCTGGCGGGCCTGATGGCGGCGGTGGGCGCGCAGATCGTCGGCTCGGTGCTGGCGACGCGCGTGTTCGAGTTCTATCTGCCGTTCGATCCGTGGCTCGTGCCGGCGGGCATCGTGGCGGGCGTGGCGTGCGCGGGCGTCGGCGGCTGGATCAGCCTGCGGCACGTGCTCGCGCGGCCCGCGCTGCAGTCGCTGCGCGACGCCTGACGCTGCGTTCGTGCGTGCGGGGCGGCCCGCGCGCCGCTATGCGAAAATATTCGTTTGCCCGGCGGCGCTTCTGAAGCCTGAAGCGCGTTGCCGCCCCGTTATTCGCATCGATTCCACTGTATGACCGATCCAGCCGACGAAGCGCCGCAGCAACCCACGGCCTTCGAACTCGTCGGCGGCGAGGCGCGCGTGCGCGAACTCGTCGACCGTTTCTATGACCTGATGGACCTCGAACCCGAGTTCGCGGGTATCCGCGCGCTCCATCCGCAAACGCTCGACGGTTCGCGCGACAAGACCTTCTGGTTCCTGTGCGGCTGGATGGGCGGCCCGGATCACTACATCTCGCGTTTCGGCCATCCGCGCCTGCGCGCGCGCCATCTGCCGTTCGCGATTGCGTCGTCGGAACGCGATCAGTGGCTGCGCTGCATGGCGTGGGCGATGGAGGACATTGGCCTTGCCGAACCGCTGCGCGAGCGCCTGCTGCATTCGTTCTTCGAGACCGCGGACTGGATGCGCAACCGTCCGGGCTGATTCCGGCGCGACGGGGCGACTGGCCCGGTTCGCTGACCGGTACAGTCAGGCCGTGGGCGATTCGGGTTGTATTTTGCGACTGTGAGCACATCGCGATAATGGAACCTTGTGTCTTGCACTCTGATGCATCCCGATAACAAGGAGACAGTCCCCATGACGACCGCCACGCTGGCCGCAGCGCAACCATCGACCCGCGCGCTCTTTCGCGAAGACGCCTATCTGACGCACTGCGACGCCACCGTGCTCGCCGTGAGCGAAGAGGGCGTGCAGCTCGACCAGACCGTGTTCTATCCGCTGGGTGGCGGCCAGGCGGGCGACACCGGCGCGCTCGTGCTCGCCGACGGCACCCGCATCCAGATCGCCGATACCCGCAAGGCAAAATTCGAAGGCGCGACGCCCGACGACGCGCTGCATCTTCCGGCGCCCGGACAGGAAGCCCTGCTTGCGCGCCTCGCGGTGGGCGAGCGCGTGCGCGCGGAGATCGACTGGACGCGCCGTCATCGGCATATGCGTCTGCATACGGCCAGCCATCTGATGTGTGCGGTCCTGCCTTACGCGGTGGACGGTTGCAGCATCACGGCGGACTACGCGCGCCTCGACTTCGCCACGGTCGAGCCAATCGGGCGCGAGGAAGTGGAAGCGCGTCTGGCGGAACTGGTTGCGGGTGCGCATGCGGTGACGACCGAATGGATTACCGACGAAGACATGGCGCAGCGTCCCGAACTCGTACGCACGATGAGCGTGAAGCCGCCGATGGGTTTGGGGCGCGTGCGGCTGTTGCGCATCGAAGGCGTCGATCTGCAGCCCTGTGGCGGCACGCATGTGCAGAACACGCTTGAGATTGGCGGATTACGCGTGGCGAAGCTGGAAAAGAAAAGCGCGCGCACGCGCCGGCTCGTGCTGGAACTGGTGGAATGAGCGTGAGGAGCGTGGATCCGCGCGAGGTTCTCGACTTCTGGTTCGGCGCGCCGGGATCGGCGGAGTATGGCCGGGAACGCAAGATGTGGTTCAAGAAGAGCGCGGCGTTCGACGCGTTGTTGCGCGAGCGCTTCGGTGCGTTGCTCGACGCCGCCTGCGCAGGCGAGCTTGATGCGTGGTGCGCGACGCCTGAAGGGACGCTGGCGCTGGTGATCGTGCTCGACCAGTTTTCGCGCAACTGCCATCGCGACACGCCGCGCGCCTTCGCCGCCGATGAAAAAGCGCTCGCCGTCGCGCGCGCCATGGTGGCAAGCGGTGACGATCTGCGCCTGCCGACCGTCGAGCATCGCGCCTTCGCTTATCTGCCGTTCGAACATGCGGAATCCGCCGAGGCGCAGCGCGAGTCGCTGCGGCTATTCGGCGAGCTGGCGAAGGACCCGCAGGCGAAGGGTTACTACGATCACGCGGTGCGCCACGCTGACGTTATCGCGCGCTTTGGGCGATTTCCGCATCGCAATGCACAACTGGGCCGTGAGAGCACGCAAGCCGAGCGCGCTTTTCTAAGCCAGCCCGGTTCGCGCTTTTAGCTTCTAATCAGCGTCCGCCGCTCACATCGAGCAACGCGCCCGTCACGTAGGACGCCGCATCGCTCAGCAGCCACACGATGGTTTCCGCGACTTCGTCGGCGCTGCCGGGGCGGCCGAGCGGCGTCTGCGCGCCCAGTACGGCGGCGCGCTCTGGACGCCCGCCGCTGGCGTGGATTTCCGTGTCGATCAGGCCGGGCCGCACGGCATTCACGCGCACGCCCTGCGGGCCAAGCTCCTTGGCCAGACCGATCGTCAGGGTGTCGATGGCGCCTTTCGAGGCCGCATAGTCGACGTACTCGTTGGGCGAACCCAGCCGCGACGCCGCCGACGACACATTCACGATCGCGCCGCCATCTCCGCCACGGTCCTTCGACATGCGCCTGGCCGCTTCGCGCGCGCACAGGAACGCGCCGTACACGTTCACATCGAACATGCGCTTGAGGCGCGCGGCGTCCATGTCGGCGAGCGGGCTGCCGGGTGCGACGATGCCCGCGTTGTTGACCAGCGCATCGATGCGCCCATACGCCGATTCGAGCGTGTCGAACATGGCGACGACATCGGTTTCGTTCGCCACGTCGCCGTGCAGCACGCGCGCATGGCCGCCGGCGCGGCCCACTTCGGCTGCGGTTTCCTCGGCGGCGGGGGCGTTGTGCAGATAGTTGACGCCCACGGTCCAGCCGCGCGCGCCCAGCAGTCGGGCGCAGGCGCGGCCGATGCCGCGGCTCGCGCCCGTGATCAGGACGACCTTGCCCATCGAATCAAACCCTCCCTATCGAACGTTCAGACGTTTTCGCGCTGATCGGCCCACTTGTCCTGCGCGGGCGCGTGATAACGCTGGAGTTTGCCGATCAGCGTGGCGGGATCGCTGTCGATCTGCAGCAGATCGAGATACGTCTGGCGCATGAAGCCTTCGCTGACCGTATGTCCGAGCATCGTCACGAGCGGATCGTAGAAGCCGTCGATATTGAGAATGCCGACCGGCTTGTGGTGATAGCCGAGCTGCGCCCACGTGTAGACCTCGAACAGCTCTTCGAGCGTGCCCGCGCCGCCGGGCAGCGCGACGAAGGCATCGGACAGATCGGCCATCATCTTCTTGCGGTGGTGCATGTCGGGCACGACGTGCAGCTCGGTCAGGCCGTTGTGGCCGACTTCCTTG
>NZ_DASZJJ010000140.1:0-48289 GCF_035948235.1 Paraburkholderia sp. | reverse complement strand
CGATGCCGCTTACCAGTGGACCGGCGGCGATGTGGCGGGCACGCATAACGCATGGATCGGCGGCCTGATGCCGTCGAGCAACAATCATCAGTTTGCCGCGCATATCGGCATGCAGACGTTCTTTTGATGCGTGTGGAAATGGCCGCGAGCGCGGCCATTTGTTCATTGTTTGCATTGCGATGGCCGGGGCTTGACGACAGGCAAACCCGCCTGCGAGTCCCGAGGCTATGCTTGCGCCGACCTTAATCCGGAGCATAGCCATCGTGAAAAAATCCACCCTCGCGGCCACCGCGCTTGCACTTGCTTGTGCGCTGGGCCTCGGCAATGCCGTCGCGCAGACGCCGTTCGCGCCTTCAGCGACGCGGCCCTCGGCACCTTCGCCTTCACCTTCACCTTCGGCGGCGTCGTCCATCGATCAGGGCGACGGCTTTTACGCCGCCTGCCAACAAGAGGAAAATCTCAGCGCTTGCGCCATGTATCTGGTCGGCTATTCGAATGGCGCGCTGGTGCAGGCACTGGTTGACAAGCAACGGCCCCGTTACTGCCTGCCGCCGAATCTCACGCGCAAGGACCAGTTGCGCGTGGTTCTGGCCTACATGAAGGGGCATCTCGAACAAATGCTCGAACCGACTGGCGCCATTGTCTACAAGGCGCTGTTCGCGGCTTTCCCCTGCAAATAGAACGCAGTCGTTCAGATCACCAGATGTTTCGTGATCTGTTCTATGCCGCGGCGCATGCGGCTGACCGCTTCCGCCGCATTGACCACCTTGCTATAGGTGGGGCTGAACTCGGGGCCGCGCGATGCATGACTCTCGACACCCTTGACGGCTTCGCTCTCGTGCGGAGGCGCGATATGGGAGCCGCTATTGAAGAGATGCCGTGGCAGATGCGGTTCCAGCATCTTGAACAACATGGAGAAATCTTCGTTGGCAAGACGAACCTGCTCGTGCAGCAGTTCAAAGGCATCGTTGAGTTTGGGAACCGACGCGGCCTGCACAGAGGCGGCCGGCATGTCGGTCTGGAGGCCCGCTTGCTGCAGGCGCTCCATTGCAATGGCGGCCGTGACAGTAGGGGCCGCGTGGTGGCCATCGTTATGAGTGGTGTCCATCGATCAGTTCCTGTTGCAGATATTCCGGATGTCGCGACATGCAAGGCGCTGGGCGCATGTCGCGCGCGGGAGTCTAAGGGGCTTTGGCCGGCTTTCATCCTGAAAATAAGTCTGCACGCGCGGGAACGTCGTCAGGACTTCATCAGCGCCGCGCCAGCATGCAAAGATTGCGAAACTCGCGACGCTCCTGCTCATAACCGGTAAGCGGCGCCTGGCACCACCAGTAGCGCTGCCGCAACCGGGCTTCTTGCGCGAGTTGTTCGGCGGAAGGGACCCAGTAACGATTATCAGAGGATCTGCCGGCTTCGCGCAGTGCCCCTGATTTGAGCGCCTGCACAAGAATTTCATTGATCACCGGAGCGCGTACGCCGAGAAGTTTCCCAAGTTCACGCGCGCTATAACGCACGCCTGCTTTCATGACCGCGACGATTTCCGCAACGCCGGGCGCTTCTGTTGCGGCATCGCCATGTAGAGTCTCGCTGGCGATCGGTTGGGTGGGTATGTCGACGCTTATGTGCTGGATAGGCATGAATTTCTCCCGCGATTGTCAGGTGCAAGTGAATAGAACAGGAGGCGTCGGCTTTACCGGCTGCAAGGCGCGACGTCGCTTGTGACTATAAGTGTTCGGCCTCTGCACGAAATGACGTGTATCAAGACTCAAGCGGGGTCAATTGGGCAATTGCGCGCGGGATGATCCATTCGCTGTATTCGCGCATCGAAAAGTTTTAAGAAGGGTTAGATTGCATGCGCGCGACGCCTGCGTACGTGCGGTAAGATGCTCGCTTGAATGGCAGGGCGGCGTTGCCGCAGGGTGCAAAAATGGATCAGAAGAAAGCCGAGCGCCTTCTTGTCGATGCGGACAGGATGGCCGAATTCGTTCTCAAGTGTTTCGACCTCACACTCGATTCGCAGGCGGGCCGCGATCTCTACGAACGCGCATTTGGAACCTATATCCGCACCGAAGTCGGCGATATGCCGATGGCCGAGATTTACGACGCGCTCAGGACCGAACCGGTTCTCGATCTGACGCCGCACGCGTAACTGGAGCCAGAAATGAATGCGGCGCGCCGGTATGATCCAGCGCGCCGCATCTTTCAGTGAGTCATCGAATGAGATTCAGGGAGAGAACGTCATCTGCACAACCTTGACGATGACGAGTATCACCGCCACCAGCAGATAACCGCGCAGCACGCCCATCCACACGCGCTTGGCGAGCGTGAGATTGGGCGGCGCCAGTTCGGCGAGCGGCGGCATGCGCCACATATCGCGTGCGCCCTGCGGCCAGCGTTGTACAACGGCAATGGGTTCGCGGCGCAGCTTGCGCAACATGAGTGTGACCGCATAGCCCACGATGGCGAGGACCGTGCCGCCCGCCAGGATCTCCACGATGGTCTCGCCGCTCATGTCGGGATACATGACCGAAGCCGTGAGCACGATCGACAGCATCACCAGTACCCACACCACCGCGCCTGTGAACAGGTTCAGCGCCTTCGAGTTGACCCACGGGCCCAGCACTGCACGGTCGTTGCAGAGCAGCAAAAGGAACACCGTAGCGCTGGGCAGCAGTACGCCCGCGAGCGTCTGCACTGCTTCGGTCAAGAGACCCAGCGGGCTGCCTGGAATCAGCACAATGGCCGCGGCCATGGCGACGATGCCGAAATACACCAGATAAAAGCCCTTCGCGTCCGACACGCCGCGATGCAGCGAGTGACGGATCTTGAACACATCGCCGATCGCATAGGCCGTCGAAAGCGAGACCGCCGCCGCGCCGATGATGGCTGCGTCGAATAGCGCAATCGCAAACAGCACCGCCGACGTATGGCCGGCATACTTTTCCAGACCCGCGATCACGCCGCCCGCATCGCTGAAGTTGCCGTATTCCGGCTTGCCCGCGTAAAGCTGCGCGCAGAACGCGATCATGGCCACGGCGCCAATCAGCACGAACAGAATGCCGATCCACAGATCCGCTTTCTCATACTTCATGAAGCGCGGCGTGATGCGCTTGTCAATCACATAGCTCTGCTGGAAGAACAATTGCCACGGTGCGACCGTCGTGCCGACGATGCCGATCACGAGCAGCATGACGTCCGAGAGCTTCGCGTGCGCGGGCCAGTTGGGGACGAAGAAGTCGCGCGTGATCTGGCCCACGGGCGGATGGATCGACACCAGCACCGGCACGAGCAGCAGGCTCAGCAGGCACAGCCCGATGGCGAAGCGCTCGAAGCGCCGGAAATTGCCGGTGCTGACCGCTGCCATTGTCAACGCCGCCGCGATGCACACACCCGCAATCTTTGGCAGACCGAAGAAATCGAGCACAAAGGTGATGCCGATAAATTCGGTGACGATCGTCAGCGCGTTGAGAACGAACAGGTCGATGACGCTGAAGGCGCCCCAGAATTTGCCGAAGCGCTCGAAGATCAGGCGCGCATGGCCCACGCCAGTGACCGCGCCCAGGCGCAGCACCATTTCCTGATTCACATACAACACGGGCACGAGCAACAGCAGGGTCCAGAGCAGGGTGGTGCCGTAGTTCTGGCCGGCCTGCGTATAAGTGCCGAAGGCGCCCGCGTCGTTATCGCCCACCATCACGATCAGGCCTGGGCCCAGGATGGCGAGCAGGGTGCGAAAACGCGCCCACCAGCTCGTGCGCGGCGCGAGATCATGACGCGAGATGGTGCCGAGCGCACCGTGGATATCGCCCACATGGGCGTCGTCGAGCACGGCGCTGCGTGGCGGCGACACATTGGACTGAGGAAAGTTGGCTGGCGTGGACATGATGGTTCCGTTTTATCGTTGTAGATAGCGTGACGGGTGAGCGAAGCGGTTCAGCTCCGCTCAGGAAAATCGGCGCGCAATGCGTTGCCACAGACGGGCGACGCGGCCTGGCGCGCGGTGGTGCAGCGCAAGCATGCGGTCGTAGTGGCCGCGTGCTTCATCGACATGAGGAAGGCTGGAAAGCAGGAGTGCGAAGTTCATAGTGTTGCTCCGGGCGCCGGATTGGCGCGTTCGCGGGAAAGCCAGCGACCGGAGGCCGTGCGCGATGCGCCAGGCGAACGTCTACTCGCTTTTCCCGTTCAGGGACGATGGGTTCAAAGGCATACGTAAGGGATAACTATCACTGTCCGGCATGGCGGCTCCTTTATCGGCAAGGCGCGCGAACGCAGTCGCGAGCCTTGGCCCACGACGGGAAACCATACGGACGTGCGAACGCAGCGGCCGGATGGCGCGAATTAAAGGTGCACGGAGAGTAATTGCGGCGCGCACCGTCTGCCTGCTGGCAGGACGGCGGCTAAGGAAGGTAAGCGCGGACGTCGAGCCGGTCAGGCGGCGAAACAGTTCGAAGATCGACTACTGCTGGTGTCCAAGGCGTCAGCCCCCTTAGTGAAGATTCCGGGATTCTAGGCACTGGACATTTGACGCGTCAACCCGTTTCTTGCATTCGATGCAAATGAAACACGATCAATGCCGAGGGAATAAAAATGAAAGCATCGGCCTAGTCAATTGCATAGGAAACCTGTCCATTGGCTTGCGTCTTGATTGCGGTTTTGACGCAGGACATAGGCCTGGCTTTGCATCACGATGCCGAAAACAACGGCGCATCTTTTGATGTGATTTTTGCTTGCGGTTTTGCGCAAGTGCCGAATACAATCCGCCCCGTTACATCGAAAGGAGTCCCTCGTGGACACATGCTCTAGCAGTGGAAGTTGGATGCCGGCCTGCGCCGGCGTCACATTCGCGAGTTAGACGCCGCAGGACTTTTCCTTCGCCGTCAACTCGCTCTGGTCGGGTTGGCGCGCTTCTTCGTTTTTTCAAAGCACGCTCCCTCTGTTGAACCGTCTTTCGCAGGCATGCCTGCGGGACGTCGCACGTCTTTGCGCGTGTGGCCATTCGTCGCCTGATTTAAACGGGCGCGCGGAGGTGGGCTTATGTCCGTCAAATTCATCGCTACGTCATGCCTGGGCGGACCGCGTCCGCCACGCGCTCGCGTGGGCCTCGCCACGCTCATGCTGGCATTGACCATCGCCGCCGTCGCGCTCGTCGCGGCGCTGTGCGCGTCGTCCGCTTCCGGCGAGATCGATCGCGCGCTGCGTTTGAGCTGGTGGTTCTCCTAGGCGCGACGAGCGCCGCGCCCGCGTCGCGGGCATGAATTTCAAGCAAGTCACTTTTCGCAATCGCTCCGCCTTTGCGCGGGGCACACTCGTCCCTACAAAAAACATCATGAAAAAGCCGCTCAACACAACGCCTTCGTTCCGGGTTTCACGTTTTGGCGCTGCCGCGCTGCTCGCTTTCGGTCTTTCGCCCGCCGCCTTTGCACAAGCGAGCGACGCCGCGACACCGGCCGCACCGCCAGGTCTCTGGGATCGTGCAACGCTATTCGGCGACATGGGCGGCCTGCGCCCCTGGCTTGCCGATCGGGGCATCTCGTTTGGCCTGCAGGAAACCAGCGAATATCTGAACAATCTTTCGGGCGGCGTTCATCGCAGCGGCGCCTATGACGGGCTCACGGAAATGAGCGTGGGCGTGGATACGCAAAAGGCTTTCGGTTTGCCGGGCGGGATTTTCAACGTGTCGGCGCTGCAGATTCACGGCACCAATCTCACGCAGCGCAATCTGCTCGCGCTGCAATCCGCTTCGGGCATCGAGGCCGATTCGACCACGCGGCTTTGGGAACTCTGGTATCAGCAGAGCCTGGCGGGCGGCAAGGCCGATGTGAAGATCGGCCAGCAGAGTCTCGATCAGGAGTTTATGACGAGCCAGTACGCGAATACGTTCATGAACGCGACCTTCGGCTGGCCGGTGTTGCCGTCCGTCGATATGCCGGCGGGCGGTCCCGCGTATCCGCTTGCGGCGCTGGGTGTGCGTCTGCGCGCGATGCCCTCCGATACGTGGACCGTGCTGGCCGGCGTGTTCGACGGGAATCCGTCCGGTAACGGCGCGGGCGACCCGCAAAAGCTCAATGCACACGGCACGAACTTCAACCTGCACGACGGCGCGCTCTTTATCGGCGAGGTCCAATATGCGCTCAATCCGACGCCGTCCGACGCATCTGCAGTAAAACCATCAGGATTGCCAGGCACCTACAAGCTGGGCGTCTGGTACGACACGGCGCAGTTCGCCGACCAGCGTTTCGATAACACCGGTCTCTCGCTTGCCAATCCCGCGAGCACGGGCGTGCCGCTCGCGCACAAGGGCGACTACGGTGTCTATGCCGTCGCGGATCAGATGGTCTGGCGTCCTGCCGCGGACAGCCCGCAATCGCTGGGCGTGTTCGCGCGCGTGATGGCCGCACCGGGCGATCGCAATCTCGTCGATCTGGCCGTGAACGCAGGCGTGAGCCTGAAGGCGCCGTTTAAAGGGCGCGACAACGATGTGGCGGGACTGGCGGTGGGCTATGCGCAGATTGGCTCGCATGCGCAAGAGCTGGCAAGCGACACGCCGGGCGCACCTTCGCGCAGCGCGGAAACCGTGCTGGAAGCGACGTATCAGTATCAGATCGCACCGTGGTGGCAGATGCAGGCCGACTTCCAGTATCTGTTCAGACCAGCGGGCGGCATTCCCGATCCTCAGAATGGCGCGCGCCGCGTGGGAGACGAAGCGATCGTCGGCGTGCGCACCACGATCGCGTTCTGATATTCAGGAAAACCAGGTAATGGTTATCAGGCTTACGCCCAGTGGCCAGGTATCCATTCCCAATGATTGCCTTCCCAGCGGTAATGGCCCTTGACCCAGTGATAGCCGGGTTGCGGGGCGGGCGGAACGACTTCGACGCGCGGCGGCGGTGCGGGTGGCCGCGCGGGTTCGACCACGCAGGCGGAAAGAAGAGCGGCGCAACCGAGTGCGGTGAAATAGAGCTTCGTTTTCACGATGGATTCCTCCTTGATGATGGTTTTATCGTTGGCTTGCGTCGTGGTCTCCTCGCGCAAAGCCTGGGTGCATCAGGTCCGCACGAGTCCGGTAATGGGCCGCACCGTGCCCGCCTGGCCAAACAGCGCCGCCGCGGCGCGCTGCGGATCGAGCCCCAGGCTTTCGGCGGCGGCGCCTGCGATGAGCGCATCGAGCGCGGCAGTCGGCTTGAGGTCGCGCGACTCGTAAAGATCGCCGGGGCGCAGGCCAGGCCAGTCGGCGATCACGCGCCCGCCTGCAACCGCGCCGCCCAACAGCATCGCGACCGATCCCTGGCCGTGGTCGGTGCCGCCCGTGCCGTTGGCCGCCGCCGTACGGCCGAATTCGGTCGCCACGAGCACGGTCGTGTTGTCCCACGCCGGCCCGAGGTTGTCGCGCAGCGCGGCGAGCATTGTGTCGAGCGCCTTCAACTGGTTGGCCAGGCGCGCGTTCTGCGCGCTATGCGTATCCCAGCCGCCGGTCTCGATCATGGCAATGCGCGGGCCGTCCGCGCGCGCGAGAAATCCGGCCGCGAGTTTGCCCACGCTCGCCGGGTCTTGTCGCGCGCTCACGTCGCCCGCCAGGCCGCGCGCGGTCATCGCCGAACTCCACAGGCCGTGCAATTGCGCATCGCCCTCATAGAGCGCGGAAACGCGCGTGAGCAGATCGTCGGAAGCGGCGGGCAACGCGGAGGGCGCATACGAAGTCGCGCGCGCCACGCCGCGCAAAGCGAGCGGCACAGTGGGCGCAAACGCGATGGCGTTCTCGCGCGTGCCGCCCACCTGCGCGACGAGCCGGTTGAGCCAGCCGTCCTTGACCTGATACGGCGCGCGGCCGCCCGTTTCGAGCACGTTCTGGCCGTCGAAGTGCGAGCGGTCGCGATACGGCGAGGCGACCGCATGCACGAACAGCGCCTGGCCCGAGCGATACATCTGCGCGGTCTGGGCGAGCGCCGGATGCAGCGCGAAGGTGCCGTCGAGTTTGCTGGCGTTTGCGGTGTCGATGGCGAGCGCGCCGCGCAGGCCTGCGTAAGCAGGCTCGGCATAGGGCACGACGATGTTCAGACCGTCGGCGGCGCCACGCTGGATCACGAAAACGAAGCGGCGTTCGGTGGCGGCGCTGGCGAACACGATTTGCGGCGCGACCAGCATCGCGCCCGCACCCGCAGCGGCGACACGCAGGAAATGGCGACGGGAGAGCATGGTGGTTATCTCCTCAGGAAGTCAGGCGAAACGAGCAGCAAGGCGATGGCTGTCGGCGCGCTTTCTGCGTGCGCCACGGCCGTGGCGGTGGGTGGCGTGAGCGTGCCCGGCAGGACGGTGGGCGCGAGCGTGCGCGGATCGATGCGGTCGCCCACGCGCGCCGCGAAACGCTGCGCGACTTCGACACGCCGCACCAAGGCATCGGGCGCGGCCCAACTTGCGGCGATGTCGTCGTAGCCCGCGGGCGAGCCAGGGCGCCAGATCGGCTGGCCCAGTTGCGTGAGCAGAGGCGCGGCATTGAGGTCGCCGCGATCGCGCCAGCCAAGCGCGCGCATCGACGACACGGTCCATTCCCACGGTGTCTTGAACTTGGTGTCGGGCGCGGCCCAGGCTTCGGGCGAGGTCGCGAGCACCCGATAAACGGTGGGTAGATCGCCGCCGCTTTGTTCGAAGGCGCTGGCCAGGCGCTCAGTGAGCGCGGGCGGGGGATTATCGGCGACGAAATGGCGTCCCAGCTGAAAGGCGACGTGGCGACTGGTGGCGCTCGCGCGCGCGAGGTCATGCAGAATCGCGCGCGCCTGTAGTTCGCCGTCCTGATCATATTGGCGGCCCATCACGGTGCGCGCGCCTGGCTCGTGCAAGGCGGGGCGAAACACGAACGATCCCGGTTCCGCGTTGCCCGGCAGCGGACCGCGCGCGGCGGCCACGCTCCAGCCCGTGAGCGCTCGCGCGAATTCGGTGACATCCTCCTGTGTATAGCCGCTGCGCACGCCGAGCGTGTGCAGTTCCATGATCTCGCGCGCCAGATTCTCGTTGAGGCCGCGCTTGTGCTCGGGATCGCGTTGATCGGCGCGCAGCGCGGCGCGGCTGTCGGGCCCCACCGAACGCGTCTGGTCGAGGAAAAGCTGCATCGCCGGGTGCTGCTCGACGGCTACCAGCATGTCCTCGAAATTGCCGAGCACATGCGGACGGATCGCTTCCATTTCGAACGCACCCGCGAGGCCCGCAATGGCGAACTTGTCGACGGAGACGGCAAAGTGATTCGACCAGAAATGCACGAGACGCTCGACGAAGGGCGTGTCGGTTTGCAGCGCGCTGGTGAGGCGCGCGTTCACCGCGCTGCGATAGATATCGGCGCTTTCGCGGCGGATCGCGCGATTGACCGCCTGACGCGCGGCTTGTGGGTTGGCGGGCGAGGAGGCGGGGGCGGTGCTGGCCGCAGCAGTCTGTACGCCACTAGCCGCGCTATCCGCCATGCCTTGCTGGCGTTCTTCGCCAAAACGCGTCGCCAGTGCGACCGCGCCGGGCTCCTCGCGCCACGCCGCCGGCAGCGGCTCGTAGCGGGAGAACTGGTCGAGCAGCCAGTGTTGCGGATCGGCGGGCGGAGTCTCGTCGGCGCGCGCACCCAGGCCAAAGCGGTTCATCGCGATCGCGGCATCGCGGGCGGTGGGCTGGCTGTTCATGCGCGGTCCTTGTCAGGTCGGGTGAAGGGCGTTCGAGGTGTTGCGTACTGTCCTTAAACGCGGCCCGCGCGCGAATCCGTCGCTGTCCTGCTGATTTTTTTCTTTCGACTATTGCTGTTGTTGCGTCGAGCCTGCTTGTGATCCGGCCTTGCGCTGCGGCTTTGGTAGCAGACGCCACTGTCCGCTGCGCTCCAGCCCTTCGACGAATTTCACGCGCTCCTCGGGCGTGAGCGTGGCAGCGTAATCGGCCACACCGGTTTCGACGCGCGTGCGCAACGCGATATCGGATTCACGCGTGCGCGCAAGCGCCGCATCGAGCGCGGCGCGATCGAACTTCGGCGCGGCCAGCAGATCGAGCACCTGGCGACGGCTGTCGCGAGCCGCGCGGGCATCGTCGCGGCCCTCGCGTCGCGCCGCCTTCAAGGCATCGACAAACTGCTGCTGCCGCTCGGGCGAAAGATAGTCCGTGGCGAAGCGCAGCGCCGCACGCTGTGCGGGCTGGCCTGGTTGAGCCACCGTCTGCGCCTGCGTGAGGTCGCGCGCCGCGAACCAGCGCCACGCGCCGCCCGCGATCCCGCCGAGCAGAAACACATTGAGCAGGACCGATCCTGCAATTAGCACCTTCCACGAGCGTGCGTTCATTCATCACCCCAATCGGCGCTCGAACCGCCGAAACTCGTACTTAAATAGCTGCTGTCGTGTGTTGCTTCGTGAAGCGCGTCTTGCTGCGAACCAGGTTGGATGGCGAGGCCACCCGTGAGCGTATTGCCCGTGAGCATGACCGACATGGCCAACGCGCCCGCCAGCGCCCCCGCGAGCCCCACACCCGCGAACGCCGCGCCCGACCACCAGAAGCGTTTGCGCTTCGTGCGATCGGTATTGGCGGGCACCGGCACGGCCAGGGGAGCACTTTCGATGATCTGCTCGACCAGCGCGCGCGAGGGCGGCGCGATCATATCGCGCGCGAGCCACGCGTCCAGCGCCAGCGCTTCCTCGAGCACGATGTCGGCCTGGGCGCGATGCGCGCGCGCCCACGCAAGCGCGTCGGCGCGCTCGTGCTGCGGCCAGCGGCGCGGATCGGTGCCATAGGCTTCGACGAGTGTGTGGAATCGTTCGGATGTCATGCTCGATCCTTGGCGGGCCCTTCGCCGGCCAGTTGTGCGCGCAGGGTGCGCCGGGCGCGCGCCAGCAGGCTTTCGAGCGCATCGACCGTGATGTCCATCAGCGCGGCCGCCTCGGCGTTCGAAAGCTCCTGATAATAAGTGAGCACGAGCGCCTCGCGCTGGCGTACCGGCAACGCCGCCAGCGCGTCGCGCACGCGGGCGTCGCGCGCACGCGACTCCAGACGCTCGTCGGGCCGCGCGGCGGGATCGGCTTGCTCGCTCAAGGCGTCGGCATCGGGCGCGGGCGTCTCGCGATGGCCGCGCAGGCGGTCGTAGCAGAGATTGAGGGCGACGCGGTGCAGCCACGTATCGAATTTCGCCTCACCGGTGCGCCAGTGCGGCGCCTGTTTCCAGATGCGCATGAACGCCTCCTGGGCCACGTCCTCGGCTTCCATGCGGTCGCCCAGCATGCGTGTCGCGAGCGCGAGCAGCCGCGGCAGTTTGTTCACGACGAGCGAGCGCACCGCGCCCGCGTCGCGCGCGCCGACGCGAGCGATCAGGCTCGCATCGGGATCGGCTTCTGCGGCGCGCTGTGGAGTCGCGGCGCGATTCGATTCCTGATTCGACGTCGATCCGTGCGTGGACTCGTCTTCCTGAGCGTCGTTCAAGGCGCGATTCCGTCGCGGCGCGGGTTGCGCGCCTGGATCGGCAGCAGCATCGGTGGCGACGGCCTGGGCCGTGCGGGTCTCATCGTCATGCCCTCCATGGGCGTGCGCCGGTTCGGGCCGCGCCGCCGCCGTGGCGATGTTGGTCATGGCGGCGGCGTCGGCCGGTTCGCGAACGTTCAATATACGACGACCCCGGGCCTGTAATACGCAGGGCGCGCGGGTTCGACGATGCAGCCCGTGAGAACCGCCGCGGCCAGCGCGATGATGAGCAGTGTCTTCATGATCGTGATCTCCGTTCGGGCATCAGGCCGTCAAGCCCAATGGCCCGGCACCCAGCGCCAGTTCGGGCCGCGCTCGATCCAGTGGCCGGGCACCCAGCGCTGGCCCATGCGCATCGGCTGCCAGTGGCCCGGTGCCCACACATAGCCGCCGTGATCCCAGCGCCAGTGGCCCGGGTCCCAGGCGTAGCCCGCGCGCGGCGGCGGCACGTGCTCCACGCGCGGCGGCGGCGGCGCGTTCGGGGCGATGATGACGGTCTGCGCGATGGCGGCGCTGCCCGCGAGCGCCAGCGTGGCGGCGACGAGCAGCGATCGGCATGACTGAAGTGGCTTGCGAGACATGGAATTCCTCCCGTTGTTCGTGATAAGCACACGGCTTTCGTGCGTGCTTGTCACTCTTGAACGGGGCGGCAGGAAAAATCCGTCGCTGTGCGGCGAAATTTTTTCAGACGCGCGGTGCGCCCAGACAAGACGCGCAGGCGTCGATGGCATCGCGCACGCGCGCCACGGCCACGTCGCGCAGCGCATTGGCGCACCAGCCCAGTTCGATCGGATAACCGGGCAGGGCGAGCGGGCATTCGACCAGCCGCAGCCCGGTGAGTGCGGCGATGGCCGCTGCGGCATGGCGCGGAATGGTGGCGATGGCCTGGGTGCCCTTGAGCAGATGC
The DNA here is from genome assembly GCF_035948235.1 of Paraburkholderia sp. Lineage (GTDB taxonomy): Bacteria > Pseudomonadota > Gammaproteobacteria > Burkholderiales > Burkholderiaceae > Paraburkholderia. The sequence continues at coordinate 35,916 of NZ_DASZJJ010000140.1, read as the reverse complement.
GGCAGGGCGGCAAAATGCGTGGTCGACGCAATCACTGTGCGCTTGAGGCCCTGCGCGGCGAGCGCTTCGTCGACGATGCCGACCACGCCGCCCGAGGACACCAGAATATGCCCGCGCGCCACAAAGGCTTCGAGCGCGAGCGTGGCGTCGTTCGCAGGCGGCAGGGACGCCGCATCGACAAGACAGGCATAGTCGCCCTGGCCGAGCGATTGATGGCTGAGCCCGCGCGCGCCGAAGCCGCCCGCCGCGATGGCCAGATCGATCTCCTGGGTGGCAAGGCTGTCGCTCACGATCTGGCTGTAAGTCTGTCGAAAGATCACGCGCAGCCCCGGCGCATGCCGCGCCACCTGGGCGATGATGGGCTGGCCCAGCGCCAGTTCGAAATCGTCCGAGAGGCCGATGGCGACGGCGCGGCCGTGAAAACTCGCGGGTTGCGGCGAGGCAATCGCAAGACTCTGCCGCACGCGATCGAGCGCTTCGGTGACGACGGGCTTGAGTTCGCGCGCGCGGGCGGTGGGCGCGAGGCCGCGTCCGGTCGGCGTAAAGAGGCGGTCGTCGTAGAGCACGCGCAAACGCTTGAGCGCCGCGCTCACGGCGGATTGCGTCATATCCAGCCGGATCGCGGCGCGGCTCGCGCCGCCTTCCTCGAAGAGCGCTTCGAAAATCTTCAGCAGATTCAGATCGACGCCGGAGATATCACGGGCATGCATAGCAGAAAGTGGCGGCGCGCGTGGGCGCAGGGTTGCGACCCCGCCATCATACGGATTCGCCTCGATACATGGATCACGGAGAACCTTCATGCCGAAATCGACCATCGCCGCTTTGCAGATCGGCTCGCTGCCGCAGGGCAAGGCCGCCACGCTGGACCATATTCTGTCGTTCGAAGCGGATATCCGCGCGTCGGGCGCCGCGCTCGTCGTCATGCCGGAGGCGCTGCTGGGCGGCTATCCAAAAGGCGAAATCTTCGGCACGCGGCTTGGCTACCGGCTGCCCGAAGGCCGCGAGGCGTTCGCGCGTTACTTCGAGAACGCCATCGACGTGCCGGGCCCGGAGACCGATGCACTCGCTGCGCTGTCGGCGCGCTGCGAGGCGTCGATCGTGATCGGCGTGATCGAGCGTGCGGGCAGTTCACTCTTCTGCACGGCGCTGTTCTTCGATCCGCGCGCCGGTCTGGTGGCGAAACACCGCAAGCTCATGCCCACCGGTACCGAGCGTCTGATCTGGGGGCAGGGCGACGGTTCGACGCTGCCCGTGGTGCAGACGGGCGCGGGCGTCGCGGGCGCGGCGATCTGCTGGGAAAACCATATGCCGCTTCTACGCACGGCGATGTACGCGAAGGGCGTGCAGATCTGGTGCGCGCCGACCGTCGATGAACGCGAGGTCTGGCAATGCTCGATGCGCCACATCGCGCACGAGGGGCGTTGCTTCGTCGTGAGCGCGTGCCAGGTGCAGCCTTCGCCGGCCGCGCTCGGTATCGACGTGCCGGGCTGGGACCCCGCGCGTGCGCTGATCAATGGCGGCAGCGTGATCGTCGGGCCGCTGGGCGAGATTCTCGCGGGGCCGCTGCACGGCGAGACGGGGCTTGTGAGCGCGCAGATCGACACTGATGAACTCGTACGCGCCCGCTATGACTTCGATGTGGTGGGGCACTATGCGCGGCCCGATGTGTTTTCGTTGAATGTGGACGAGCGCGCCAGGCGCACGGTGAATTTTGTGGGCGAATGAAGATGATATGGATGACTGATTGATTTTGTGGGGCGTCTCGCGGGCAGCCACCGCCCGCGCATTATTGCCGCCACTGTCAGTCATTGATGCGTGTTTGGACATTGATCGGAGCGCGTTGCTCTGTCAGGCTGCGGGGTTGGCTTGCGCCTTGCCGCCGGCCCCCGTTCATCACACGCGTATTCCATGTCTGCACCGCAACCCCTCGCGCCGCTTAGCGGCGCCAAGCTCGCTATCGGCACCGTTGCCGTGTCGCTGGCGATGTTCATGAACGTGCTCGATTCGTCGATCGCCAACGTCGCGATCCCGACCATTTCGGGCGATCTCGGCGTGTCCGTCGATGAAGGCACGTGGGTCATCACCATCTTCGCGGCGGCCAATGCCGTTTCCATTCCGCTCACCGGCTGGCTCACGCAGCGTTTTGGCACCGTGAAGCTATTCGTCACGTCGATCCTGCTGTTCGTGCTGGCCTCGTGGCTGTGCGGCATCGCGCCGAATCTGCCCACGCTGCTGGGCGCGCGGATTCTGCAAGGCGTGGTGGCCGGCCCGCTCGCACCGCTTTCGCAGGCGCTGCTGCTTGGCTCGTGGCCCAAACAGAAGTCATCGACGGCGCTCGCGCTCTGGTCGATGACGGCGCTGGTTGGCCCGATCGCGGGGCCGTCGCTGGGCGGCTGGATTACCTACGATTACAACTGGTCGTGGATTTTCTATATCAACATTCCGGTGGGCCTGTTCGCGGCCGCCGTCACGTGGGCCATCTATCGCGAACGCGAATCGGCCACGCGGCGCCTGCCAATTGACGGCGTTGGCCTCTTTCTGCTGGTCGTCTGGGTGGCCTCGCTGCAGATCATGCTCGACAAAGGCAAGGATCTCGCGTGGTTCGATTCGCCGCTGATCGTCGCGCTGGGTCTGGTCGCGCTGGTGGGCTTCGCGTTCTTCATCGTGTGGGAACTCACCGAAGAGAACCCCGTGGTCGATATTCGCCTCTTCACGCAACGCAATTTTGCGGGCGGGACGATTTCGATTTCGGTAGCCTACGGCATGTTCTTTGGCACGCTGGTGCTGTTGCCGCAGTGGATGCAGGGCTATCTGGGCTACCGCGCCGTGGATTCGGGGCTCGCTACCGCGCCGCTCGGCGTGTTCGCGGTGCTGCTCACGCCCATCATCGGGCGCCTGCTGCCGCGTAGCGACCCGCGCTACATCGCAACCGTGGCCTTTATCGGCTTCGCGGTGGTCTTCATGATGCGCACGCGCTTCTATACCGACGTCTCGCACTGGGACATCGTGCTGCCCACGCTGCTGCAGGGCATTCCGATGGCGATGTTCTTCGTGCCGCTCACCTCGATCATTCTTTCGGGCCTGCCACCGGAGAAGATTCCGGCGGCCGCCGGGCTGTCGAACTTCGCGCGCACGTTCTGCGGCGCGGTGGGCACTTCGCTGATCGGCAACGCCTTCAACGATCGCACGATCCTGCATCACGTACGCCTCACCGAACAGGCGAGCCCGACCAACCCGGTGTTCACGCAACAGATGGACAACGTGCACGGCGCGCTGCATCTGGGCGGCGATTCGGCCTATGCGCTCTTCAACACCTCAGTGGATTCGCAGGCTGCGGTGATGGGCCTGAATGACATCTTCTATATCTCGGCGATCATCTTTATCGCCATCATTCCGCTGATCTGGATTACGCGACCTTCGCGTAGCGCCGCCGATGCTTCCAGTGCAGCGGGTGCGCATTAATGGCGGGCATTTTCAGCCATTAGCCGCCGATTTAGCCATTGATTTACACGCCGTAATCGCGCGTTACGAGTTGTAAATTAACTGGCGGATTTTCCCAGGGCCGGCTCGCCGATTATCGGTGCGCCGGCTTTTGTGTTTCTGGCTTGTCATCCGGCTTTCGATCTGGCTTTCTCCGGCACTACTGCGGCATTACGCCGCGCAAATAAAAATGGGGTGACCGCAGACTCGGCCACCCCATTAGTCCGTGATAACTGTTCCGGAGTTACCTCAGACAGCGGAATATTAGCATGGGGGTCTAGTCCTAATTGCACTTGTTTTGACAATAATCAAATTCACTAACTTGACAACAGCGTCGCGTGATTGCCACAGGTGTGTGACAGCCAGATGACGGGCACAGCAAGAATTTTCCCTTTTAAGACAAGGTTTTAAGCGCCAAAAACCCGATATTTCCATATTTCGCAAATATCTGTTCCACCGTGCAAATGATCCGTTTCTACGTCTGTGGCACTTAAACTTCGCCGGAGATTGCGGGATGGGTCCAATACCCGGATTCGTTTCATTGCGATCTGCAAGTCAAAGCAAGTCAAGCAAGTTACTTTAGGAAAGTCATGAAGAACACTCTGATCATCGCGGGCGTCCTGAGCGCGTTCGCAGTTTCGGCTCACGCACAAAGCAGCGTCACGCTGTACGGTTCGCTGGATGCGGGTATCGTCTACGCGAACAACGCTGGCGGCCACTCGGCATGGAACCAGGGCAGCGGCTCGCTGTCGGACACGTACTTCGGCCTGAAGGGCAGCGAAGACCTGGGCGGCGGTCTGCATGCGGTCTTCACGTTGGAAAACGGCTTCAACCTGAACAACGGCAAGGAAGCTGAAAGCAGCACGATGTTCAACCGCCAGGCGTTCGTCGGTCTGCAAAGCGACCGTTTCGGCACGCTGACGCTGGGTCGCCAGTACGACTCGATGGTTGACTTCCTGTCGCCGCTGTCGGAAGCAGGCGCTGGCTACGGCAACAACCTGGCCGCTCACCCGTTCGACAACGACAATCTTGATCACTCGTTCTCGATCAAGAACTCGGTCAAGTACACGAGCGTGAACTACGCTGGCTTCAAGTTCGGCGGCATGTACGGCTTCAGCAACGACGCAGGCCAGTTCTCGAACAACCGCGCATGGAGCGTCGGTGCTTCGTACAACAACGGCCCGCTGAACGCATCGGCAGCTTACCTGCAGATGAACAACTCGATCAGCCAGTCGAACCAGTCGAGCGGCGCGGTCAACTCGGGTAGCAGCAACAACTTCAACCTGACGGCGCAAACGCAGCGCACGATGGGTGCAGGCGTGAACTACACGTACGGCCCGGCAACGGTCGGCTTCGTGTGGACCCACACGCAATACGAAAACCTGCTGGCTGGCTCGCAAGACGGCGCATCGACGAACTTCGTCGTTCCGACCGGCACGAACCTGCACCTCGACAACTTCGAGCTGAACGGCCGTTACGCACTGACCCCGGCCCTGAGCCTGGACGCATCGTACACGTTCACGGACGGCAAGCTGAAGAGCTCGGCTGGTTCGACCGATCCGAAGTGGCAAACGGCTTCGCTGCAAGCTGACTACTCGCTGTCCAAGCGCACCGACGTGTACGTCGAAGGCGTCTACCAGCACGCTTCGGGTTCGTTCGGCGATGGCCGTGCAAACGTCGCTATGATCAACACGCTGTCGCCGTCGACCTCGCAAAACCAGGTCGCTGCAACGGTTGGTCTGCGTCACCGCTTCTAATCGAAGCCTGACTGCTGCATAGCAGGCTGGACAGCGCGCGCGGCGGATCGGCCGGTTCGCCCGCGCGTCTGGAACGCTTGCTTCACGGCTGGCCCGTCGTGCGAAAGATGCCCACAAGGCATGTTTCGCCGACGGGCCAGCTGCGTTTTGGGGCCTTGTTTTATAGGGCCGATGTCTCGAAGGCCGCACGATAGCGGCGCGCCAGATCGTCTGCGGTGTGACGCAGCAATGCAGTATCCGTATGCAACGCGGCACTGATCGCTTGCGCCAGTTCTTCTCCATACGCCGTCGCCGCGATCTCTTCAGGCTCCCACGTCGCCGCAAAGGCGGCCTGCCTGGGCGGTTGCCAGGTTTCTTCTCTGTGAACGATGTTGACGCGTGGCCGCGCGAACGCCATTGCCACGATCCTGCCGTGCAGGCTGCTGCCGCAATAGACGCGGCTCGACGCGATCAACGCGCAGATGTCCCAGATGTCCAGCGAAGCGAATAGCACACACCTTGCGGACAGACGCTGCTGCAGGCGTGCGTAGACCGCGATGTCGTCATGCCAGGGCGCGGCGCCCGCGCGAAACAGCACAATTCCCAGACCATCTTCCTTCGCTACGCGCGCGAGCTGGCGCGCGATGACGTCGAGCGTGGCATCGTCGCCGAAACCCGCATCGAATTGAATCGCCGCGTAGCCCTGCGGGAAAGCGTCGACGATGGCTTGCACAGGCGCGTGCGTTGCGCGAGAGTGAATGTGCGCGCCGAATAGTTCGGCCACCATCACGGCGGGGTCGGGGATGAGTGGCGCGTCGATGCCTTGCGCGTGCAGATGAGCTTGCGTCAGGCGGTCGCGCACGCTGACTTTATCCGCCTCTTTGAGCTTGCCGATGACTTCCGCGCGGAAGGCTTCGTCGCGCCGATCGAGACCCGCGCCGCCCATCGCATGAAAGACGATATGTTGTGCGTGCAACGAGTCTTTGGAAAGCACATAAGGTGCACGTGCGGCCACGCCCAGATGATTCCTTGACCACGCGAGCGGATCGGCATGCCATGCGTTTTCCTCGTCGATGATCGCTTGTACGCGCGTGGCGGGCGCAAGCATCACGGCGGCTTCCCACGCATCGCAAGTCAGCAGTTCGCCGCCTGAGTGAACGAGGTCGAACGGCGAGCCGCGAGCGACGATCTCGTCGATTGCATGGAGGCGATGGCCGCCGAATGCGCGCAGATCGCGCGCGACGAGCCCTGCAAAAAGCACGTCACGCGGTGCAAGCATGCGCGCGAGCACATGCGCAAACAGCAGATCGCCGAAATTGTGGCGATCGAACGCACCGAATAGAACCGCAGGCAGAGCAGAGGACATGGGCGCGCCCCGAAACGTATCGCTATGTGTCGCCACACCGATACTACGCCGGCCATGATTGCAAGGCGCTCCGAACGGCCTTAATCTGACATGCCCGAACCCGCGAGAGGAGCCGTGTATGCAAGCGCTACCCCTGAGACTGTCGCCCGGCGCCGATCTGCGCGATGCACTCGGTCAGTTGCCTGCAGGGCAGAACGTGGCGGCTGCCTGGGTCGTGCAGGGCATTGGCAGCCTGAGTGCGGTGGAATTGCGCTTCGCGGGCGTCGATGCGCCCACTTCATTGCGCGGCGACTATGAAATCCTTACGCTGGCGGGCTCGCTCTCGCCCGATGGTGCGCATCTTCACATGAGCGTGTCCGATGCGCAGGGCCGCGTGCTCGGCGGCCATGTTGCGCATGGCTGCATCGTGCGCACCACGGCCGAGGTGCTGGTCATGCTGCTGCCAGGCTTTCGTTTTTCGCGCGAGCACGATGCACAGTCGGGCTTTCCTGAACTCGTGGTGCGTAAAGATGCCTGAAATAAGGGCTGAAAAGCAACGCGGCGGCGCGCCGGTCATCAAGACCGCTCGTGCCGCCGCGTTCACTGCATGAATTCAGGCTTGCGCCCGCATCATCAGAACTTCAGGCGCATGCCTGCCGCCACCACAGCCTGCGTGTTGCTCGACGAAGCCGCGAGGTTGTAGATCGATGCATTGCCCAGCACCGAAATGCCGTTCGCGCCCGAGACGCGCTGGTACACGCCTTCGAGGTACAGGTCGGTGCGCTTCGAGAGTGCGTAGTCGGCCTGGAGCATGAACTGGTTCCAGTGCGGCGACGCATTGCCCTGCGTGCGGCTGACCGAACCGTCCGTATAGGTGTACGAGCCGCCCAGGCTGAATTGCGGCGTGAGCTGGTATTTGCCGTTCAGTTCGAAGTTGTTGAACGTGAGGTAGTTCGCGTCGAACGTGTTGAGCGAGCCGCCCTGGGCTATTTCCGTCGGCGAGGCGATCATCGTGCGCGTGAACACGAGGCCGACCTTGGCCGCGCCCATCGTGTAGCTGCCGCCTGCGCCCAGCGTGCGCGTGCGTTCGGCGACGAACATCGGATCGTTGTCGGTGTTGGTGCCGGCGGACAGTGCGCCGCTCGTGGTCGAGCCCGGCTGGTTGCCCTGGAAGTACGCGACCGCGAGGTTGATCGGACCGCCGTTCCACGACGCGCCGAAGGTGTAGGCATCGTTCTGCGAGAAACCGCCGCCTTCGTTGCTGAATGCGAAGGCCGCTTCCGCCTGGAAGCCCGCGTAGGTCGCGCTGCGGAACTTGATCGCATTGTTCATGCGAACGTCGTTGTTCAGGTTGTCGTTGTCGAACGGATGCTCGGCGATATTGCCGCCAAAGCCCGAACCAGTTGCCGACATCGGCGCGATCATGTCCACCAGCGCGTCGTACTGGCGGCCCAGCGTCACCGTGCCGTACTGGTCGCTCGACAGACCCACCCAGGCTTGACGGCCGAACATGTAGCCGCCGTTCGAACCCTTGCCGTTGACGACCGAGAAACCGTTCTCAAGGTCGAAAATCGCCTTCAGGCCGCCGCCCAGATCTTCGGCGCCGCGCAGACCCCAGCGGCTCGTGCTGAGATTGCCGGACTCCACGCCGTACGTGGCCCCGTGACCCGTCGACGATTTCTGGTTGCTGATGTAGTCGAGCCCCGCGTCGACGGTGCCGTACAGGGTGACGCTGCTTTGCGCGTGCGCCATCGACGACGCAGCCAGAGTGGCGAGCGCGAGAGTATTCAACAACGCTTTTTTCATGTCGATTCCGTAGTAGAAAGATAAGTCACCATGCGTATGGACGAGCGTGTGGTTAGGAGTCCAATTCACATGATTCGCAGCGATGCAGCAGGAACCGAGAATTTAAGGAAATGCAATTACAGGTACATGTCGAAAATGGCCAGAAAAATGAAACCTGGTTTAAGTTTCTGACATGAGAAATTTAAGTGCGCGCTTTTGAGACCCGATTGGGACCCGATTTCGGGCTGGAGAAAGCGCGAAAGAATGCGGTGAAAGGCGCGTTGCGCGCTGGCGGACGCCGTGCGGCGGGGATGATTCGAGATATTACGCAGTGGCTGGAGTACGGATCGGAGCCGGGCCGGCGCGGCCCTTTCAGGCAGCGCCGGCCCGCACCGCTAATCGACAATCTTCTTCGCGACGAACACCCCGAGCAGCAGGAACGCAATGCACAGGATGAGGAAGATAACGAACAGGATCTTGGCGATGGCGGCGGCGCCCGCGGCCACGCCGGTAAAGCCGAGCAGGGCCGCAATGACGGCCACGATAGCAAAGAACAGAGCCAGTTTCAGCATTTCGGTTTTCTCCTCGCGTGTGGGCGGCGCCAGGCGCGCGCCGGAACAGGGCTGATTGGACACTGTAAGGCGGGAGCAAGCGGTGTGCCTGAGGCGGCCGATGCACACCTGCTCCGTTCATTGCAGGCTCGTCGCCCCCTCAATGCGCGGCGCGCGCTCCCAGATTTCCCGGGAAAGGCACGAACGCGAGGCTGCAATCGACTGGCGGATTCGCCGCGCCGCTTGCCGACTGCGTCAGCACCACGCCGTTACCCAGGCCCTGCAATGGCAGATTCGTACCGCCCGCACCCACGGCGATCTGTGCATCGGCGGCCGTCACAGACAGCGGCGCGACATCGGCAACCACATTGTTCAGCGAGATCTGCAGCGGATTGACGACCGGCGGATTCGGCAGCCCAACGGTGCCCGCCGACCAGCCCTTGCCCGCGAGGATCGGACTCGCCGTGTTGAAGCCCTGGAACGTATAGCCCGACGCGTTGACGATACGGATACCGTCAAGATTGATGTTGCGGAAGTTCGGATACAGTCCCGCGTTGGTCGTCGGGCTGTAGTAAGGCGAGAAGATCAGCGCCTGCGGACTTAGCGAAGCGGTGGGCGTTGCCGTACGGATGCAGACGTTCCGATAGTTGATGTTGGCGATCAGCCCGCTGCGACTCCAGTCCGATTTGATGCGCAGACCGTTGTCGGCGCCGTCCATCACCAGGTCGTAGACGTTCACGTTGCTCACGCCAGGGTAGACGCCATCGACGGGGGTGACGTCCGCGTTGGCCATGCCATTGTCCGATCCCTCGAATTCGCTGCCGATCGACATGCCGTGGCCTTCATAGAAATGGCTGTGCGCGATCGTGACGTTATAGGTGCGGCCATTGACGGTGCCAGTGCCGCCCTTGATGGCGATGTTGTCGTCGCCGGTGCGAATCGAGGTGTAGGCGATGAGGATATTGCTCGCGTCGCCCGTGAGCTTGCCGGGGTTGCCCGGATTGCTCGTGATCGGCCCGGAGCTGGCGGGGTCGATGCCGTCGGTGTTCTTGGCGTTGAGCGTGCTATAGGGCGCGCCGAGGTAGTTCGTCATCGACTCGTAGGCGGCGGTTGGCGTGAAGATCTTGACGCCCCACGCGACGAAGCCGTCGATACCGCTTGGCACGACGTGGAATTTCGGCGCGTTTTGCAGCGTGATGCGATAGAGCGTGAAGTTGCGGCCGTTGTTGATCTGGATAAGACGCGGATTGTTCTGCGAGGCGTTCTGCACGACGTTGGCCTGCCAGCCGATATCCCACCAGCTCATGGCCGTGCCGTTCGGACGCTTGAGCAGTGCCGGGTCGCCGGGAATGCTGCTGAGGAGCGGACTGCCGCCGCGACCGTCGATGACACCGTCGCCCACTACGGCGCTGTTGCTCGTTTTGGCCGCCGTGATTAGCGCGTTGCAGCCGTTATCGCTAGACGTAATCAGGCCGCAGCTTGCGGTGCCTTTGGTCTTGTCGTACTGGCGCGGGTCGCGCGAGGCGAATAGCGTCACGCCGCTGTCGATCCAGAGCGTCACGCCGCTGGGCAGATTCAGCGGGCCGGAGAGGAAGGCGTTCGCGCCGCCCGGGCCGGCGATCAGGCGCACGGCCTTGTTGGTCGAGAGCCCGCTGCTGGCGGCGTTGGTGCAACTGGTGAGCGCGGCCTGGATGCGCGAGGTGTCGGGCGCGGTGCTGGCTGCGTCGGCGCTGTCGGGCAGCAGGCCGTTGGCTTGCGCGGTGAGGTTGGCGTTGAGCGTTGCGCAGATCTGGCTGGCGGCCGGTAACGTGGGCTCGGGCGGCAGCGCGCTGTCGGTGGTGGTGGTGCCGACCTGGAAGCCGGGTGTCGCGGGGGTGGTGCCGCCTGTCGTATCGCTGGCGGGGGTATCGGGATTGGTCGGTGTGATTGGCGTCACCGGGGTATCGGGATTGACGGGCGCCACGGGCGGAGTGGTTGCATCGCTCGCCGATGTCGGACTGACCGCGCTCTGGCTTTCCGAAGCGGCCATGGGCGCCGTGGTGTTCTCGACGCTGCCGTTGGATGCGGACGGCCCCGAGCCGCCACACGCCGAGAGCGCGATTGCAACGGCCATGGCGCCGGTCAGGCCGGGCCGCGTCAGGCCGGGCCTCGCCAGGCCGGGCCACGTTAGCGCGCTTCGCGGGCGCGTCGTGTGAGCATCGTCGGGAAAGCGGGAATTCTTGCCGGAGTGCGGTGCCATGTGTGATCTCGTCGGAGTGCGTGGAGTGGCGCGGAGATCGGCAAGGCGCTCGTCAGACAATGCACTTGCCGTCGCTGTGTTGTCTTACAACGCCGCGTAGTGTAGTGATCCGATGAAGAGACATCACACCTGGTAAATGCCCTGACATTTTTTCAGGATGACTGAATAAATGTCGCGTAGCAGGCGTACAGCGTGGCGGAATGCGGGGTGATCGGCTGGACGATAGAAAACCTGATATTGCCCGGCATCAATGTAAACGCGCTACGAAAGCGATGAGCCGCGCCATGATATTGACGCTAGGCAATAAAGATTGAGTCTGACTCAAATGATCGCGACGACGCGCGCCTGCGCATCAGCCGACAACGCGGCTCACGAGTTCGCACAGCCCTGCCGGAAGGCGCAGAACTCTTTTATTTGATCGCGCGCAAATCATGAAAAACGGCCCGTCGCGCTGGAGGGACGCACGACGGGCCAAACCGGCGCCGTACAGGGCGGCGCCGTCCGAGGGAGCGGGTGGTGAGGTTCAGAGATAGCAGGTGCCGTCGACGTAGGCCTTGCGCCAGCGGACGATGCTCACGCGTTCGAACAGCTCAGCGTGCGAGAACGGGTCTTGCGCGATAAAGGCTTCGGCTTGCTCGCGGGTCTCGACGTCGACGATATAGATGCCGCCGCCCGCGCTCGATCCGTCGTCGTTGAGCTTGGCGCCGCAGGCGAGCAGCAGCGCCTTGTGCTGCGCGAGAAAGTCCAGATGCACATCACGTTCGCGCGCGCGCACATGAGCGTGGTCGGGTTTGTCGAATGTCTCGATCAGAAACGGCATGGCGTGTTCCGTGCAGCGTGGGTTCAGTTCGGCGCGATCGCGGAAGGATGCTGTGCAAGCGGCGTCACGCTGATCTTCATGAACGGGAACAGCGGCAGCGCGGACAGCAGCGTATGCAGTTCGTCATTCGATTCCACGTCGAATACGCTGTAATTTGCGTACTCGCCCGCCACGCGCCACAGATGTCGCCATTTGCCTTCGTGCTGGAGACGCTGCGAAAAGGCTTTTTCTTCAGCCTTGAGTTTGTCGGCATAGGCGGCGTCGGTGCCGTGCGGAATCTGCACCTGCATGTGCACGAGATACAACATGGTTAATCTCCGGTGATTGCTGATTTCAGAAAAGCGCTCAACCCCAAAGGAGAATCGCAACCGAATAGACGATGCCGATCCAGAACATCATGATGACCGTATAGCCCATGATGTCCTTGAGTTTGAGCTTCGAAAGCGCGAGCGCGGGCAGAATCCAGAACGGCTGAACCAGATCGTTCCAGGCATTGCCGAGCATCACCGCGGTCGAGGTATGGCCCACCGACGCGCCGATGGTCTTCGCCGCTTCGATCATGAACGGCCCCTGAATGACCCAGTGACCACCGCCCGAAGGCGCAAAGAAGTTGATGACGAACGAGCTGATCAAGCCCCAGAACGGCAGCGTGGCGGGCGTGGCCACTTTGACGAAGGCTTCGGAAAGCGTATTGACGAGACCCGACGACGCCATGATCGCCATGATGCCCGCGTAGAACGGGTATTGAAGGATGATGCCGCTGATGGTGCGAATGCCTTCGTTGAGCTTCTCCACATAGCGGATCGGCGTGCCCAGCAGCAGGATGCCCAGAAACAGAATAAAGAAGTTGATGAGGTTCAGATCGATCGAGCCGCCCTGCACAAAGTGAAGCGCCACATAGCCCATGCCGATCGCGCCGATCACATAGCTCAGCACGCGGCTGTTGTTCAGGCGATTGGCGAGCGTCTTGCCATCGTCGATATCGAGCGCGGGCGCAGCCTTGGGGGCTTCTTCGAGCGCACGGTCGATTTCCTTCACCGGCTGGCCCGCCTTCGGATGCAGCCACGCATTGAGCAGCGGCAGCGTGACGATGGTCACGAGGCTGGTGATCAGCATGGTGGGCGAGAAAATCGTTTCGGAGAGCGGAATAACGCCCATCTGTGCTTCGAGCGGATGCCCCTTGGTCGAGATCAGCACCGGAATGCTAGCGGACAATCCAAGCCCATAAAGCGTGAAGCCGCTATACGCCGAGGCGATGATAAGCGGGTAATGCACGCCCTTGACGCGCAGCGCGAGCTTGCGCGCGACGATGCCGCCCACCACGAGTCCGAAGCCCCAGTTCAGATAGCTGCCGACGCCGCCGACCAGCGTCGCGAGGATGATCGCCATACGCGGCGAATCGACGTGCGCGACGAGGCGGTTGAGAAAGCGGTCGGTGAGCGGCGCGGTGGCCAGCACGTAGCCCATCGCGAGAATCACGGCCATCTGCGTCGTGAACGCGAGCAGCGCCCAGAAGCCCTTGCCCCAGCTCGTGGTGAGCGCGGTGACGGTTTGCCCTTGGACGATGACGGCCAGCGCCATGGTAAGCAGGGTGAGGCCGATCGCGAAGACGAAGGGATCGGGCAGATACCGGCGCATCAGCTCGGTAAAGAAGGCAGTGACTCGCTGCATGGTTGTGTCTCTTTCAGGTCTTAATAGTTCTTGGGTCTCTCTCGCATCGCGGCGAGCGGCATGTGTGGTGCGTGATTCGCACTCGTTTCAGTCGTCCGTGCGCGCGGTGCTCCTGCGGTGCCGCGCGAGTTGCATGAGTTGCCGGTCGCGCCAGGCCACGCGCGCGTCCCATTGGTCCAGCGGCAAGGCGGCGCGGCGTGCGGCTTCCACCTGCGCGACCAGTTCAGGCGTCCACGGATCGTGCTGGCCGCGCTCGGCGCCCATGCGTTCGTACGATGGCCCCATCTTTTGCGCATGCGAGGCGATGCCGCCGCGCGTGTTCAGATCGACGGTTTCGAACGGGCCAATTACCGACCAGCGCGGCGCGAGGCCTTCGCGCATGACGGTATCGATATCGTCCACGGAGGCCACACCGTCGCGCACGAGGCAATACGCTTCGCGCAGCACGGCGCCTTGCAGTCGGTTGAAAATGAAACCTGCGACTTCTTTTTTCACGCGCACGGGCATGAGGCCCGCTTCGCCATACAGCGCGATGGCGCGCGTCGTGGCGGCGGTGGACGTGAAGGGTGCGGGCACGATTTCGACCACGGGCACCAGATAGGGCGGGTTGCCCGGATGCGCAGTGAGGCAGCGCGCGTGGCCCGGCAGACTTTGATCGACGAATTCAGAGGCGGCGAGAAATGACGACGCACTCGCGATGATCGCCTGAGGCGGAGAAAATTTATCCAGTTGTGCGAACAATTCGCGCTTGATATCGACACGCTCGGGCGCGCATTCCTGCACGAGATCGGCGTCATTCACCGCGGCTTCGAGCGTATCGGCGATCTCCACTCGCGCCGCGATCTGCGCCGCGCTTTCGTCGATCAGCGCAAAACGCCTAAGATCGTCGAGCCGTTGCGCGATTTCGCCGGGCACGGCGGCGCGCCGTTGTGCATCGGGATCGAACAGGCGCACGCGCCAGCCCGCGCGCGCAAACACAATCGCGAAGGCCACGCCGATGCTGCCGCCTCCGACGATGCCCGCGCGCCGCAAGTCCGTGGACGTCATCGTCAGACTCCCGCGACGCCGACCGTCATGCCGCCGCACACATAGAGCACCTGTCCGGTGACGAAGCCGCTACGCGCATCGAGCAGATATGACGCGGCGTGCGAGATGTCGTCGGGGGTGCCTACGCGTTTGACCGGCACGGCGTCGATGATGGCCTGGGTGCGCGGCGCACCTGGCGGGTTGGCGCGGTCGAACAGTTCGGTGCGGATCGGGCCGGGGCCGATCGCGTTCGCGGTGATGCCGTGCACGCCCAGTTCTAGCGCCCACACGCGCGTCATGCCGATCAGCGCCGCCTTGGTGGCCGAATACGCGGTGCGCAATTCCTTGCCCAGCGCCGCGCGCGACGACATATTGACGATGCGCCCAAAGCCCGCCGCCTTCATGCCGGGCAAGAGCGCCTGCATGCACTGCTGCGCGCAGCGCACATTGAGCGCCCAGGCGAGTTCGAGTTCTTCGAGCGTCTGGTGCGCGGCATCGTTGGGGAGCACGATGCCCACGTTGTTGATGAGACGCGTGATCGGGCCACCCGCGAGCGCGCGTTCGAGCGCGGCTGCGGTCGCCTGCGTATCGGTGAGATCGGCGAGGATGCCGTCGCCCACGCGGTCGATCACGACCGCCTCGTAACCGTCGGCCTCGCAGCGTGCGGCGCATGCGGCGCCGATGCCGGCAGCGCCGCCGGTGATCAAAACTCGTTCTTTAGCCATGTCGAAGATACGGAATCGCAGTTGCTGAATGAACTGCCGACGTGTTGCAGAATCGGCAGGATTGCTTATCGAATTCGTGTCATATCGAGGTCGAAGCGAGATCGAATGACGCGCGAGAATTACGTCAAACCGTGGCGACCGGCGTAACCGGCGAGCCCATCGCGCCCGGCAGGCGCAGCGGCGGGGCGGTCAGCATGAAGCGCGAGCGGCCATGTTCGCGCAGCCAGACGGCCAGATCGCGCAGATACCAAAGCTCGCCCAACGGCAGCCCAAGCTTGAAAAGACAGTGATGATGCAGCGGCATCAGCGGATGTTCGCCAGGCGTTGCCGGTTCGCGCGCGGGATAACGTTCGACCGCGTAATTGTCGGCGGCCAGCGCGGCAATGCCGGAATCGCTGATCCATTGCAGCAGCCGCTCGTCGCGGCCATCTAGCGCGCCGCAATGGCTCGCGAGCACCGCTTCGTCGGGCTGTTTGTTCATCTCCAGCACCATCTCGGCGAAACCGGTACGCAGCAGCAGCATGTCGCCGCGCTCGACTTCCACTTTGTCGGCCTCCATGACGCGCATCAGGTCGTCGTAGCCGATCGTGCGAAATTCGCGCCCGAAATGCGCTGCGAAATCGATCAGCACGCCGCGGCCCTGCATGCCCTTAACAGCGAGATTCTCGATGCCCAGCACGTCCGCATGGCTGTGCTCGCCGCCGCACGCGTGGGGCGCGAAGCCATTTTCCGCGCGATATTCCATCGGGCCGACGATATCCCGGTTGGCGCGATAGCCGTTGTAGTAGACGCTTTCGGCGTTGCCGTCGCCATCGGCGTCGAAACGCGCGCCCACATGGGCGAGCGCATCCCATTGCGTCGAATACTGGAGCGAGAGCAGCACCTGGTCATCGCTGACGATGTCGGTGGCGAGCGGCTCGTTGCGCGCGAACGGGAAATTCACATACGGCAGGCCGTCGCGAAAGGTCGGCCGCAGCACCGGAGGATGGCGGCGCACATTGAGCTTGCTCTCGCCGGGGAAATCGAGCGGCAGCGACAGCGTGAAACTCAGCCCTGCGCGAATCTCCTGCGCGCCCTTGAGCACCTGCTCAGCGCCGATCAGATTGGGGCGGCCCAACTGATCGTCGGGTCCGAAATCGCCCCAGTTCGAGCCTTCCGGCCGATTCTTCCAACGCATGCTGTCGTCCTCCACATCTATTTTGCGCGGCCGTTGTGCGACTGCTGTGCGGCTTTCGCGCGCAATGTCCTGCGTCGAGCTGGCATCAAGCAGCGAGCAGCGACGGCGGTATCTGTGCGTACACGTCGAGCAGCGCCTGCACGGCTTGCGGCTCGTTTTTCAGCAAGCGCGCCTTGGGCGCGCCGATGACGAGCGCAAATGCCTCGCCGTGAATCAGGAAGCCGCGAGCGAGACCGGCGACGTCCTCGACGCTTTCGCCCGTCGAGCGATGCCAGCCGTCGATTACGCCTTGTTCGATCTCGCGTTCGAACTTCTCGCGCTCCAGCACCGAACCGTTGGCCGCGAGCGGCAGCGGCACGTTGTTGTCGAGAAACCGGCTGCGGCCTTCGGCGCCCAGTGCGCCCAGCAACGCCTTGCCCGCCGCGCTCGCGATCGACATGAAGCCGCCCGGTTCGTCGCTGTAACGGATCTTCTGGCGCGACTGAACCACGTCGAGATAGACCACCCGATTGCCCGCAAGCGTTGCCAGCCCGGCAGTCTCGCCGGTTGCATCGCGCAGCGCGTGGAGCAGCGGCTGGAACATCAGCGTAAGCGGGTCCTCGCTGCAGATGTCGCGGGCGACGTGCAGCAGACGCTGGGTGGGGTAATAGCCCGCCTTCACGCCCGGCGCGTAGAGGTAGCCCTTGGCCACCATCGTTTGCAGAAGGGCATGACAGCTAGAAAGCGGGATTTCGGTTCGACGCGCAATTTCGCTGTAGATCATCGGCTGCCGGACTTCGGCAAAGAGGTTGATCACGTCGAAGACGCGTACTGCAGTTTTCACATCCATGAGAGCATTATCGGCATACCGATAACGATCTGACAATACGCTTACGGGTAAACACCTAAAACGCGCGCGGCGCTGTGCCGTCTGGGCCCGACGCAAACGCGGGTTATCCCTTAATTGACGGTATGAAACGGGCGCTCCATAGTCCGCACCTTCTGGCTGTCGTTCGATAAATGAAAGGTTGTTCGATATTTGAACATTGCACGAAGCTTTCAGCAGGCGCGAGGGTCACGCCGCGCCACAGGAAGCAGCGGCGAGTTTCGTATTGGAAAGGCAGGCGGATTCCGTGCGTTTCCAATGAGAAACGCGGCGGCCGAAAACGAAACTGGAGACGTACCTTGGCATCATCCTCACTCGACACCCAGCATCGCCAGGCCCGCAAGGCCGGCATCGCCTCGTTCGTCGGCACGACGATCGAGTGGTACGACTTTTACGCGTACAGCACGGCGGCGGCGCTCGTGCTCGGCAAGCTGTTCTTTCCCTCGACCAACGCGGTGGTGGGCACGCTCGCGGCTTTCGCCTCGTTCTGGGTGGGCTTTCTCGCGCGCCCGATCGGCGGCATCGTGTTCGGCCATCTCGGCGACAAGGTGGGGCGCAAGAAGACGCTGATCATCACCCTCATGCTGATGGGCTGCTGCACCACGGCCATGGGCCTGTTGCCGACTTACGGCCAGGTTGGCGTGCTCGCGCCGGTGCTGCTGATCGTGCTGCGGCTGCTGCAAGGCATCGCGATGGGCGGAGAGTGGGGCGGCGCGGTGGTGCTGTCGTCCGAGCACGCGCCCAAGGGCAAGGAGATTTTCTACTCGGCATTTGCGCAACAGGGCTCGCCTGCGGGCAATCTGCTGGCGACGGTGGCGTTTCTCGTGATTTCGACGCTGCCCGACCACGAGTTCATGACGTGGGGCTGGCGCGTGCCGTTTCTGATGTCGGCGCTGCTCGTGATCGTGGGCATGTTTATCCGCATGAGCGTCGACGAATCGCCGGCCATGAAGGAGTTGCAGGCGAAGAACAAGGTGGTGAAGCTGCCAATCGCCGAGGTGCTGCGCCATCACAAGGCGCTCGTGGCGATGGGCGTGGGCGCGTGCGTGATCGCGCTGTCGGCGACTTACTTCAAAACGACTTTTGCGTTGTCGTGGGCCGTGACGTCGATCGGCTTCGATCGCACGCAGTTCCTGGGCGTGATTACCTTCGCCATCGTCGTGCAGTTGATCGTGCAGCCGTTTGGCGCGGTGCTGGCCACCAGGCTCGATCTGCGCAAGGCCATCATCTATATGCTGGTTCCGGAAATCATCGCACTGCCAATCATGTTCTCGCTGATCGCGACGGGCTCGACGAAGCTGGCGATGTTCGGCATGGCGCTCGCGTCGATTCCGCATTCGCTCTATTACGCGGCGATGGCGGGGATGCTGGCGAAGGCGTTTCCGGCACAGGTGCGTTATACGGGCATCTCGCTCGCGTATCAGATCTGCGGGATGGTGTTCGCGGGTACGACGCCGATTCTCGGCCAGTTCCTGCTGGGCGCGACCGGCAGCATTGTGTCGGTGGTGGCGTTGGGCATCGTGCACGTGCTCATTACGCTGGTGTGTGCGCTGATGCTGGTGTCGCGCATGCAGGGTGCAGCGGTTGCGAGTGAGGCGGGTGTGGTGACGGCGACTAATTGAGTCTCCTGGCGCTGCATCAATCTCAGAGGACTTGTGGATGTCTGGCTTTGTAACGTATCATTTTGATACGTTACAAAAAAGACCATAAGGACGCGCCATGCATTCCCGCTTTGACCGTTTCAGAACGACCGCCCTTGCCAGCCAACTGGAAGCGCTGATCGACACGCCACAGCGCTATGTCGAATACGCCGTGCTTTCGCGCGTGGGCGTGGCCGCGGTGTCGGCTATTACCGACGAAATCGCCATGAAGTATCCGGAGATCGAGCAGGATCACACCGCGCGGCAGTTCTGCGGGGCGATGGTGGCGGAGGTGATGCGGCGCCACGGACACGAAGTCGTGCAGGCGCGCGGGCGCGTGGGCGGCACGTTCTTCAGCTATGGCGCAGTCTTCAGCGCCCAGCCGGTGAGCCTGCCGTTCGCGGAGGTGATCGACGCGCTCGCCGCGCTGCCCGCGCGCTTTGCCGCGCTCGTCGCGCGCGTACCGCAGGCGCTCTGGGCGCGCCGCCCGCAAGGCACGGGCTTTTCGCTGCTGGAGCACGCCTGTCATTTGCGCGATCTGGACGCGGTGTTCGCCGCGCGTTTCAGCGCGGTGCGCAAGGCCGATCTGCCGCTGATCGAATCGGTCAACGGCACGACGATCGCCGAGGAGCGCAACTATATGGCGCAGGATCTCGTGGCAGCACGCGACGAATTCGCTGCCAACCGGCAGCGGCTATGCGCGTCGCTCAGGCGGCTCACGCCCGGGCAACTGGCGCGCTGTGGCCTGCGTGACGGTGTGCGCCGTATGACGTTGGAGGAATTGGTGCGCGAGTTGCTCGATCACGACAAGACTCACGCGCTTGAACTCGAGGAACTCGAACACGAGTTGCTCGAACCCGCTGCGCAAGCATAAAAGCCCTCAAAACAAGGTGAAAAAGCCTCAGCGCCGCGCGGCTTCGGCTTCCAGATAAAGCTCGCGCAGCGCCTGGCCGAACACGCCGTCCACTTCGCGCAGCACGCCCGCGCGCGTGAACAGGGCGATGGGCGGCAGCGTCCAGTCGAAGGTGTACGGCACGATCGCCACGCCGGCGATATGCACGAGTTCTTCGGCGATATCGGCGGGTACGATGGAGACGGCGTTTTCGTTGGCGGCGATCATTTCGCCGATCAGACGCGAGGTGTAGCTCTCCATGATCGGCACCGGCGGCACCACGCCCGCGTGCAGGAAGAGATCGGCAATCTGCTCGCGAATCGGCGTATTGGGCGCGCCAAGAATCCAGTCGAGTTCCGCGAGCTTCTGCCAGTTCGCCTTGCTGCGTCCGAGCCGCGCCGCCAGACGGCGGCTGGCGATAAGCCGTGGCGTCTGCTGGTACAGCACCTCGAAGCGCAGCTGCGTAACGTCCACGGTCGCCGACGCGCGCCCGATCACGATATCGAGCGTATGGTCGCGCAGTTGCGGCAGCAGCGCGTCGCTGGTGCCTTCGTGAATCGTCATGGTGACGCGCTGCGGCAGGCGCGACTGGGCGAGGCGAATCGCCGTAGCCAGCGTACGCCCGGAAATGAACGGAATCACGCCCACATGCAGCCGCGTGGCATGCCCGGCGACCACGGCCTCGATATCGCGCGCGAGGTGGTCGAGGTCGTGCAGCATGGCCTGGGCGCGCGCGAGCACCACATTGCCCAGCGGCGTGGGCGTCATGCCGCGCGGCGAGCGCTCGAACAGCGGCGCGCCGAACATGCTCTCCATTTCGGCGAGGGCGTTGGTCACGGCGGGCTGGCTGGTGGCCATGTGTTCGGCCACGCGCGTGAGGGAGCCGTGCTGGCGGATCTGCAGCAGCAGCACCAGATGACGCATTTTGAGGCGCGAAAGGAGGCGCCGGGTGACTTCTTCGATACTGAACGACACGATCCGCTTATCCGGGAGACCCGCTGGGTGAGGCTGGGAGGCTCTGGGACGCCCGTGCTGCCCGCCAGGCGCGCCGGGGAGGCGCGGGGGCGGGAATCAGGACGGGAATCGGGGAGCCATCATGAAAAAATAATGGCCCCATACTAAATCAAAATGGGCAGCTTATGACGGCTCACTAGAATCGCCTCATTCGAACATGACCGCTGCGCCGCCCGTGCGCGGGGCCCATCATCAGAGTGAGGAACATGAACAAGACCGATCGTCAGGCCGCCCTCGAGTATCACGAATTCCCCACCCCGGGCAAGATCTCGGTGACGGCGAGCAAGCCGCTCGTCACCCAGCGCGACCTCGCGCTCGCCTATACGCCGGGTGTGGCGGTGGCCTGCGAGGAGATCGTCACCGATCCGCAGAACTCGTTCCGTTACACGGCGCGCGGCAATCTGGTCGGCGTGATCACCAACGGCACGGCCGTGCTCGGTCTGGGCAATATCGGTGCGCTGGCGTCCAAGCCGGTGATGGAAGGCAAGGCGGTCCTGTTCAAGAAGTTCGCCGGCATCGACGTGTTCGACATCGAAGTCACGGAAAGCGATCCGGACAAGCTCGTCGATATCATCGCGAGCCTGGAAGCCACCTTCGGCGGCATCAATCTGGAAGACATCAAGGCGCCGGACTGCTTCACGGTCGAGCGCAAGCTGCGCGAGCGCATGAAGATTCCGGTCTTCCACGACGATCAGCACGGCACGGCGATCACCGTTTCGGCGGCTTTCCTCAACGGTCTGAAGGTGATCGGCAAGGACATCACCAAGGTCAAGGTCGTGACCTCGGGCGCAGGCGCGGCGGCGCTGGCCTGTCTGGACCTGATGGTCGATCTGGGCCTGCCGCTCAAGAACATCTGGGTGACGGACATCGACGGCGTGGTCTATCAAGGCCGCACGACGCTGATGGACCCGGACAAGGAACGCTTCGCGCAGGATACGTCCGCACGGTCGCTGGGCGAAGTGATCGAAGGCGCTGATGTGTTCCTCGGTCTGTCGGCTGGCGGCGTGCTCAAGGCCGAAATGGTCAAGAAGATGGCCGACAAGCCGCTGATCTTGGCGCTCGCCAACCCGACGCCGGAAATCTTCCCGGAAATCGCGCTCGAAGCGCGTCCGGATGCGGTGCTGGCCACGGGCCGTTCGGACTTCCCGAACCAGGTCAACAACGTTCTGTGCTTCCCGTACATCTTCCGCGGCGCACTCGATGTGGGCGCAACGACCATCACGCGCCGCATGGAAATCGCGGCCGTGCATGCGATTGCCGGTCTCGCGGAAGAAGAACTCAATGATTCGGTCGCGGCGGCTTATGGCGCGTATGACCTGCGCTTTGGCCCGAAGTACCTGATTCCGAAGCCGTTCGATTCGCGCCTGATCGTGCGTATCGCGCCGGCGGTGGCCAAGGCCGCCATGGAAGACGGCGTAGCGACGCGTCCGATCGACGACTTCGCCGCCTACACCAACGAGTTGCAACAGTTCGTGTATCACTCGGGCGCGTTCATGAAGCCGATCTTCGCGGCCGCCAAGCAGTTCGTGCGCGATGGCGCGAAGTCGCGCATCGTGTTCGCGGAAGGCGAGGAAGAGCGCGTGCTGCGCGCGGTGCAGGTGATCGTCGATGAAAAGCTGGCGCGCCCGATCCTGATCGGCCGTCCGGAAGTGCTGCTGGCACGCATCGAGAAGTTTGGCCTGCGTCTGAAGCTGGGCGAAGACGTCGAAGTCACCAATCCTGAGTACGACGAACGATTCCACCAATACTGGACCACGTACTGGGAACTGCGTTGCCGCGATGGCATTTCGAAGGAAATGGCGCGCGTGGAAATGCGCCGCCGTCTCACGCTGATCGGCGCGATGATGGTGCGCCTGGGCGACGCCGACGGCATGGTGTGCGGCACGGTCGGTGCGTACCACGACCACCTGCGCTTTGTCGATGAAGCGATCGGTATGCAGCGCAACGCCAAGACCTACGCGGCGATGAACATCCTGCTGCTGGACAAGCGCACGGTCGCGATCGTCGATACGCACATCAACGACAATCCGAACGCCGAACAGATCGCCGAATTCACGCTGGCAGCCGCACGCCAGATGGAATGGCTCAATCTGCAACCGAAGGTGGCGCTGCTGTCGCGCTCGAACTTCGGCTCGGGCAGCTCGGCTTCGGGCACGAAGATGCGCGAAGTGCTCAAGCTCGTGACCGAGCAGGCACCGGACCTGGAGATCGACGGCGAAATGCACGGCGATTGCGCGCTCGACGAAGGCTTGCGCCAGCGCATCCTGCCGCATTCGCGTCTGCAAGGCTCGGCGAATCTGCTGGTGTGCCCGAACGTGGACTCCGGCAATATCGCCTACAACCTGCTCAAGACGGGCGCGGGCAGCAACGTGGCAGTCGGTCCGTTCCTGCTGGGCGTGAATGCGCCGGTGAACATTCTCACCTCCAGCTCGACGGTGCGACGCATCATCAATATGGCGGCGCTCACGGTGCTCCAGGCGAATCGCGACTAATCGTGGCTAAGGCTGAATAAGCCAGGATAAACCCGTACCGAAAGGCGGCGACCCGAAAGGGCGCCGCCTTTTTTTGCGCGTTCAGTTTGTCGTGCCACATCGCGATCCGCTTTTGCTATCGCCTCATGCGGCATTCGGATTGTCCGGCTATCGCGGCATGCCTATATTGGTGACCAATCCCAAGTCCAATATCAGGAGACACCGCATGAAGCTGGTTCGCTGGGGCAGTAAGGGTAAGGAAAAGCCGGGCGTGCTCGATCGCGAAGGGCGTGTGCGCGACCTCTCGGGCGTGGTGCCCGATCTCGCGGGCGAGGTGCTTGGCGCCGCGTTGCTCGACCGGCTTGGTTCTCTCGATCTGGCGCAACTGCCGCTTGTGCCCGCCGATGCGCGCCTCGGTCCCTGTGTCGGGCAGGTGGGCAAGATCGTTTGCGTGGGGCTGAACTACTCGGACCACGCCGCCGAATCCAATATGCCCGTGCCCGCCGAACCCGTGCTGTTCTTCAAGGCCACCAGTTCCTTGAGCGGCCCGCATGACGATGTGGTAATTCCGCCCGGCGCGCAAAAAGTCGATTGGGAAGTCGAACTGGGCGTCGTGATCGGCAAGGAAGCGCGCTATGTGTCGCGCGAACGTGCGCTCGATTATGTGGCCGGTTATTGCGTTGTCAACGATGTCTCTGAGCGCGCCTGGCAGATCGAGCGCGGCGGCCAGTGGGACAAGGGCAAGAGCGCCGATACCTTCGCGCCGCTCGGGCCGTGGCTCGTCACGCGCGACGAGATCGCCGATCCGCAGGCGCTGGACATGTGGCTCGAAGTCGATGGCAAGCGCTATCAGCAGGGCAACACGCGCACGATGATCTTCGACGTGGCCACCTGCGTGTCCTATATCAGCCAGTTCATGAGCCTGCAACCCGGCGACGTGATTTCGACGGGCACGCCGCCCGGCGTCGGCATGGGGCAGAAGCCGCAGCCTGTGTATCTGCGTGCGGGGCAGACCATGCGCCTGTCCGTCGCGGGGCTGGGCGAACAGCAACAGCGTGCCGTTGCCGCGACGGTCCATAGCGACGCATAAGGAGACGGCCAACATGAACCAGCTTGATCTGAACAATCGTGTGATGGTGGTGACGGGCGGCGCGCGCGGTCTGGGCTACGCGGTCGCGCAGCGTGCGCTGCGCTCGGGCGCGGCGGTGGCGTTGTGGGACATCGACGCCGAGCGGCTCGAACGCGCGCGCGCCGAACTCTCCGAACTGGGCAGCGTGTCGGCCGTGAAGGTCGAATTGACCGACGAAGCCTCGGTCGAAGCCGCCGCGCAGCGCACGGTCGAAGCCCACGGCGCGATTCACGCGCTCGTCAATAGCGCGGGCATCACGGGCGGCAACGGACTCACGTGGGAATTGCCCGTGGAGATGTGGCGCCGCGTGATCGAGGTGAATCTGATCGGTAGCTATCTGACCTGTCGCGCGGTCGTGCCGCACATGATTGCGCAGGGCTACGGGCGCATTGTCAATATCGCTTCGGTGGCGGGCAAGGAAGGCAATCCCAATGCTTCGCACTACAGCGCATCGAAGGCCGGTCTGATCGGCCTGACGAAGTCGCTCGGCAAGGAACTGGCCACGAAAAACGTGCTCGTGAATGCCGTCACGCCGGCAGCGGCCAAGACTGAAATCTTCGACTCTATGTCGCAGCAGCATATCGATTACATGCTCTCGAAGATCCCGATGAACCGCTTCCTGATGCCGGACGAAGCGGCGGCGATGATCGTCTGGCTCTCGTCCGAGGACTGCGCGTTCAGCACCGGCGCCGTGTTCGACCTCTCGGGCGGCCGCGCGACGTACTAAAAGGCGTTTCCATTCGATGCGCCAGACAAGGCGCACGATGATAGAGAAAAGGAGCGGCCGCTGCGCGGACCGCTCTGCAAGGGATCGACAGGAGACATCGATGCCGGACGAAGCGTCACAGTTTTCACAACCGCAGTCGCCACAAGCGCAGGCGTTGCAGCGCGCGGGCAGCAAGGCCATGCGGCGTCTGCTGCCGTTCCTGCTGCTGATGTACGTGCTCGCGTTCCTGGATCGCGCGAACATCGGCTTCGCGCAGAAGGCGCTGCAACACGATACGGGTCTGTCCGACGCCGCTTTCGCTTTCGGCGCGGGCGTCTTTTTCGTGGGCTACGCGGTATTCGAGGTGCCGAGCAATCTGCTGCTCCATCGCGTCGGCGCGCGTATCTGGATGTGCCGCATCATGGTGACCTGGGGGCTGATTTCGGCGGCGATGGCGTGGGTGCATACGCCCACCTCGTTTTATACGCTGCGCTTTCTGCTCGGCGTGGCCGAAGCGGGTTTCTTTCCAGGCATCATCTATTACCTCACGCAGTGGTTCCCGCAATCAGCGCGGGCGCGCGCAATTGGTGTGTTCTATTTTGGCGCGCCGCTGGCCTTCATCTTCGGTGGCCCATTGTCTGGACTGCTGATCGATATGCATGGCGTGGGCGGTCTTGCGGGCTGGCAATGGCTCTTTCTCGTCGAAGGCGCGCTGGCGTCGCTGGTGGGCGTCTGGGCCTTCTGGTATCTGACGGACCATCCCGGCCAGGCCCACTGGCTCGACGCCGAGGAACAGCGCGCGCTGAGCGCCGCGCTGCTAGTCGATGCGGGCGAGGCCGCCGCACACGGCCCGCGCAATGCGTTCGCGGCGTTGGTCGATCGCCGCGTGCTGGCTTATGCCGCGATTTACGCGCTGATCCAGATGAGCGTCTATGGCGTGATTTTCTTTCTGCCGCAGCAGGTGGCGTCGCTCGCTGGGGCTGCCGTGGGCCTGAAGGTCGGGTTGCTGGCGGCGGTGCCCTGGCTGTGCGCGCTCGCGCTGACGTGGTTCGTGCCGCGTCGCGCCGATCGCACAGGCAGTCATCGCGTGTGGGCTGTTGGCCTGCTGGTCTTGTCGGGTCTCGGCATTACGGTGTCCGGCATCGCCGGCGATCTGGGCGTGCCGCTCGTCGCCATGATCGGGTTGTGCTGCGCAGCCAGCGGCTTTATCGCGGCGCAACCGCTGTTCTGGACGTTTCCGGCGCGCGATCTTGCTGGCGTGGCGTCGGCCAGCGGCATCGCCTTGATCAACTCGCTCGGCGGCCTGGGCGGCTTTCTCGCGCCGCTGTTGCGCGCCGCCGCCGATCGACACTTCGGCTCGCATGCTGCTGGCCTCGAATTACTGGGCCTTGCCAGCCTCGCGGCGGCGCTGCTCGTTTTCATCGTCGTGCCGCGCGGCAGCGGGCGTCGCGCGGATGCGTTCGCGCAGCCCACCGGCGGCGTGCATTGAACACATTGAATCGCATACCTGATTAATTGACATAGCGACATAGCGTCAAGCAACCTCACTCTCAGGAGCAAGCACCCATGGCCATGCCTACCATCAAACACGTTCGCGCTTTCACGGTGCGCGGCGGCGGCGCGGACTATCACGATCAGGCCGACGGGCACTGGATCGACGACCATATTTCCACGCCGATGGCCCGCTATCCCGAGTATCGCCAGAGCCGCCGCTCGTTCGGTATCGACGTGCTGGGCACGCTTGTCGTCGAGGTGGAGGCGAGCGACGGCACCGTGGGCTTCGCGGTGACGACGGGCGGCGAGATCGGCGCATTTATCGTTGAAAAGCATCTCGCGCGCTTTCTGGAAGGACAGCGCGTGACCGATCTGGAAAAGATCTGGGACCAGATGTATTACTCGACGCTTTACTACGGGCGCAAGGGCGTGGTGCTCAATACGATTTCCGGAGTGGATCTAGCGCTTTGGGATCTGCTGGGCAAACTGCGCGAGGAGCCAGTCTATCAACTGCTTGGCGGACCGGTGCGCGACGAACTCGTGTTCTACGCAACCGGCGCTCGGCCCGATCTGGCGAAGGAAATGGGCTTTATCGGCGGCAAACTGCCCTTGCTGCACGGTCCCGCCGAAGGTGAGGAGGGCCTCAGAAAGAACATCGAACTGCTCGCCACCATGCGCGAACGCGTGGGCGACGACTTCTGGCTCATGTACGACTGCTGGATGAGTCTGGACGTGCGCTACGCTACGCGTCTGGCCGAAGCCGCCAATGAATACGGCTTGAAGTGGATCGAGGAATGCCTGCCGCCCGACGATTACTGGGGCTACGCCGAACTGCGCCGCAACGTGCCGCGCGGCATGATGGTCTCGACGGGCGAGCACGAAGCCACGCGCTGGGGCTTTCGCATGCTGCTGGAAATGGGCTGCTGCGATCTGATCCAGCCCGACGTCAACTGGTGCGGCGGCATGACGGAACTCATCAAGATTTCCGCGCTCGCCGACGCGCACAACACCCTGGTCGTGCCACACGGTTCGTCCGTGTACAGCTATCACTTCGTGGTCACGCGCCACAACTCGCCGTTTGCCGAATTCCTGATGATGGCGCCCAAGGC
Organism: Paraburkholderia sp.; assembly: GCF_035948235.1. Classification (GTDB taxonomy): domain Bacteria; phylum Pseudomonadota; class Gammaproteobacteria; order Burkholderiales; family Burkholderiaceae; genus Paraburkholderia. The sequence goes on along the minus strand of NZ_DASZJJ010000140.1, from coordinate 8,041 downwards.
CGATCAGGTGGTGCCGATGTTCACGCCCTTGCTGCTCGACGAACCGGTGCCGGTGAAGGGCCGCATGAAGGTGCCGGATACGCCGGGCTTTGGCGTGCGGCTGAATCCGGACTGCAAACTTTCGCGTCCTTACCAACACTAAGCGGGAGAAAGCATCGTGCTGCTCAAGGACAAGGTGGTGATCGTCACTGGCGGATCGCGCGGCATTGGGCGCGCCATTGCGATTGCGAGCGCGCGCGAAGGCGCGGACGTCGCGATCAACTACTGGGGCGATAACGACGCCTCGTATGGCCGGCGCTCGGCGATTGGCGAAGTGCTCGACGAGATCGAGCGGCTGGGGCGACGCGCGATTGCCGTCGAAGGCAATGTGGCCGCGCCGCAAACGGGCGTCGATCTCGTGCGGCAGACCGTCGAACATTTCGGCCACGTCGATGTGCTGGCGAGCAACGCGGGCATCTGTCCGTTCCACTCGTTCCTGGATATGCCGCCGGCCGTGCTCGAACGCACCATCGGCGTGAATCTGAACGGTGCGTTCTATGTCACGCAGGCCGTGGCGCGGCAGATGAAGGAGCAGGGCACGGGCGGGGCGATCGTTGCCACCAGTTCGATCAGCGCGCTCGTGGGCGGCGGTATGCAGACGCACTACACGCCCACCAAGGCCGGCGTCCATTCGCTGATGCAGTCGTGCGCGATCGCGCTGGGGCCGTACGGTATCCGTTGCAATTCGGTGATGCCGGGCACCATCGCCACCGATCTGAACGCCGAAGATCTCGCCGACGCAGAAAAGCGCGCGTACTTCGAAAAGCGCATTCCGCTGGGGCGGCTGGGCGCGCCGGAAGATGTGGCCGACTGCGTGGTTTTTCTCGCCTCGGACCGCGCGCGTTATGTGACGGGCGCGGCGCTGCTGGTGGACGGCGGCCTGTTCGTCAATCTTCAGTGAATCGATAAGGACTCACGAATGCGTGGCGAGCCTCATATCGCGTACCGCTTCGTCGGGCTTGAAGGGCTGCGAAAAGCGGCGCAGCAAGCCGACGAAATGCTCGGCGGGTTCCGCGAGCGCTTCGCCCTTGCGCGTGAGCACGCCAAAGCCCGGCAGGCTTTTGCCGATTTCGAGCGGCAGCACGGTCAGAAGCTTGCCGCGCACATGATCGCGCACCACCGACTCGGGCAGCATCGCCACGGCGTCGAAGCTTTCGAGCAGTTGCAGCGTGGCGAAGATGGAGGCCGACTCCGTGAGGTTCATCGGCGTGGCAAGACCGGCGCGCGCGAGTTCGCCTTCGAAGAGTTCGCGCGCGGGGCTGGTGATGGGCTGCGCGACCCACGGCCAGTCCATCAGTTCGGGCAGCGTGACCTGTTCGCGGCGCGCCAGCGGATGACGCGCGCGCACCACCAGCACGAGTGTTTCGCGCGCCAGCGGCTCGAAGTTGAAATCGTTGTGCTGCAGCGGCGTGGTCAGGCGGCCGAGGGCGAGATCGACATCGCGGCGATGCAGCAGTTGCACGACCTGATCGCTGGTTTCGCCGAGGATGCGCACGTGCAGCAGCGGCCGCTCGGTCTTGAGCGTGGCGACGGCCTGGGCGAGCAGATCGGGCGCGGCGCCCATGATCGCGCCCACGGTGAGCTGGCCGTGGCCGCCGCGCCGCTTGACGTCGAGATCGTCGGCGAAGCGGGTGAGGTCGGAGAGCGCGCGGCGGGCGTAAGCCAGCGTGACGACGCCCAGCGCCGTGGGCTGCATGCCGCGCGCGTTACGCTCGAACAGGCGAAAGCCGAAGGCCTCTTCGATATCGCTGAGCATGCGGCTCGCGCTGGGTTGCGCGACGTTGATGGCGTCGGCGGCCTGATGGACATTGCGGGCGTCGTCGAGCGCGACGAGCAGGGCGAGGTGCTTGAACTTGAGACGATTGACGAGCGAAACGACGGCGGTCTGATGGTTCATGAGTCCTGCGATCCGGTTTGTGTATCGCCCGATCCCAACTACGGATTGGTTGGCTATCGATGCGGGAATTATAGTCGTTCGAATCGCTGCAAGACCAAGTGAAAACGCGCGCGGAAGTTAGGGCAAACGCTAAGCCCGCGACTCGAACCGCACGCCAGAAAAACGCAGCAACAAGGCTGGATGGAGACACGATCATGGAAACAGTTGCGTTTCGCATGCAGCTCGACCCCGGCAAACGGGACGAATACGAGCGGCGTCACCGCGAAATCTGGCCCGAACTCGCCGATGCGCTGCACGACGCGGGCGTGAGCGATTACTGGATCTTTCTCGACGAAAGCACCCACGCGCTCTTTGCGGTGCTCAAGCGGCGCGCCGGTCACACCATGGACCGCCTGCCCGAGACGGCCATCATGCGCAAATGGTGGGATTACATGGCCGACATCATGGCGACCGGCGAGGGCAACGTGCCCGTGGCGCAGCCGCTGGTGCCGGTTTTTCATTTGCCATGATTCGCCACGAGGAGCACGCCATGCAGGTGGTCGATCCGCACGTTCACTTCTGGGATCTGGATACGCATCATTATCCCTGGCTTGCGAACCCGGGCACGTCCTTCGTGGGCGATGCGCGCGATCTCAAGCACAACTATTTACCTGACGATCTGCTGCGCGAAGCGGGCGATATCCAGGTGCTCAAGGTCGTGCACGTGGAAGCGAATCACGATCCGGCCGATCCGGTGGAGGAGACGCGCTGGCTCGAATCGATCGCCGATGCGGGCAAGGGTCTGCCCAATGCGATTGTCGCCGCCGCCGATCTGAGCGCGCCGAATGCGCCGGAAATTCTCGCGGCGCACGCTGCGTTCGGCCGCACGCGCGGCATCCGGCAGATTCTTAATGTGCACGCGAATCCGCTCTATGACTATGTGGGCCGCCACTATATGCGCGAGGCGGCATGGCGCAAGCACTTCGCGCTGCTTGAACAGCATGGGCTGTCGTTCGATCTGCAACTTTATCCGGCGCAGATGGAAGAGGCCGCCGCGCTGGCGCGCGCGCATCCGGGCGTGCCGCTCATCGTCAATCACGCGGGCATGTTCGTGGACCGCAATAGCGCGCAGGGCTGGCGCACGTGGCGCGAGGGTCTGCGCGTGCTCGCCGCCTGCCCGAATGTGTCGGTAAAGATCAGCGGCCTGGCCATGTTCGATCACCAATGGACGGTGGAAAGCCTGCGTCCCTATGTACTCGAAACGATCGATGCCTTTGGCGTTGAGCGCGCCATGTTCGCGTCGAATTTTCCGGTGGACCGGCAGTTCGGCGGTTATGCCGAGCTGTGGCGGGCCTATGCCGCCATCGTTAGCGATGCCAGCGAAAGCGAGCGCACGGCGCTCTTTCGCAGCAACGCCGAACGCATTTACCGTATCTAGCGATCCAGCGCCCAGACACGTCGTACAGAAAGATTGCGGGCGCAACGAATCAGGAGACATGCGTGGAATCGAAAACCATAGCCCAGGGCGTACCGCGTCTGGAGCTAAGACGGGCCAGCAAGGCGTTCGGGCGCGTGCGAGCGCTGGTGGACGGCACGCTCGTGCTCATGCCCGGCGAGGTGCATGCGCTGCTGGGCGAGAACGGCGCAGGTAAATCGACGCTCGTGAAGATCCTCGCGGGGGTGCATCGTCCCGATGGCGGCGAACTGCTGATCGATGGCAACGCGCAACAGTTCGCCACGCCCGCGCAGGCGCGCGATGCGGGCATCGCGGTGATCTATCAGGAACCCACTTTATTCTTCGATCTCTCGATTGCCGAGAACATTTTCATGGGCCGTCAGCCCGTGGACCGGCTGGGTCGCATCGACTACGACGCGATGCATCGCGACGTGGCGGCGCTGCTCGCTTCGCTGGGCGTCGATCTGAAGCCTGAGCGGCTGGTGCGCGGGCTGTCGATTGCGGATCAGCAGGTGATCGAAATTGCCAAGGCGCTCTCGCTCAACGCCAACGTGCTCATCATGGACGAGCCGACGGCGGCGCTTTCGCTGCCCGAGGTCGAGCGGCTCTTCGGAATCGCGCGCAAGCTGCGCGATCAAGGCGTGGCCATTCTCTTCATCACGCACCGTCTGGAGGAAGTGTTCGCGCTCACGCAGCACGTCACCATCATGCGCGATGGCGCGAAGGTGTTCGACGCGCCCACGGCGGCGCTTACGACCCAGGAGATCGTCGCGCGCATGGTCGGGCGCGATCTCGCCACCTTCTACCCGAAAGCCGATGTCGCGCCCGGTGAAGTGATGCTGCGCGTGCGCGGCCTCACGCGGCGCGGCGTGTTCAAGGACATTGCCTTTGATGTGCGCGCGGGCGAGATCGTCGCGCTCGCAGGGCTGGTGGGCGCGGGCCGCAGCGAAGTGGCGCGCGCGATCTTCGGTATCGATCCGTGTGACGCGGGCCAGGTGCAGATCGCGGGCAAGGCGCTGGCGATGGGGCGTCCCGCGCGCGCCGTGAAGGCGGGTCTCGCGCTGGTGCCCGAGGATCGTCGCCAGCAGGGCCTGGCGCTCGAATTAAGCATCGCGCGCAACGCATCGCTCACGGTGCTGGGCCGGCTGGTGCGCTTCGGGCTGATTTCGGCGGGACGCGAGGTCGAGCTTGCGGGGCAATGGGGCACGCGCCTGCGTCTGAAGGCGGGCGACCTGAACGCGCCGGTCGGCACGCTCTCGGGCGGCAACCAGCAGAAGGTGGTGCTGGGCAAGTGGCTCGCAACGGGGCCGAAGGTGCTCATCATCGACGAGCCCACGCGCGGTATCGACGTGGGCGCGAAAGCGGAAGTCTACGGCGCACTCGCCGAACTGGTGCGCGAAGGCATGGCGGTGCTGATGATTTCAAGCGAATTGCCCGAAGTGCTGGGCATGGCCGATCGCGTGCTGGTGATGCACGAAGGCCGCATTACCGCCGATATCGCCCGCGCCGACGCCGACGAGGAGCGCATCATGAGCGCCGCGCTCGGTCAGGCCAACATTCACCTGGGGAACGCAGCATGATGGGTCAATCCACTTCTCCGCATTCCCTGCACGGCGGCGAGCCACGCGCGCCGCGGCGCGGTGCGGCGCTCGCGCAGACTCTCGCGAAAAGCCGCGAGACCACGCTGTTCGTGGTGCTGCTGCTGATCGTCGGCGGCACGGCGCTGGCCAGGCCGCAGTTCCTCAATCTGCAGAATCTGCGCGACGTGCTGCTCAATGTGTCGATTGTGAGCCTGCTTACGGCGGGCATGACGATCGTGATCCTGATGCGGCACATCGATCTGTCGATTGGCTCGACGGTCGGCATCAGCGCGTATGCGGTCGGCAGTCTTTACGTGGCGTTTCCGCATATGCCGGTGATCGTGGCGCTCGCGGCGGGACTGGCGATCGGCATGGTGGCCGGGTCGATCAACGCGCTGCTGGTGGCGGTGGGGCGCGTGCCTTCGCTGGTCGCTACGCTATCCACTTTGTATATATTTCGGGGTGCTGATTATGCGTGGGTGCATGGCGGACAGATCAACGCCACGAGCCTGCCTGACGCGTTCTCGCATCTTGCGACCGGTACGTTGCTAGGCGTGCCGGTGCTCGCGCTGATCGCAATCGTGCTGCTTGCCGCGCTCTCGGTGTATCTGAAGCAGTTCCGTCCGGGCCGCGAATACTACGCGATCGGCTCCAATCCCGAAGCGGCGCGTCTGGCCGGTATCAACGTCGAGCGCCGCGTGGCGATGGGTTTCGTCATCAGCGGGGCCATCGCGGGACTGGCGGGCGCGCTGTGGCTCGCGCGCTTCGGCACCGTCGACGCCAGCACCGCGAAGGGCATCGAGCTTCAGGTGGTGGCCGCGGCCGTGGTGGGCAGCGTGGCCATCACGGGCGGCGTGGGCACGATCCTGGGCGCGACGCTGGGTGCGCTGGTGCTCGGCGTCATCAGCATCGCGCTGGTGGTGCTGCACGTCTCGCCGTTCTGGGAACAGGCCATTCAAGGCGCGCTGATCGTCGCGGCCATTACCGCCGACACGCTGCTGGCCCGTTCCGTCGCCAAACGCATGATGAGGAAACGCGATCATGGCTAAACCCGACTCCGCTTTGCTGACCCGCCGCGCTGGCCTGCCTCTGACCTGGGAGTCGCTGCTGGTGGTGATACTGGTGCTCTCGCTGGTGGTGGGGCGCGTGCTGTCCAACGTGTTTCTCAGCGGCGCGAATCTGAGCAACATACTGGCCGATCTCACCGAAGTCGCGCTGATGGCCTTGCCGATGACGCTCATCATCGTCGCCGCCGAAATCGACCTGTCCGTGGCTTCCGTGCTGGGCGCGTCGAGCGCACTGCTGGGCGTGCTCTGGCACATGGGCGTGCCGATGCCGCTGGCAATGGCGCTGGTGGTCGTGGCGGGCGGCCTGGCGGGCCTCTTCAATGGCCTCGTGATCGTCAAACTCAATCTGCCGTCGCTCGCGGTCACCATCGGCACGCTTGCGCTGTTTCGCGGCCTGGCTTATGTGCTGCTGGGCGACCAGGCCATCGCCGATTTTCCGCCCGCCTACACGCTGTTCGGCATGAGCAATCTGGGCAGCACCTTTATTCCGCTGCCGTTCCTGATCGTGGCCGCTTGCGCCGTGGTCTTTACGCTGCTGCTGCAGGCCACCGCCTTCGGCCGCAGCCTCTATGCGATCGGCGCGAATAGCACGGCGGCGTCTTTCTCGGGTATTGACGTCGCGCGCGTCAAACTGCGGCTGTTCGTACTTTCGGGTGTGATGAGCGCGCTGGCGGGCATCGTTTATACGCTGCGTTTCACCAGCGCGCGTGGCGATAACGGCGAGGGCTTCGAGCTGTCGGTGATCGCGGCGGTGCTGTTTGGCGGTGTGAGTATCTTTGGCGGACGCGGCTCGATGTATGGCGTGCTGCTGTCGCTGCTGATTGTGGGCGTGCTCAAGAACGCGCTCACGCTCGCGGACGTATCGAGCGAAACGCTCACCATCGTGACGGGCGCGTTGCTGCTCGCCTCGGTGCTGATTCCCAATCTCGCGGCGCGTTGGCGCACGCTGCGCGACCGGCGTGCGATTGCGCGCGCGGCAAGCTGAAAACGCAGTCGAAAAAGAAAGAAGCGGTAAAAAGCGGGAAAAAAGGCAGTAAGCCGTTAATCTGCCCGGCGCCTACGCCGGGCCCTCATCGAGGAGACACGTTCATGATGAAGCCAGTCCGTCACGCATGCACGGCGCTGCTATGCGCCATGCTGTTGGGCGCGGGCTTGTCCGCGCACGCCGCGGGCATCAAGGAAGGCCTGAAAATCGCCTTCGTGCCCAAGCAGATCAACAACCCCTACGAAGTGATCGCCGATAACGGCGGCATGGACGCCATCAAGGAATTCAAGGGCGACGGCAAGGTGGTCGGGCCGTCGGATGCGGGCGCGTCCTCGCAGGTGTCGTACATCAATACGCTCACCACGCAGCATCAGGACGCCATCGTGATCGCAGCCAATGACGCGAACGCGCTCGTGCCGTATCTGAAACGTGCGATGGCACAGGGCATCAAGGTTGTCACCTTCGATTCGGACACGGCCCCCGATGGCCGCCAGATCTTCGTGAATCAGGCCAACGCCGAAAGCATCGGGCGCGGCCAGATTCAACTGGTGGCGAAGCTGATGAACAACGAAGGCGAGTTCGCGATTCTCTCGGCCACGCCTAACGCGACCAATCAGAACACCTGGATCAAGTGGATGCAGGAGGAACTGAAGAAGCCTGAATACGCGAAGATGAAGCTCGTGAAGATCGCCTACGGCAACGACGACGACCAGAAGTCCTTCGTCGAAACGCAAGGTCTGCTGCAGGCGTATCCGAACCTGAAGGCCATCGTCGCGCCGACTTCGGTAGGCATCGCGGCGGCGGCGCGTTATATCTCGTCGTCGTCGAGCAAGGGCAAGGTGGCCGTCACGGGTCTGGGCACGCCTAACCAGATGCGCGCCTTCGTGAAGAACGGCACGGTCAAGGCGTTCCAGTTGTGGGATCCGGGTGCACTGGGCTATCTGGCCGCTTACGCCGCCGCGAATCTCGCTTCGGGCACCATCACCGGCAAGGAGGGCGATAGTTTCGATGCAGGCAAACTCGGCAAGCGCACTGTCG